>NZ_JBHSLW010000018.1:0-207648 GCF_042657265.1 Allobosea eneae
CGACAGCCCGAAAGCTCGTCACAATCCTCAACGCCGTCATCCGGGACAGACAACCATGGCGCGAACAAACCGCTTGACCACCAAGACAGTCGCTCACCCCGTGACCGCCGCCTGGCCCGCATCTCGCTATCGCCGAAGGGCCAGCTTCTCGTCGAGCGGCTGAAACTGCTCGACGAGACCAGCCAGTTCGGCCAGGGCCTCGACATCGACCTCGACGCCGACCTCCAGACCACCCACGACACGCTGCGCCGCCTCGAGCAATGGTGGGGCGACGCGCTGCGCTATGGCGGGATCCTGCTGGCCTCATGCACGTCCTATTCGTTCATCGTTCAGGATCTGGTCAATTCGCTCACCTGATCCAACGCCTCGTCGCCGAAGGCGGCGAGGTCACGCTGGTGACGGAGAAGCCGGAACCGGATCGCCCTGGGATCAGGCAGATCGCTTATTCCGTGGGCGAACCTGCGACGGCGCATGCGACGCTCGCTGCGACCGAATACCATGTGCGCACTGGCGAGGCGGTTGCGCAGGAGTTGTCTCGTCTGCATCGGCACGATCGGCCGGACGCGATCCTCGGCCATGTCGGCTGGGGCGGCATGCTCTTCGCCAAGGATGCGATGCCGGGCGTGCCGCTGATTGGATACTGCGAGTATTTCTACAACGCCTCCGGCTCCGATCTCGATTTTGATCCGGCCTTCACCGTGCCCGAGGCCGAGCGGCGCCGCATCCGGATGCGCAATGCCGCCCAATTGGTGACGCTGCAGACGCTCGACTTCGCCTATGCGCCGACCCGCTGGCAGCAGGCGCAATATCCGCGCGCTCTGAGGCAGCGCATCGCGGTCTGCCATGACGGCATCGACATCCATGCCTGCCGGCCGGATGCGCAGGCAACGTTCGTGCTGCCCGATGGGCGCGTGCTTCGCCCTGGCGATCCCGTCGTCACTTTCGCTGCCCGCGATCTCGATCCCTATCGCGGCTATCCGCAATTCATGCGCGCCGCGGCCCGGATCGCGCAGGAGCGGCCCGGTGTGCTGTTCGTCGCGGTCGGCGGCGATGGGGCAGGCTATGGCCGGCCGCGTCCCGACGGACGGCTCTGGCGCGAGGTGATGCTGGAGGAGACAGGTCTCGGCCATCGCATCGTCCACATTCCCTGGCTCGCCCATGCCGACCTCGTCAGGCTGTTCCAGGTCTCTGCCGCCCATGTCTATCTGAGCGTTCCGTTCGTGCTGTCCTGGTCGATGCTGGAGGCGATGGCCTGCGGCGCGCTGATCGTCGGCTCGGCGACGCCACCGGTGCAGGAAGTGATCCGTCATGGCGTCAACGGCCTGCTCGCCCCTTTCTTCGACGATGTGAGGCTAGCAAGGATGGTGATTGCCGCGCTCGACAGGCAGGATGAGGTTGCACCACTCCGCGCGGCCGCGCGCCAGACGGTGATCGCGCACTATGAACGCGAGGCCTGCGTCGATCGCCAGCTCGGCTTCATCGGCCGGCTCGTCGCCGAAGACGATCTGCTCGCGGCGCAGTGAGCGTGCAGACGCGGCTATCGCGGCGCGGGTCTCAGGCTGTGCCCCGATAATCCCAGCTGCCATGCGTCTCGATCGTCGAGCGCACCGAATTGGCCAGGAAGCAGTTCGCGTGGGCGTTATGGTGCAGGGCCTCGACGGCAGCCTCGTCCGGCGACTTCGGCCCGCTGAAGACGACATGCGGTTTCAGGATCACCGTCGCGACCCACTCCTTGCCATCGCTGTACTTCGCCATCGCGCCTTCGGCGGCGTCGGCATAGCTGTCGACCCGTAAACCGCCGAGCGCCGCCAGGTTGAGGAACCAGAGCATATGGCAGCTCGACAGGGCCGCGACATAGGCCTCCTCCGGGTCGACATTAGCCGGGTTGGAGAAAGGCGCGCGCACCACATGCGGCGAGCTCGAGGCCGGCACCTCCAGCCCGCCATCGAAGCGCCAGAGATGAGCGCGGCTGTAGCGGTTGTCGAGGAAAGTGTCCTCGCCGCGCTGCCAGGTGATCGTCGCGCCATGCGTCGCCATCAGTCTTCTCCCTGTCCCGCGCAGGCTGCGAGCACGACCGTGCGCGTTGCCTGCAAATGCTGTTCGAGGATCGCCTGGGCTGCGGCCGCATCGCTGGCTGCAACCGCGGCGATCAGCTGGCGGTGCTCATCCGCCCAGCCCTGCTTGCGGGCCCCGGGCCCGAGTGCCTGCGCGTTGAAACGGTCGATCGGCGCCCGCAGCTGCCGGAACAGGGCAAGGCTGCGCGGGCGTTCGGCCGGCGCATAAAGCGCCTCGTGGAAGGCGATGTCGCCGGAAATCCAGCCGAGCCGGTCCTCGGCGTCCTCCAGCCTGTCTTGAAGCCGCCCCAGTTCACGCAGCGAGCGCTGGTCGTGCCGTCCGAGCGCTCGCGCCAGCAGGTCGCTTTCGACCAGCAGCCGCAGATCGAAGAGTTCGTTGATCTCCCCGGCCTGCGGCCGGCTCACGCGGGCGCCGCGATAATGCGCGATATCGAGCAGGCCCTCGCTCTGCAACTGCGCCAGCGCCTCGCGCACCGGGATGCGGCTGACTCTGTATTCGGCGGCGATCTGCTCCTGGCGTAGCAAATCGCCCGCAGACCAGCGCCCGGCATCGATCGCCTCGCGCAGGCGTTGGGCGAGGGCGGAGGCCGTCGTGGCGGCGGCGAGGCGGGTCGCGGTCATAGGATAATTGTATCCAAAATTTTCCCAACCGCAAGCACCTCCTATATCGGCGCTGTTGTCAGGGGCTCACTGGCCCAGCTACAAGCACGCCGAACGAGAGGTCGTTCGCGCATGACATTCGAGATCGCCGCCACGCCGCACGAGGCCGTCGACCGGCTGGAGCTGCTCTACGAGCAGGCGCGGACGGCGCTGCGCTACGACCTGCAGCGCTTCTTCACGACCGCGCAGCCGCCGACGCTGGAGGAGCGGGCGCTCTATCGCTACCCGATGCTGCGCGTCACCTATGAGCCGTCCAAGCTGCCGGCGGCGACGCGGCGCGGCTATGCCAAGTTCTCGATGCCGGGCATCTATTCGACCACGGTGACTCAGCCAGCCGAATTCCGCGCCTATCTGCTCGACCAGCTCCAGCCGCTGGTCGAGGAATACGGCGCGACGATCGAGACCGGCATCAGCAGCCAAGAGATTCCCTACCCTTACGCGCTCGACGGCGGCGACGAGCTCGGCCGCGGCACTGTCACGGCCGCCGAACTCGCCCGGTATTTCCCGACGCCGCTCTTGGCGTTGGTCGGAGACGAGATCGCCGACGGCACCTTCGAGATCGTCGAGGGCGAGCCGCGTCCGCTCTCGCTGTTCGACGCGGTTCGCGTCGACTATTCGCTGCGCCGGCTGGTTCACTACACCGGCACCGATTGGCGCGCCGTTCAGCCCTGGGTGCTGCTGACCAATTATCACCGCTATGTCGACCAGTTCGTCCGGCTCGCTCTGGCCGAGATCGAGGCGGGCACGGCGCAGGCGCTGGTTGCGCCGGGCGGCATCCGCATCGACCGGGACGGCATCGACGTCAGCGCCGCCGAACGGGTGATGTCGGCGCCTTGGCACCGCTTCCAGATGCCGGCCTATCATCTGATCCGCACCGAGGGCGAAGGCGTGACGCTGGTCAATATCGGCGTCGGCCCCTCCAATGCCAAGAACATCACCGACCATCTGGCGGTGCTCCGGCCCAATTGTTGGCTGATGGTCGGCCATTGCGGCGGCCTGCGCCAGACGCAGATCATCGGCGATTACGTCCTCGCCCACGCCTATCTTCGCCAGGACGGCATTCTGGACGAGCTGGTGCCGCCGGACGTGCCGGTCCCGGCGCTGGCGGAGGTCCAGGTTGCCTTGCAGGAGGCGGCGGCCGAGGTCACCGGCGAGAAGGGTGACCGGCTGAAGCAGCGCCTGCGCACCGGCACCGTCGTCACCCAAGACGACCGCAATTGGGAGCTGCGCTGGAGCAAGGAGCGCAAGCGCATCAACCTCTCGCGTGCCATCGCGGTGGACATGGAATCGGGTACCATTGCCGCACAGGGTTATCGTCTGCGCGTACCCTATGGCACTCTGCTCTGCGTCTCCGACAAGCCCCTCCACGGCGAGATCAAGCTGCCGGGTGCCGCCAACGCCTTCTATGAGCGCGCCGTGGGCGAGCACCTCAAGATCGGCCTCGCCGCGCTGGAAAAGCTCAAGGAAGCCGGCTCATCGATCCATTCGCGCAAGCTCAGGAGCTTCGACGAGCCGCCGTTCAGGTAAGGGCGGTAGAACTCACAGTCTACCGGACAAGCGCAGGGAACCCTCTCCTGCAAGGAGAGGGCAGAGTGAGGTGTAGGCCCTGTGACGAATTCCGTGAGACCTGACCGCGCGGTCAGGTTCAAGCCAACGTTCTCAGTCCGAACACCCCACCCCTGCCCCTCTCCCGTCCGGGAGAGGGTTTCTGCGTCGCGCTTCCCGCCTACCCTGCCGGGCAGGCTGCTCCGCTGTCGGCCCAGGCCTGCATGAGCGCGCCGAACTCGGCGCTCGATCCCGGTGCCGGCTGGCGGCCCTTCCCGGGATTCCAGCCCCAGAGCACCAGCGTGTCGGTGGTGACGTGCTTGACGATCGCCGCAAGGTCGCGGCTGCCGTTGCGGTTCGGGTCCTTGAGCTGTTCGCAGATCTGGCCGAGCGTCTTGCCTTCCCAGGCCATCGAGGCGGGAGCGAGAGCCCAGTGACCGTCACCGGGAATGCCGGCCGGGTCGAAGTTCTGCTTGCCATGACAGGTGGTGCAGGCGAGCCCGGGCGCGCCATGCCCGTCCTTGCCGCGCACCACCATCGGCTCGTGCAGGCGCCTCGCATCGCTCTGGCGCGGCCGTTCCGTCGCCGGATGGCAGTTCACGCAGCGCGGATGCTGCAGCACCTTGCCCATTTCGGTGAACAGTGCGACCGAGCGGTCGCGCTGATTGGCGATACCGGCGAAGCTCGCCGCCGGGCGTAGTGTCGCGCCGCCCGGCGCCGGCGCGGTCTGCGCCAGCGTCAGGGCGCTGCCGAGCAGCAAGGTGACGGTCGCAACGACCGAAGCGAGAGTGAGCGACCGCATCAGACCGTCCCTCCGACCATCGGCAGGGATAGCGGCCGCGGCTGGCCGAGCCGCGCCAGCGCATTCGCGACCGCCGGTCCGATCGGGGGTACGCCGGGCTCGCCGACACCGGTCGGCTTCTCGGTCGACGGCACGATCCTGACCTCGACCGCCGGCATCTCATGGATACGCAGCGAGCGGTAGCTGTCAAAATTGGTCTGGACCGGCTTGCCTGCATCGAGCGTCAGCTCGCCATAGAGGGCATGGCCAAGGCCGAAGCCGATGCCGCCTTCGATCTGGGCGCGGATGATGTCGGGATTGACCGCGACGCCGCAGTCAATCGCGCACCAGACCTTGTGCACCTTCGGCTCGCCGCCCTCGCCGAGCGAGACCTCGGCGATCTGCGCCACATACGATCCGAAGCTCTCGACCACACCGACGCCGCGGGCGCGGCCGTCGACCGGGCCGGGGCCGGTCCATTTGGCGAGGTCCGCGACGGCCTTGAGCACGTTTGCCAGACGCGGCTCCTTGCCCATCAGGGCGAGCCGCCCGGCGACCGGGTCCTGGCCCGCCGCCTGCAGCAACTGGTCGATGAAGCACTCGACCGCGTAGCCGGTATGGGTGTGACCGACCGAACGCCACCACAAAGTCGGCACGCCGACCTTCGGCGCATGGACCTCACAGCGGAAATCGGCGATCTCATAGGGCAGCTCGTTCGCCCCCTCGACCATGGTGGCGTCGATGCCGTCCTTCACCGTCATCGCCTCGAACGGCGTGCCCAAGAAGAAGGACTGGCCGACGATGCTGTTGCTCCAGGCCGTGATCTTGCCATCCTTCACCGCGCCACGCATGCGATGCAGGAAGAGCGGCCGGTAATAGCCGCCGGCGAGGTCGTCCTCGCGGGTCCAGACCAGCTTGACCGGCCGGTTCGGGCCGATCGCCTTGCCGACCATGGCGAGTTCCGCCGCCAGATGCTGGCTCACCTGCGCACGCCGGCCGAAACTGCCGCCAGCCAGCATGGTCTCAAGCTGCACCTTCTCGGGTGGCAGCTCAAGGATGGTGGCGATGGTCTGGTGCTCCGTGGTCTGGAACTGGCTGCCGAAGCGCGCCAGCGCGCCCTGCGCATTCCATTCGAGATAGCCGTCGAGCGGCTCCATCGGCGCATGCGCCAGATAGGGGAAGACGTATTCCGCCTCGATCACTTTATCGGCCTTGGCGAGCACAGCGTCGGCATCGCCATGCTTGCCGGCGAGCGTGCCTTGCGTTCGCGCGAGCTTGCGATATTCGGCGATCAGCTCGCGGCTGCCGCGCTGCTCAGCGCCGCTCTCGTCCCAGGTCACCTTGAGCGCTTCGCGACCCTTCAGCGCCGGCCACATGCCGGTGCCGTAGACGGCGACGCCCGAGCCGATCTGCAGGACGTCCACCACCCCCTTGATCTTCTTCGCCTCGGTCGCATCGAAGGAGGCCACCTTGCCGCCGAAGCGCGGCGGCCGGGCGACGACGACCGTCAGCATCTCGGGCGTGCGGATGTCGATGGTGAACTGGGTCTTTCCGGTCGACTTGCCCTGGCTGTCGAGGCGGGGGGTCACGCCGTCCTTGCCGATCAGTTTGAACTGGGCAGGGTCCTTGAGCTTGACCTCGGCCGGGGCCTGCAGCTTGGAGGCGGCCTCGGCGAACTCACCGAAGCGGCCCTGCTTGCCGGACGAATGCTTCAGGACGCCCTTCTCGACGCTGATCTCGGCCGCAGGAACCTTCCAGGACTCGGCGGCCGCCTGCACCAGCATGGCGCGCGCGGTGGCGCCGGCCTTGCGCATCTGCTCGTAGGAATTGGCAATCGCTGTCGAGCCGCCGGTGCCCTGCACGCCGAAGGCGAGATTGGCATAGAGCTTGACGTCGGCGGGGGCGTGCTCGGCGCGCATCTGGCTCCAGTCGGCGTCGAGCTCCTCGGCCGCGAGCGTGGCCAGCCCGGTGAAGGGCCCCTGGCCGAACTCGATATGCTTGACGAGCACCGTGACGGTGTCGTCCTGCGCGATCCTGATGAAGGCGTTCGGCGCGAAGGTCGCGTTTCCGCCTGGCCGGAAGGCCTGCGCCGCGCCCGATTGCGCTCGGCCGGCCTGCGGCAGGCTCATGCCGATGACGAGGGCGCCGGCGCTCTTGAGGAGGTTGCGGCGCGAGAGGGAGATGTCGTGCGCGGTCATGGGTCAGCCCTCCAGCGTGCGCGCGGCGTCATGGATCGCGGCGCGGATGCGGACGTAAGTGGCGCAGCGGCAGATATTGCCGTTCATCGCGAGGTCGATGTCGCGATCGGTCGGCTTGCGGATCTCCTTGAGCAGCGCGATCGCGCTCATCACCTGGCCGGACTGGCAGTAGCCGCATTGCGGCACGTCGTGCTTGACCCAGGCCGCTTGAACGGCGTCCGCCTCCTTGCCGGTGAGCGCCTCGATCGTGGTGATCTTCGCCTCGCCGACAGCGGAGATCGGCATGGAGCAGGACCGCAGCGGTTGGCCGTCCATGTAGACGGTGCAGGCGCCGCATTGTGCGACGCCGCAGCCGAACTTCGTGCCGGTCAAGCCGAGATTGTCGCGCAGGACCCAGAGCAGCGGCGTGTCGTCATCGACATCGACGCTCTGGCGCGTTCCGTTGACTGTGATGGTATGGGCCATGGCTGCCTCTCTGGCGCTGGGCATGACACAGCGCGACACCAGGGCTGCCGGATCGAGGCTCGCTCGAAGGCCCGTTCTGACCTATCAGAAGGCGGGCGGTGGTCCGTCGTCTCGGGTCGCGCGACTAGACGAATTAGACGTTTTGCGTCTAATTAGAATGGTCGCGCACAGTTTGGATTCTGTCAAGACTGCAAATGAGCGACCGCAGCGAAACTTCCGTAACGTCCGGCGAGGACGGCAAGGGCCGCATCGAGCAGATCGCGGCGGCAGCGCTGCGCCTGTTCGCCCGCTATGGCTATAAGCGCACCTCGATGGACGACATCGCGCGCGAAGCCGGGGTCGCCCGCGCCACGCTCTACCTCCATTTCAAAGGCAAGGACGACGTCTTCCGAGCCATGCTCGCCAGCCTCGACGGCCGTGTCGAGACACGTTGCCGCGAGGCGCTGGCGACGCCCGGCCCGTTCGCGCAGCGGCTGGCTGCGCTGATGGAAGCTCATCACGGCACCGCCTTCGCCGCCTTCAGCGCCGGCGAGCATCTCGGCGAACTGAAAGCGGTGATGGTCGCCATCGCGGGAGCCCAGCTTGCCGCTTTCGAGGCGACCTTCGTTAGCTTCGCCCGGCAGCTGTTCGCGGAAGCCGCAGCGACGGGCGAGATCGCCATCGCGCGCAGCGGCCTGCCGCTGGAGACGCTGATCGCCACGATGATGCGCGCCGCGGCCGGCGCCAAATATGGCGAGCAACCCTCCTGCGAGGACTATCTGATCCGGCTGCGCGAGATCGCCGCGGTCTTCGCTGCGGCCGTCGCGAAGGACATCCCTCCGCAGGCCCGGTAGGGCTGCGAATTCGCCTTCTGTCATAAGCCTTTCGTCTAGCGGCGGACGCTTTGCGGCTCGGCATGGGCATTTGCGCACACCTGCGCCGTTGACATGGGCGTTATGCGCGGTGCAGCATGCCGCCCGGGGAAACGAACAGTCCAGCAATGACTAAGGTTAAGGGCGGATGTCTGAGGATATTATTCTATCGACCTCAGGCCTCACGAAAGAATTCGCCGGCTTCACAGCCGTCAACGGCGTCGACCTGAAGGTCAGACGCGGGTCGATCCACGCGCTGATCGGCCCGAACGGGGCAGGCAAGACCACCTGTTTCAATCTGTTGACCAAGTTCCTGCCGCCGACGCGCGGGCAGATCGTCTATAACGGCCGCGATATCTCACGCGAGAAGCCCGCCGAGATCGCCCGGCTTGGGCTCGTGCGCTCCTTCCAGATCTCGGCGGTGTTCCCGCAGCTCTCGGTCAAGACCAATGTCCGCGTCGCGCTGCAACGCAAGCGTGGCGACTCGTTCGATTTCTGGCGCTCGGAGAAGGTGCTGTCCTCGCTCGATGCCGAGGCCCTGCGTCTGGTCGACGCCGTCGGCCTCTCGGCCTTCGCCGAGCTGCCGGCGGGCGAGCTCTCCTATGGCCGCAAGCGCGCGCTGGAGATCGCGACCACGCTGGCGCTCGAGCCCGAGATGCTGCTGCTCGACGAGCCGATGGCCGGCATGGGCCGCGAGGACATCGAGCGCATCGAGGCCCTGATCCGCAAGGTCTCGAAGGACCGCACCATCCTGATGGTCGAGCACAATCTCTCGGTCGTCGCCTCGCTCTGCGACCGCATCACCGTGCTCGCCCGCGGTCAGGTCCTCGCCGAGGGCGACTACGCCACCGTCTCGAAGGATCCGCGCGTGGTCGAAGCCTATATCGGATCGGGAGTCGGCCATGGCCACTGAAACGCTGGCCACTGAAGCGGTGCTGGAGCGCCCGGCCGTGGCCGGCGGCAAGCCCTTGCTCGCGGTGCGCGGGCTCGAGGCCTGGTATGGCGAGAGCCATGTCCTTCACGGCATCGAGCTCGATGTCGGCGAAGGCGAGGTGGTGACGCTGCTCGGCCGCAACGGCGCTGGCAAGACCACGACGCTGAAATCGATCATGGGCGTGATCGGCAAGCGCAAGGGCTCGGTCACCTTCGCCGGCCAGGAGACGATCTCGCTGCCCTCGCGCGCCATCGCCCGGCTCGGCATCGGCTATGTGCCGGAGGAACGCGGCATCTACTCGACCCTCTCGGTCGAGGAGAATCTGCTGCTGCCGCCACAGGTGAAGCCGGGCGGCCTCCCGGTCGAGCAGATCTTCACGCTCTTCCCAAACCTGAAGGAGCGGCTGCGCAGCCAGGGCACCAAGCTTTCGGGCGGCGAGCAGCAGATGCTGGCGATCGGACGCATCCTGCGCACCGGCGCCAACCTACTCCTGCTCGACGAGCCGACCGAAGGCCTCGCGCCCGTCATCATCGACCAGATCGGCGCCACCATCCGCATGCTCAAGCAGAAGGGCTTCACCATCGTCCTGGTCGAGCAGAACTTCCGCTTCGCCCAGACCGTCGCCGACCGTCACTATGTCGTCGAGCAGGGCAAGGTCGTCGACATGATCCAAAATGCCGAACTCGACGCCAATATCGACAAGCTCCACACCTATCTCGGGGTGTGACGCAGGGCGTCCAACAAGAACCACACAGACATCGGACATCTCAGGGAGGTAAGAACATGCAGCTCAAGACATTGCTCGCGGCCACGGCGCTCGCCGCGCTGATGGCCTCGCCGGCGCTGGCGCAGCAGATCTCGATCAAGGCCGGCGTACTCAACGATCGCTCCGGCCTCTATGCCGACCTCTCGGGCGAGGGCTCTGTGATCGCCGCGCGCCTAGCGGTCGAGGACTTCAAGGCGGCCGAGAAGGGCATCAAGGTCGAGATCGTCTCGGCCGACCACCAGAACAAGCCGGACGTCGGCTCGACCATCGCCCGGCAATGGTATGATCAGGACGGCGTCGACCTGATCCTCGACGTGCCGACCTCCTCGGTCGCGCTGGCGGTCAACCAGATCACCCGCGAGAAAAACAAGGTTCACATCAATTCCGGCGCGGCCTCCTCGGACCTCACCGGCAAGGCATGCTCGCCGAACACAGTTCACTGGACCTACGACACCTACGCGCTGGCCCAGGGCACCGGCGGCGCCATGACCAAGGCCGGCGGCGACAGCTGGTTCTTCCTCACCGCCGACTACGCCTTCGGCCATGCGCTCGAGCGCGACACCTCGGCCGTCGTCACCAAGGCCGGCGGCAAGGTGCTGGGCGCGGTCCGCACCCCGTTCCCGGGAACGGACTTCTCGTCCTTCCTGCTGCAGGCGCAGGCCTCGAAGGCCAAGGTCATCGGGCTCGCCAATGCCGGCGGCGACACCATCAACTCGATCAAGCAGGCGGGTGAGTTCGGCATCGTCGCCGGCGGCCAGAAGCTCGCCGGTCTGCTCGTCTTCGCTACCGATGTGCACGCGCTCGGCCTGCAGACGGCGCAGGGACTGGTGCTGACCGAGTCGTTCTACTGGGACAAGGACGACGGCACCCGGACCTGGTCGGATCGCTTCGCCAAGCTCAATGGCGGTAAGAAGCCCTCGATGGTTCAGGCCGGCGTCTATTCCGGCATGCTGCACTATCTGAAGGCCGTCGAGGCGGCCAAGAGCAAGGATTCGGCCACCGTCATGGCCAAGATGAAGGAATTGCCGACCGACGATCCGCTGTTCGGCAAGGGCACGGTCCGCGTCGACGGCCGCAAGATGCACGACATGTATCTGTTCGAGGTCAAGAAGCCCTCCGAATCGAAGGGCCCTTGGGACTACTACAAGCAGGTCGCAGTGCTGAAGGCTGACGAAGCCTTCAAGCCGCTCGCCGAGAGCGAGTGCCCGCTCGTCAAGAAGTGATGGGCTTAAGCCTGTTCCAACGCGTCGCTCCGGGGCCGCAGACGGCCCCGGACCAGCTTTCATAGAACGGTCGATCGCATGTTCGAGCTCTTGGGTGTCCCTCCACAAGCCCTGTTCGGCCAGCTTCTGCTCGGCTTGATCAACGGCTCGTTCTACGCGATCCTCAGTCTCGGCCTGGCGGTGATCTTCGGCCTGCTCAACATCATCAACTTCACGCATGGCGCGCAGTACATGATGGGCGCCTTCGTCGCCTGGATGTGCCTGAACTATCTCGGCATCAACTATTGGGCGGCACTGCTGCTGGCGCCGATCGCCGTCGGCGTAACCGGCGTGGTGATCGAGCGCTTCCTGTTGAAGCGCATCGCCCATGTCGACCATCTCTACGGGCTGCTGCTGACCTTCGGCCTGGCGCTGATCATCCAGGGCCTGTTCCGCAACAATTATGGCTCCTCAGGCCTGCCCTATCAGATTCCGGCTGAATTGCGCGGCGGCACCAATCTCGGCTTCATGTTCCTGCCGACCTATCGCGGCTGGGTCGTGGTCGCCTCGCTGATCGTCTGCCTCGCCACCTGGTTCGTGATCGAGAAGACCAAGCTCGGCTCCTACCTGCGCGCTGCGACCGAGAACCCGACGCTGACCCAGGCCTTCGGCATCAACGTGCCGCTGCTGGTGACGTTGACCTACGGTTTCGGCGTCGCGCTCGCTGCCTTCGCCGGTGTGCTGGCGGCGCCAATCTATTCGGTCAACCCGAACATGGGCGCCGACCTGATCATCGTCGTCTTCGCCGTCGTCGTCATTGGCGGCATGGGCTCGATCATGGGCGCGATCGTCACCGGCTTCTCGCTCGGCCTGATCGAGGGCCTGACCAAGGTGTTCTACCCGGAAGCCTCGGCGACCGTGATCTTCATCATCATGGCGATCGTGCTTCTGGTGAAGCCGGCCGGCCTGTTCGGCCGCGCCGCGTAAGGAATTGAGATGGCAGACATCGCTTCCACCGACGCTCCCGCAGCCGGCCTCACCATCGGCGAGACCGATGACAGCACGGCCCGGCTGCACCGCAACCTGATGATCGGCATCGCCGTCGTCCTGGTGATCGCGCCCTTCGTCGCCTACCCGGTCTTCGTCATGAAGGTGCTGTGCTTTGCGCTGTTCGCGCTCGCCTTCAACCTTCTGCTCGGCTATGGCGGCCTGCTCTCCTTCGGCCACGCCGCCTATTTCGGCATGGCGAGCTATGTCAGCGCCTACACCGCCAAGCATTGGGGTCTGACGCCGGAACTCGCGATCTTGGCCGGTACGGGCATCGCCGCCTTGCTCGGCCTCGCCTTCGGTTCGCTCGCGATCCGCCGCCAGGGCATCTATTTCGCCATGATCACCCTGGCCTTGGCGCAGATGGCGTTCTTCTTCTCGCTGCAGACGCCGCGCTTCACCGGCGGCGAGGACGGCATCCAGGCGGTGCCTCGTGGCAGACTGCTCGGTATGGTCAGCCTCGCCGACGACCGCGCCCTCTACTGGCTCGTCGCCGCGGTCTTCATGGGCGGCCTCCTGCTCATCTACAGGATCATCCACTCGCCCTTCGGCCAGGTCTGCAAGGCGATACGCGACAACGAGCCGCGTGCCATCTCGCTTGGCTACCGCGCCAGCCAGTACAAGCTCGCCGTCTTCGTGCTCTCGGCCGGGCTCGCCGGCCTCGCCGGCGCGACCAAGGCGATCGTCTTCCAGCTGGCCTCGCTCACCGACGTGCACTGGTCGATGTCAGGCGAGGTCGTGCTGATGACGCTGGTCGGCGGGCTCGGGACCGTCTTCGGCCCGATCGTCGGCGCGCTCGTCATCGTCTCCATGCAGAACTTCCTGGCGACGCTCGGCGCCTGGGTCACGGTGGTGCAGGGCATCATCTTCGTGATCTGCGTGCTGCTCTTCCGCGAGGGCATCGTCGGCGTCATCGCCAAGTGGATCAAGAAGCCGCTGTGAGCGGCTTCTATTGACCGAGCAGATAGTCCGCCACGGCCGCCCTGTCCGCCGCGCTGACGCCGGCGGGCGGGCTCATCCAGCCGCCGGGCACGACGGCGTCGGGATCGGCGAGATAACCGAGCAGCCGCTCGCGGTCCCACGAGAGTCCTTGCGCCTTCGCCGCCTTGAACGCCGGCGAATAGTCGAACCCTTCGGCCGAGCCGAACACCCGTCCGTTCAGCCCGGAAAGATGCGGCCCCGCCATGCCGGCCTTGGCGGTATCGAGACTGTGGCAGGACTGGCAGGTCTTGAAGACGGCGGCCCCAGCCGGCTCTTGCGCCTGCACTGCACCGCCGGCGATCAGCCCAAACGCGACGAGCGCAGCCGAGGCTGCCCTCACGCCGGCTTCACCGTCTGGATGCGCACCAGCCGGTTGGTGCCGCTCTCGCCGCCCCAGGCTTCGCCGGTCCGCCCGTCCATCTGCCGGACATTGGCACCGGGTTTGTCGCTCGGGAAGCTGTCGAACGCCTCTGTCAGCGGATCGAAGCGGACGATGCTATTGAGCGCGAAATCGGTGAGCCAGACCTTGTCGGCGTCATCGACATAGACCGAATAGGTCCGCGGCTTATTGCCGGGCAGCTTCCAGCCCTTCCAGCTGCCGCTCTCGGTGTCGAAGGACGAGACCTGCCCTGAATTCCATTCGCTGACCCAGATCCGGTTCTTCGAATCCGACCAGACCCGGCGCGCGCCCTGCCCTTCGGTCGGCGGGTCGACCACGGTGAAGGCGCCGCTCTGCGTGTTGATTCTGGCGATGTAGTTGCCGGCGAGCGAGGCGAACCAGATCTCGCCTGATGGCGTGCGCGTCATGCCATAGGGGCCGGCGCCGCGCGGCGCGTCGAAAATCTCCATCTTGCCCGATTTCGGGTCGAGCCGGCCGATAATACCGTTCTGGCCGGTGAACCAGAGCATGCCGGTCTTGTCGAAGACCGGCGTGTTGAGATTGGCGCGCTCGCGGCCTTCCGGCAGCTTGAACAGCTCGACCTTGTGGGTCTTGTCGTCGATACGGGCGATGGCGTTCTGGCCGCCTTCGGTGACCCAGGCCGCGCCATCCGGGCCGCGCACCACGCCATGCGGGGCGGCGCCGTCGCCGAGCGGGATCACCTTGGTCTGGCTGGTGCGCGGGTCGAAGCGGCCGAGTACGCCGTTGCGTTGGCCGCAGACCCAGATCGTGCCGTCGCCGGCATCGGTGACGTCGCGCGAGCCCTTGATGTCCGGCACCTCGAAATAGGTGACGATGAACGGGTTGCCGGGCTGGGTCTGACCGGTCGCCTGCGCGCTGCGCAGGATCAGATTCGGCGCGGCGAGGCCAGCAAGGCCGAATTTGAGGAACGAACGGCGCAACATCGGCGTCTCCTTTCGTTGTCGGCCGGCGAATGATCCGCCTGTCCAGCGCAGGCGTAAACCGACAACATCGTGAAACTGTGGCTGTGGCCGGACGGTTCCCTTCTCTCCTTTCAGCGCTGCCGCTGGATGCCTTGGGGCAAGGTCGAGACGCGTGCCATCTCGCCGCTGCGGAACGTCGCGGGGTTAATGAGATAATCCAGCGCCATCGGCATGGCGTCGACGCCCCAGAAGACCTCGCCGTCAATGACGAGGCTCGGCACGCCGAAGACCCCTGCGGCGACGGCCTCCTCGGTCGCTTGGCGCAGTCGATCCTTGACCTCCTGCTCGCCGATCAGCGCCAGCGCATCGGGAAGGCCGGCGGTATCGGCAACCTCCTGCAGCACGGCGGGATCATTGGCGTCGCGCCCTTCGCCCCAGACCAGCCGGAAGGCGGTGGTTACTGCTGCCTCGTTGCCATTGAGGGCAGTCAGCAGCCGCAGCATGGCAAGCGGGTTGAAGGGATGTGCCGGCGGGAAGCGGAAGGGCACGCCCATCGCCTGTGCCTTGTGCGTCGCGAGCCGGTAGGTGTGGACGCGCTTGGGTGCGATCTCTGCCGGCCCGAGCTGACCCCAGGCCTTGAGCACCCCGCCGAAGACGATCGGCTTCAGCACGACCGGCCGCTGCTCCCGGATCGCACCCAGCCGCGTCAGTGCCAGATGCGCGAAAGGCGAGATGACGTCGAAATACCAGAGGGCCGGCGCAGGCATAGTCGGGCTCACTTGACCAGCTTCAGGGCGGCACGGAACTGCGGATGCTCGGCGGTGCGCAGCCACTCGAACAGGACCATTTCGGTGGTGACGACCTCGGCGCCGTTTCGCGCAAGCCGGCGTAAGCTTACGCCCTTGCTCTCCGGCACGCGCGAGCCGACGGCGTCCTGCACCACGAAGACGCGGCGCTTATGCTCCAGCAGCGAGAGCGTGGTCTGGCCGAAACAGACATGCGCCTCGCAGCCGCAGAGGACGAGATCGTCATCGCCGGCGATGGCCTCGATAAAGGCCGGCGCGGCACAGGCATCGAAGCTCATCTTTGCGATCGCGGGAGCGGCCTCGGCCAGTTCCGGCACCGTCGGGCCGAGACCGGCCGGATTCTGCTCGGTCACCACCATCGGCACCTCAAGGAGCTGCGCCGCCGCGACGAGCCTGCCGGCATTGGCGACGAGGCGCGGGCCATCATGGATCGCCGGCATCAGGCGCGCCTGGAAATCGATGATGACGAGGCGAGAGCGCTTGGCGTTCATCAGAGGCATAGGCGTCATCTCCGCAGGAGCCGGTCGAGCTCGGTTTCGACATGGCGCTCCATCAGCGTGCGCGCCGAGGCGCCGAACATGCGGATGCGCCGCGTATGCGCCAGGAGCAGCACGCCGGAAGCATGGGCGAAGGCGTCGGTCATGATCAAGTCGGCCTGCTCGGCATCGGCGCCGAGCGCGAGCGCCGCCTCGCGGATCGGCGCTAGCGTCGCCTCCAGCGCCTCGTTCAGCGCCTTGTCGCGCTCGCGGCCGAGACCGTGCGGGCGCATGCCGCCGCGGAACAAATAGAAGCCGAGGTCGAGATCGCGCGGGTTTGCCGCGTAGAAATCGAAGAAGGCGAGAGCAGCTGCTGACAAGCGCTCCGCCGGCGGGCCCGCTGCGGCGACTGCCCCATCGACCGCTGCTCGCAGCGCGGCGATCGAGCGGCCGAGCACCTCGGCATAGAGCGCCTCCTTCGAGTCGAAATGGAAATAGAGCGCCGCCGGCGTGTAGCCGGCCTCGGCTGCGATCGCCCGTAGCGAGGCGCCGTCCAGCCCCTCGCGCTCGAAGACGGCGCGCGCGGCCGCGACGATGCCCTCACGCTTTGCATCCGTTGCGGCATAACGGCCGCGCTTCCGGCCCGCGGTCTGTTCGCTCACCCTGGAATGCCTCCAACCCTCTTGACGAAAATCTAACGCCGTTCAATTTTAGTGGCAACAACCGTTCGGGAGGAGGCTATCATGCTGATGGACGCCGCCGGCTATCGTGAATCGCTACGCGCCTATCGGCCGCGTGTCTTCGTCGGCGGGCAGCGCGTCGAGAGCGTCGCCGACGAGGCGCTGTTGCTGCCGGGCATCAACGGCATCGGCGTGACCTACGACCTCGCGCATGACGACACCTATCGGGCGATCATGACGGCGGTGCAGGGCTCCTCCGGCAAGACCGTCAACCGCATGCTCCATATCGACGCCTCCTCGAGCGACCTGCTCGCCAAGCTCGAAGCGGTCCGCCTCGTCTGCAAGATTTCCGGCTGCGCCCAGCGCTACCTGACCCATGACGCCTTCAACGGCATCCTGCAGGCGACGGTACGGGCCGACGCCACCTACGGAACCGATTATCACCAGCGCTTCCTCGCCTATCTGCACCGCATCCAGGACGAAGACCTGACCTGCGGCGTCGCCATGACCGACGCCAAGGGCGACCGCTCGCTGCGGCCGGGCCTGCAAGCCAATCGCGATTCCTATGTTCACATCAAGGAGCGCCGGCCGGACGGCATCGTCATCCGCGGCACCAAGGCGATCGTCACGGGCGCTCCTTACGTCCACGAATTCCTGGTGATGCCCTGCCGCACACATGCCAAGGGCGACGAGGATTTCGCCCTCTGCTGCGCCGTGCCCTGCGATGCCGAGGGCATTACCATCGTCGCGCGTCCGGCCGGGCGGCCGGGTGATCCCGCCGCGAAGTTCTCTGCGAAATACGGCCAGTCGACCGGCGCGGTGATGTTCGACGACGTCTTCGTGCCCTGGGACCGCGTGTTCATGGCCGGCGAGACCGAGGAGGCCGGCTACCTCACCACCAGCTACGCCACCCATCACCGCCATAGCTGCATCGCCGCAAGGGCCGGTTTCGGCGACCTGCTGATCGGCGCCGGTGCGCTGATGACCCACGCCAACGGGCTCGATGCCGACAGGCATTCCCATGTCCGCGAGCAACTGGTCGAGCTGATCACCATCACTGAGAGTTTCTTCGCCTGCGGTGTCGCAGCCTCGGTCTATTGCAGCAAGGACGCTTCGGGCGTGGCGATGCCCGACGCAGTTTTTGCCAATATCGGCAAGCTGCTGCTCGCTACCAAGATCTACGACATGCACAAGATCGCTCACTACGTCTCGGGAGGCTTGATCGTGGCGCTGCCCGGCCCGGATGAGGACCACAACCCAGAAACCGCCGCGTCGCTCGCGGCCGTGCTCACCGGGCGGCCGGACATCCCCTATGAGCAGCGCGCCGAGGTCGCCCGCTTCATCGAGGATCTCACTGTGTCCAAGGAGGCGGGCTGGTATTCGGTGATCTCGCTGCATGGCGGCGGCTCGCCGGAAGCGATGAAGCGCGAGATCTGGCGGAACTACCCGGTGATGCAGAAGGTCGCGCTGGTCGAGAGCCTGCTCGACCGCGGCGTGCTCGCCGACGGCTCGCGGGTGTCGAAGCAGCCCGGCCGCTGCTGCGCCACCGGCTGCGAGGTGCCTGAGCGCATCACGACGCAGGAGGCGGCGGAATGACCATGCACGGTCACGCCACCCATCAGGTCCTCAACCAGGCCCGTCCGGCGACCGGCTGGAACGCCTTCTCCGGCGATGCGGTGCTGCAGGGCATCGTCACGCGCGGTGCGCCCTGGGTCGCGGAGAAGGCGGCGGCGCTCGGCGCTCAGGCCGGCGATGCCGAGGTGCAGGACCTTGCCCGTCTCGCCAACCGGCACGGGCCGGAACTGCGGACCCACGACCGCTACGGCAATCGCATCGACTGGATCGAATTCCATCCGGCCTGGCACGAGCTGATGCGCCTCGCCTTCGCCCATGAAGTCCCCTCTCTCGCCTGGACCACGAGCAAGCCCAACGGCCATTTCGCCCGCGCCGTGCTGTCCTATCTCTGGAACCAGGTCGAGCACGGGACGGGCTGCCCGACCGGGATGACCTATGCCGCTTTCCCCGGCCTCGCCCAGCCGGAGTTCGCACTCTGGCGAGAGAAGATCACCTCGGGCCGCTACGACAAGCGCCCGCTGCCGGTGGCGCAGAAGACGGGAGCCAGCATCGGCTATGCGATGACCGAGAAGCAGGGCGGGTCCGACCTGCGCCAGACCCAGACGACGGCACGGTTCCTCGAGGATACGCCGGAGGGCCGCGTCTATCTGATCACCGGGCACAAATGGTTCTTCTCAGTGCCGCAATCGGATGGGTTCTTCACCCTGGCGCAGACGGAGAGTGGCGTTTCCTGCCTGTTCTGCCCGGGCTTCCTGCCCGATGGCAGCCGCAATCGCCTGCAGATCCAGCGCCTCAAGGACAAGGCCGGCAACCGTTCGAACGCCTCCTCCGAGGTCGAGTTCCGCGACTGCCTGGGCTGGCTCGTCGGCGAGGAGGGCGCCGGCATCAAGGAAATCCTCAGCCACGCCCATCTCACCCGGCTCGACTTCGCCGTCGGCTCGGCCGGGCTGATGCGGCAGGCGCTGACGCTGGCATTGAACCACACCCAGTCGCGCCGCGGCTTCGGTTCCTCGCTCGCCGAGCAGCCGATGATGACCAATATCCTCGCCGATCTCGCCATCGACTCCGAAGCCTCGACGCTGATGGCCTTTCGCGTCGCCGCCGCGACCGATGCGATGGAGACATCAGAGCAGGATCGTCACCTCGCCCGCGTCACCACCCCGCTGGCGAAGTTCTGGAACTGCAAGCGTGCCGCCGCCTTCGTCGTCGAGGCCCTGGAATGCCATGGCGGCAACGGCTTCATCGAGGAGAACCCGATGGCGCGGCTCTATCGCGAGGCGCCGCTCAATGCGATCTGGGAGGGCACCTCGAACATGATGTGCATGGACGTGCTGCGCGCCTTCAACCGCGAGCCGCGCACCAAGGAAGCCTTCATGACCGAGGTCGATCAGGCGCGCGGCGCCAACCGCGCCCTCGACCGCTGGCTCGACCGGCTCGGAGACGAGGCCGCGAAGCCACGCAACGATGACGGCCATGGCCGCCGGCTCGCCAATCTGATGGCCTATGCGCTGCAGGCGTCGGAGCTGAAGAAGCATGCCGACGAGGCCGTGTTCGAGGCCTTCTGCCGCTCGCGGCTCGATGCCGACTGGGGCTATGTTTTCGGTACGCTCGACCCAGCGCCGGAGTTGGCCGGGATCGTGAAGAGGGCAACTGTGGCGCAGGGCTGAAGCGCGGCCATCGCCGCCCCTCAGGGCAGGTTCTCGCGCAGGACGATCTCGATACTGGGCCGGGCTGTGCCCTCCGTCGCCGGCCGTCCGGCACGCAGATTGGCGAAGATCGCAACGCAGCTCATCAGCGTCGCCAGCGGCTGCTGGTTGATCACCGCGTCCATGGTGCCGTCGACGAGGAGGCCGCGCGTCTCCGGCGTCAAACCATGGCCGACGAAGACGACATCCTGCCGCCCGGCCTCCTTCAGCGCCCGGGCGATGCCCTCCGGGCCGCCGCCGATATTGTAGATGCCGGCGAGGTCCGGATGCTGGCCGAGCAGGGTCTTGGTCTGCCGGTAGTTCTTGGCCTCGTCGTCATGGCCTTCGCGCAGGCCGACCACCTCGATATCCGGGTAGAGCTCCTCGAACAGGTGCAGGAAGCCCATCTCGCGCTCCTCATGGGCGCGATAGCTCAGGCTGCCGGCGATCATCGCCACCTTGGCCCGGCGCGGCCCGACGAAGCGGGCGATGAGCTGTCCGGCGGTGCGTCCGGCGGCGCGGTTGTCGAGCCCGACATAGGCGGCGCGGGCGGTGTTGGCGATGTCGGAGATCAGGGTCACGCTCGGCACGCCGCGCTCGGCGAGGGCGTCGACCGCCTCGCGCACGGTCGGATGCTCCAATGCCATGAAGGCGACGCCGTCGACTTCGCGGCCGATCCGCCGGAGCTCATGGGCAAGCAGCTCCGGCTTGAAGCTCTCGATATGCTCGACCCTGGCGCGCATGTTGAAGGAGGCGAGCTGATCCTGCGACCCGGCGATCAGCCGGCCGAGCATGCCGAGGAAGCGGTTGTTGCCGGCCGGCAGCAGGAAGCCAAGCCGCAGGGGTCTGAGCGCACTCGCCGGCAGCGCGCCCTCCATGACATAGCCGAGTTCGCCCGCCGCCTTGAGCACACGCTGCACCGTGGCCAGCCTGACGCCGGGGCGCTGGTTCAGCACCCGGTCGACCGTCGCGGTCGAGACGCCGGCGAGGCGCGCGACATCCTCGACCCGTGCCATCTGGCGGCGGCGCGGTAGCGCGGTCTCCTCGTCAGGATTGCGGATCGGAGCATTCATTCAATCAAAAACCATCAGAAAATGAGCTTGAAGACCATCAGATGCGATTTCTATGCTGAGCGTCAAGCACTCAAGAGCGATCAAATCGCATCACGTCCGCCAGGGAGGGACATCATGACCGGACCGAGCCGCCGCACGCTCATCAAGGGCCTCGCCGTCGCCCCCGCCGCATCGCTGATCGGCATGCCGATGATCGCGCGCGCCGCCGAGATCGAGCTGAAATACGGCAACAACCTGCCGCTCACCCACCCGCTCAACATCCGCGCCCAGCAGGCGGCCGAGCGCGTCGCCAAGGAGACCAACGGGCGGGTCGAGATCAAGATCTTCCCGAACAACCAGCTCGGCGGCGACACCGACATGCTGAGCCAGGTGCGCAATGGCGGCATCACCTTCTTCACCCCGTCGGCGCTGGTGATCGCGACCTTGGTGCCGGTCGCGGCGATCAATGCGGTCGGCTTCGCCTTCGCCGATTACGAACAGGTCTGGAAGGCGATGGACGGGCCGGTCGGCGCGCATGTCCGCGCCGCCATCGAGAAGGCCAATCTCTACGCCTTCGAGAAGATGTGGGACAACGGCTTCCGCCAGATGACCACCTCGGGCAAGGCGATCGAGCAGGCGGCCGACATGGCCTCGCTCAAGATCCGCGTGCCGGTCTCGCCGCTGTCGATCTCGATGTTCAAGGCGCTTGGTGCCGCCCCGGCCAGCCTGCAGTTCTCCGAGGTCTATTCGGCGCTGCAGACCAAAGTCGTCGATGCACAGGAGAACCCGCTGCCGATCATCCAGGTCGCCAAGCTCTACGAGGTCCAGAAGAGCTGCGCAGTCTCGAACCATATCTGGGACGGCTTCTGGTTCATCGCCAACGGCCGCGCCTGGCGCGGCCTGCCGCCGGATATCCAGAAGATCGTGGCGTCCGCGATCAACGATGCCGGCGTCGCCCAGCGCGGCGACATCAAGAGCCTCAACGAAACCGTGCAGGCCGATCTGCAATCCAAGGGGCTCGCCTTCAACAAGACCAACCCCGACAGCTTCCGGGCCAAGCTGCGCGACGGCGGCTTCTACAAGGAATGGCAGGAACGCTTCGGCGCCGAGGCCTGGGGCCTGCTCGAAGGAGCGGTCGGCAAGCTCGCCTGAGCTAAACTAGAGATCCCGCAGGAAAGCGCCCATGAGCCGTCATTTTGGCCAGATCCGTCAGGCCGGCTATGTCGTCCCCGATATCGAGGCGGCAATGGACTATTGGAGCCGGGTGCTCGGCGTCGGGCCGTTCTTCTACAATCCAAAGGTGCCGATCAGGAACTACCGCTACAAGGGCGAATCTTACGAGCCGCACAACTCGGTGGCGCTCGCCAATTCCGGCCCGTTGCAGATCGAATTGATCCAGTGCCGCAACGCCGTGCCCTCGATGTACAAGGACTTCACCGATGCCGGCCATAGCGGCCTGCAGCATGTCGCCTACTGGACCTCGGACTACGATGCCGACCTGGAGCGGCTGCTGGCGGAAGGCTTCAAGCCGGTGATGTCCGGCGAAGTCGGCGAGCGCGGCCGCTTCATCTATTTCGACACGCATTATCATCCCGGCACGGTGATCGAGCTCTCCGAGGTCGCCGGTCCCAAGGGCGAGATGTTTCGCCTGATCCGCGAGGCGGCCGAGAACTGGGACGGCGAGGACCCGGTGCGGCCGTTCCCCGATCTCAGCAAGCTCTGACGCTCTCGCCTAGGCTCTGCGGTCGTCCCGGGCGACTGCAGGGAGACCCGGGACCCATGCCTGCGCCTCACCGACAGATGCTCAGGCATGGGTCCCGGATCGGCGCCGCCAAAGGCGGCTTGCCCGGAACGACCGCCATGGCGAGTATCGCGACATGTCCGCTGCCGACCGTTTCACGGCCACCTATTCGATCGAGACGCCGCTCGATCCGCGCAAGGTCGCGGAAATCATGGCCGGCGAGCAGTCGAGCGGCACCTTCACCCGCGTCGCCGGCGAGACCGACGAACTGCGCGACCGCACTCGCGCCGTCGTCATCTCGGTCGAGGACCTCGATAGCGCTGCCGAACCGAGCCTGCCCAATGCCTGGCTGGCGCGGAAAGGCGTCGAGGGCCCGTGGCGGCGCGCCCGCGTCACGCTCTCCTTCCCGGTCGACAATGTCGGCGCCAATCTGCCGACGCTGGCCTCGATCGTTGCGGGCAACCTGTTCGATCTCGGCGAGGTCACCGGGCTCCGGCTCGAGAGCATGGCGCTCCCAGCCGCCTATCGCCGCCTCTTCCCGCTGCCGGCGCGTGGCATCGCCGGCACGCGCCGGGCGACCGGCGTCATGGATGGCCCGATGATCGGCTCGATCATCAAGCCCAATGTCGGCCTGCGTCCCTTCGAGACCGCCGAGCTCGTCGGGCGGCTCTGCGCCGCCGGGCTCGACTTCATCAAGGACGATGAGATCTCGGCTGATCCCGTGCATGCGCCGCTGGCCCAGCGCGTGCCGGCGGTGATGGCCGCGGTCCGCCGCCATCAGGACCGCACCGGGAAGGCGGTGATGGTAGCCTTCAACATCACCGCCGAGACCGACCAGATGCGCCGGCATGCCGAGCTGGTCGAACGCGAGGGCGGCACCTGCGTCATGGTCAGCCTGAACTGGTGCGGCTTTTCGGCGGTCGAGACGCTGCGTCGCTCGACCAGCCTTGCCCTGCACGGCCATCGCAACGGCTTTGGCGCGCTCTCGCGCCATCCGCTGCTCGGCATCGGCTTCCAGGCCTACCAGACCCTGTGGCGGCTCGCCGGCGTCGACCACATGCATGTCCACGGATTGCAGGGCAAGTTCGCGCAGGAAGACGAGGAGGTGGTGACCGCGGCCAGGGATTGCGTGACGCCGCTGACGGACGGCATCGACGACCGCGTCCTGCCGGCCTTCTCCTCCGGGCAATGGGCGGGCACGGCGCAGCCGACCTGGGATGCGATCGGCCATGACGACCTGCTGTTCATGGCGGGCGGCGGCATCCTCGCCCATCCCGGCGGACCGGCAGCCGGTGTGACCAGCATCCGCCAGGCCTGGGAGGCGGTCGCGGCCGGCGTGCCGCTTAGCGATGCAGCGAAGGGACATAGCGAGCTCGCACAGGCGCTCGCCTTCTTTGGCAAGGGCGCCGGCTGAGCATGGCTGGCGAGGCTCCCCGCTACGGCTGGTATGGCGACGACTTCACCGGCGCCACCGACACGCTCGCGACATTGGCGGAGGCCGGACAGCGCGCCCTGCTCTTCCTGCGCATCCCGACGCCGGCACAGCTCGCCAGCGCCGGCCCGCTCGACGCGGTCGGCATCGCCGGCGCGACGCGGGCGATGGCGCCGGAGGCGATGGCGCAGGAATTGGACCAGGCCGGACGCTTCTTCGCTGCGCTCGGCGTGAGCTTTCTACACTACAAGTGCTGCTCGACCTTCGACAGCGCGCCCGAGGTCGGCAGCCTCGGCGCGGCGGCGCGCGCCTTGCGGCCGCATTTCCCGAATCCGTTGCTGCCGGTGATCGGCGGCCAGCCCAATCTCGGGCGCTACTGCCTGTTCGGAAATCTCTTCGCCGCGGCGGGAGCGGGCGGCAGCGTCCACCGCATCGACCGCCACCCGACGATGAGCGTCCATCCGGTGACGCCGATGGGCGAGTCCGATCTGCGCCGGCATCTCGCCGCGCAGGGGTTGGAGCGCGTCGCGCTTGTCGACTATCGCAGCCACGAAGGCGAAGAGGCTGCTTCAGCTCTCGATACCGCGCTGGTGTCGCAACCCGAAGCCGTGCTCTTCGACGTCTCGCGCCCGTCCGATCTCGCCGCGATCGGCGCCCTGCTGCGCGAGCGCATGAGTGCGGGGCCGATGCTTGCAATCGGCGCCAGCTCGGTGGCACAGGCGATTGCCGGCTTCCCGCAGACGCCCAAGGCCGAGATGCCAAAGCTCGCTCGCTCGGCTTCCCGTGGCAATCTACTCGCTCTGGTCGGCAGCTTGTCGCCCGTGACCCGCGCCCAGGTCGAGCTCGCCCAAGGCTATGAGCGGATCGCGATCGATCCGGCGCGACTGACCGGCGAGCCCGTTTATCTAGATGATCTGCGCGCCGAGACGATCGCTTGCCTGACGCAGCGCAACGTCATGCTGATCACCGACAAGCCGGCCGGCGTACCGGCCGAGACCGGCAAGGTCGCGGCCGCGACCGGAGCGCTGCTGCAAGCGATCATGAGCGACGCGCGGATCAAACGGCTGGTCGTCGCCGGCGGCGACACCTCGACGCTCGCGATCCGCTCGCTCGATCTCTGGGGCCTGTCCTATCGCTCGTCCTGCACGCCGGGCGCGCCGCTCTGCCGCGGCCATAGCGATGATCCCCGGCTCGATGGCCTCGACATCGTGCTGAAGGGCGGCCAGATGGGCACGCCCGATTTTTTCAACCGCGTCTCTGAGACAAACTGAGCCTGCCGCGTCTTACGGGCAGACGTAGCCGCCCTGGTTGTCGGGCACGCAGCGCGCGCCGTTGGGCAGGTTGAGCGCGCCGGAGCGATCGCGGCGGACATAGGCGCCGTTGGGCAGGGAAAAGCCGCCGCTCTGGTCGGTCTGGACGCGCGTTCCATCAGGCAGTTGCAGGCCACCAGCGCCGTCGCTGACGATGCGCTTGGTCATTACGGTGGTGCCGGGCGCGGGGCTGGGCGCCAGGCCGGGAGGCGGGGCGCCAAAGCGCTGCGGCTGCGAGCAACCTGTCACGATACCGGTAAGACCAATCGCCCCGGCCACAATAAACGCACGTTTCATCCCAATCCGCCTCCTCAATATCGCTTCATCAAATCCGCAGTCTCCGACAGCGCCGGGCTCCGGTCCAGCGCGCCGCCGCGCGCGTGGCAGGATCGTCCAGCGAATGTGCCGCTTTCATGACGATAGGGGTTGAACGTCAGCGCATGGCTGAGAGGATTGCCTGATCGCCCTCTCATCCGCGACAGTTCCAACCGGGACGGAACGGCGGAGCAGGACAGCGCATGGTCGACTGGACGAAGGGACGCGGCGAGGCACAGGCGATCGCCGAGCCATGGACGCGGCAAGGCGGACCCGGTGGCGCCATCGTGCTGTTCGACCGCGACGGCGTGCGCGAGAGCGCCAGCGGCGGCTTTGCCGTGATCGAGCACCGCCTGCCCTTCACCCCCGACACGCAGAATCGACTGGCCTCGATCAGCAAGCATATCTGCGCCGCGCTGCTGCTGCGCGAAAGCGTGCCACTTGACGCAACGCTTGGCAGCTTCATCCCCGAGCTGCCGGAGGCGCTGGGCGCCGTGCCGCTTGGCCGGGCGCTCGACATGACCGGCGCGCTGCCGGACATGATGGAGGCGCTCTGGCAGCAGGGCACGCCGTTCACCGCGAGCCTTTCCGCTGGCGAGATCTTCTCCGCCGCCTGCCGCCTGCCCGGCCTCAATGCCGGGCCCGGCAGCGAGATGGCGTATTCCAACACCGGCTGGCGCCTGGCTCAGGCGATCCTCGAGCGCCGGACCGGCAAGATCGCTGCGCAACTGGTCGAAGAGCTGATGGCACCGGCCGCGCTGCCGATCCGCTTCGTCTCGGACGAGAGCGAGGTCGTTCCCGGCCTCGCCACCGGCTACTGGCATGACGGGCAGGGCTGGCGGCGCGGCTTCTATGGCTTCAATTTCTCAGCTTCGGGCGGCATGGCCGGCAGCGCGGCCGGGCTGGCGCGCTGGGCGGCGGGGCTGATGGCCGGGCGCGAGCCGTATGCCGGGCTGCTCGACCGGCTCGCCGCGCCGCGCCAGTTCGCCGATGGCAGCCAGAGCGGCTACCGGCTCGGCCTGGTCGCGAGCCGGCTCGGCGGTATTAGCATCGTCGGCCATGGCGGGTCGCTCACCGGTTATCGCAACCACATGCTGATGGCGCCGGAGCTGGGCGTCGGCGTCGTCGTGCTGACCAATCGCGAGGAGGATGCGCTCTGGCCGGCGCTGCGCGTGCTGGCGGCGCTCACCGGCGAAGCCTTGCCGGGTGAGCCGGAGAACGCGCCGAGCGGGCTCTACGCGACAGACGACGGGCCGTTCTGGGCCGAATTCGCCGGCGGCGCGATCAGCTTCATGGGCGGCTATGAGAAGCTCGTCTCGGACAATGAAGGCGGGATGCGCAGCGTGCCGGCTTATCTCGATGTCAGGCTGAAAGAAGAAACCGACGGCGCGCTGACAGGCAGGATTGGTGGCGTATCACGCCGGCTGCTGCCCGTGCCGGCCGAGACCGCGCTCGATGAACGCCTCGTCGGGCGCTGGCGCGATGCCCGGCTCGGCGTCGAGATCACGATCCGCGCTGACGGTACGGCAACCTGGCCCTGGGCCGGCGCGATCGGCCGCGAAACCCGGCTGACGCCGCTGCCCGGCGGACGGGCGCTCGCCGATCTCGCTCACGGCCCGTGGCGGCACCGGCCTTGCCTCTGGCTGCAACCGGATGGAAGCTTGCGCCTCGCCGGCCATCGTTCGCGCATCATGCATTTCCACCGCATCGAGGGAGGCCAATCATGACCCGTTCTCGTCTTGCCGCGACACTCATCGGCACGACCGCGCTGCTGCTCGCGGCCGGCGCACAGGCTCAGCCCGCGCCGAAGAATGTGCTGCGCGTCGCGCCGCATGCCGATCTCAAGACGCTCGATCCGGTCGCCGCCTCGATCGTCATCACCCGCATGCACGGGCTGATGATCTACGAGACGCTGTTCGCCTGGGACGCCAATCTTCAGCCCAGGCCGCAAATGGTCGAGAGCTTCTCGACCGCGGACGACAAGCTCTCCTGGACCTTCACGCTCCGCCCAGGCCTCAAATTCCATGACGGCCAGCCGGTGACGACGCGCGACGTCATCGCCTCGCTGACGCGCTGGATGAAGCGCGACACCATCGGCGGCAAGCTCGGCGAGTACACGGAAGGCATGGAGGCGAAGGACGAGCGGACCTTCGTGCTCAAGCTGAAGAGGCCGATGGCGTTGGTGCCGTTCGCGCTCGGCTCGGCCGTCGGCCAGATCCCGGTGATCATGCGCGAGGCCGATGCCGCGACCGACCCGATGAAGCCGGTCACCGAGGCGATCGGCTCCGGCCCGTTCAAGTTCAACCGGGCGGAATGGCGCAGCGGCGCCAAGGTCGTTTACGACAAGAACCCTGATTATGTGCCGCGCGCTGAGCCTGCGGATGGGCTCGCCGGCGGGCGGATCGTCAAGATCGACCGGGTCGAGTGGCTGATCATGCCCGACGCGGCGACGGCGGCTGCAGCCCTGCAGACCGGCGAGATCGATATCTGGGAGCAGCCGAGCCAGGACCTGATCCCGGTGGTCGCAGCGGCCAAGGACGTCAAGGTCGAACGCTATTCCAACCTCGCCAACCAGGTGATGCTGCGGCCGAACAGCCTGCATCCGCCCTTCGACAATCCCAAGGCGCGGCTCGCCTTGGCCTATGCCACCGATCAGGCCGAGTTTTTGGCCGGCGGCTTCGGCGACGAGGAATGGTGGAAGCGCTGCGCCGCCTATTTCATCTGCGGCGGGCCGAACGGCACGCAGGCCGGCACGGAAGCTTATGCCAAGCCCGATCTGGAGAAGGCGAAGCAGCTTCTGGCGGAAGCCGGCTACAAGGGCGAGAAGCTCGTCCTGACCACCAGCAACGACATCGCCGCGATCGGCCGGATGGCCGAGGTCGCCGCCTCCCAGCTGAAGAAGGCTGGCGTCAATGTCGACGTCCAGTTCTCGGACTGGGGTACTGTCACGACGCGCCAGCAGAACAAGAGCCCGCCGGACCAGGGCGGCTGGAACCTGTTCGTCACCTATGCCTCGGGCGCGACCATGCAGTCGCCGATGACCAATATCGGCACCAACATGGCCTGCGAGAAGGCCTGGGCCGGCTGGCCCTGCGACGCCGAGGCGGAGAAGCTGCGCGGCGCCGTGGTCGATGCGCCCGACGACGCCGCGCGCAAGGCGGCGGTCGAAGCCCTGCACAAGCGGCTCGCCGAGATGCAGCCCTATCGCGTGCTCGGCCAGTTCGACCAGCCCTATGCCAGGCGGGCCAGCGTCTCGGGCGTGCTGGCGGCGCCGGTCATGCTGTTCTGGAACATCGAGAAGAAGTGAGGCTGCCGCCACGTTAACCGGTTCCTGACCGATTGCGCGCGAGACTCGGGAGAACGATTCGCCTTCCTAGTCTCGTGAGACGCGTAATGGGTCAGGTCCTGATGGGTCAGGTTTTGCAGTTCCGTTTGAAGCCGCCGGCCGCCGAGCATGACGGCGATGCGCTCGATCTGATGTCTGCGATCGATTTCGCCTTGCGCGACCTCGCCGACATCACCCCTCACATCCTGCACGAGCCCAGCCGCGAGCAGGCGCGGCAATGCCGGCAGATGCTGCAGGACGCGTTCGACGCGGCGCTGCGGGCCTGCTGAGGCGCACCTTCGCCTGACAATTCGCCCTTTCGCCATTTCGCGGGAAGCATCGATGCAGCCAGCCTGGGCGATCGGCCTGATGACCGGAACGGTCCTCGACGGCAATATCGACATCGCCGCCATCCGCGCGGACGGCATGACGGTCGCCGAATTCGGCCCCTGGCGGCTCGCGCCCTATCGTCAGGAGGTTCGCGACCTGCTGGCGGAAGCGGTTCAGGCCGCGCTCGGCTGGCGCTTCGAAGGACCGGAGCCGGCGATCTTCGCTGATGCCGAGCGCGCCCTGACGCTGGCACAAGGCGAGGCCGTCGCCGAATTCCTCGCTGCCGAGGGCATCGCCGCGCGCGAGGTCGCGGCGATCGGCTTCCACGGCCAGACCGTGCTGCATCGCGCCCCGACCCAGGAGCGCAAGGGCGATACCCGCCAGCTCGGCGACGGCGCCCTGATGGCCGGGCAACTCGGCATCGATGTCGTCTATGATTTCCGCACGGCCGATGTCCGCGCCGGCGGCCAGGGGGCACCGCTCGTCGCAAGCTATCACGCAGCGTTGATGCGCAGCATCAAGGCCGGGCAGGAGACGGCGGTGCTCAATCTCGGCGGCGTCGGCAATCTCAGCGCCTTCGCCGACGCCGAACGCGTGCTCGCCTTCGACACCGGCCCGGGCAATGCGCCCCTCAACGACTGGATCAAGCAGCACGGCAAGGGCGAGATGGACCGCGACGGCGCCTTCTCGCTTGCCGGCATCGTCGACGAAGCCCGGCTCGCGCGCTTGCTCGAACACCCCTATCTCTTCGCGCCCTACCCGAAATCGCTCGATCGTTACGATTTCACGGCAGCCATGGCCGAGGGGCAGTCCTTCGAGGACGGGGCGGCGACGCTGACCGCCTTCACCGCCGGCGCGGTCGGGCGCGGGCTCGACCTTTTGCCGGTCAGGCCGCAACGACTGATCGTCTGCGGCGGCGGGCGGCGCAACCCGGCGATCATGGCGGCGCTCAATGCGCGGACAGGCGCTGAGGCGGTTCCGGCCGAGGCGGTCGGCTGGCGCGGCGATGCGATCGAGGCGGAGTGCTTCGCCTTCCTCGCCATGCGCCGCAAGGCCGGCCTGCCGATCTCCTTCCCTTTGACCACTGGCGTTGCCGAACCGATGACGGGCGGGCGGATCGCGCCGGCACGCTGACGAAAGGCGCCTGCGCCCGTTCCGCCTGCGACCTCGCGCCGCCCTCACCCGCTTGTCATTGGCTTTTTAGGGCGGAAGCGGGCATCTGGTCGGCATGATCGCGACGAGCCTTCCGCGCCGGACCGCAAGCCGGCTGTTGCATCGCGCCTCATTGGCGCTGACCCTGCTTGCGCCCGCGCCTTTGCTCGCGGCCGAATCCGTCGCCGTGACCTCGCCGCGCGTCACCGCGACCTTGCTGTCGAGCCGCGACGCCGTTGCGCCGGGCGAGCGCTTCCAGGTCGCGCTCACCCAAAAGCTCGCGCCGGGCTGGCACAGCTATTGGCAGAACCCTGGCGATTCGGGCGAGGCGACGCGGATCGAATGGACGCTGCCGGAAGGCGTCAACGCCGGGGCGATCCAATGGCCGGCGCCGAAAGCGATCCGAGTCGAGCCACTCGTCAATTTCGGCTTCGAGGACAACGTCGTGCTGCCGGTCGAGATCTCGATCCCGGCCAATGCCAAGCCGGGCGAGACGCTGACGCTCTCGGCCAAGGCGACCTGGCTGGTCTGCGAGAAGATCTGCATCCCCGAGGAAGGCGCATTCACCCTCGATCTGCCGGTTGCACCTGCCGGCACAGTCGATACCGCTGCCCAGGCGAGGATCGACGAAGCTCGCGCCGCCCTGCCGAAGCCGGCGGGGTTCACCGGCAAGCTGACGGCGAAGGGCGAGGACAAGCTCGCGCTCACCTTGCCCTCCCTGCCGGCCGGCGCCAGCAACGTCCATTTCTTCCCGGTCCTGGACACTCTGATCGAGCATGCGGCCGGGCAGCCGGTCGAGAACGGCGTGCTCACCCTCACCCGCTCCACCGCCTTCAAGGTCGGAACGCCGACGACAGAAGGTGTCCTCACCTTTGAGGAAGGCGGCAGCAAGCGCGCGCTGGCGCTCAGCGCCGAGGTCGAGCCCGCTTTGCTGCAGGCAGTTGCCGCCCCGGCACAGGCGCCGGCCAGGGTGACGCTGCCGCCGCCGACCGAAGACCTGACGCTCCTTTTGGCGCTGGCCTTCGCCTTCGCCGGCGGCCTGATCCTGAATCTGATGCCCTGTGTCTTGCCCGTGCTGTTCATCAAGGCGCTCGGCTTCGCCCAGGTCGCGCAGGCAAGCCGCAGCGAAGTCCGTCAGCAAGGCCTTCTCTTCCTCGCCGGCGTGCTCGCGACCTTCTTTGTACTGGCCTCTGCCGTGATCGCGCTCGGCGCCGGCTGGGGCTTCCAATTGCAGTCGCCACCGCTCGTCATCCTGCTCGCGGTGCTGATGACGCTGATCGGCTTCAACCTGATCGGCGCCTTCGAGATCGGCGGCCGGCTGCAGGGGGTCGGCGACGGGCTCGCCAGCCGCAGCGGCCCGGTCGGCGCCGTCATGACCGGCGCGCTCGCTGTGGTGGTGGCGACGCCCTGCACCGCCCCGTTCATGGGCGCGGCGATGGGCTATGCGCTGACACAGCCGCCGGCCGCGGCGCTGTCGATCTTCATGGCGTTGGCGCTCGGTTTCGCCACGCCTGTCGTCGCGCTCTCCTTCGCGCCGGGCCTGCTGCGGCTGCTGCCCAAGCCGGGCCGCTGGATGATCGTGCTCAAGCAGGCCTTCGCCTTCCCGATGTTTGCCACGGCGATCTGGTTGATCTGGGTCGCGACCATGCAGGCCGGTGCCGATGGCGCCCTCGCCGCGCTCGTCGCGATCCTGATCGCCGGCTTCGCGCTCTGGCTGATCGGCGTCACCCGCGACAGCGGACGTGGCTTGCGCGCGGTTGCGGCCGCAGCGGCTATCCTGCTCGTCGGCGCGGCCTCGGCCTTCGTGATCGAAAACGCGACGCCATCGTCTCAGCCGACCGCCCAGGCCGACGCAGACGCGCCCGGCGTCTGGTCGCCGGCGCGGGTGGCGGAATTGCAGGCGCAGGGCAAGCCGGTCTTCGTCAATTTCACTGCCGCCTGGTGCATCACCTGCCTCGCCAATGACCGGGTGGCGCTGTCGCGGCAGGAGGTAAAGGACGCCTTCGCCAAGCTCGGCGTCGCCTATCTCAAGGCCGACTGGACCAATCGCAATGCCGAGATCGCCGCGACGCTGGCCGAGTACGGCCGCGCCGGCGTGCCGCTCTATCTGTTCTACCCGGGAACCAAGGGTGCGCAGGCCGAGGTGCTGCCGCAATTGCTGACGCCCGAGACTGTGATGAGCGCCGCCCAACGCGCCACCGGCAAAGAGGTGAAGACCGCTACCGCACGATAACAGAGCACTGCCCACGCCAACCCTCTGCCACCGAAGAATGGAGACAGACATGACAGACGTGACCAGACAGCTTTTCCTCGCCGGCCTCGCCGCCTCTGCGCTGGCGCTCGCCTCCGGCGCCGCCTTCGCCCAGAGCGCGGCCAAGCCCGGCGCCAAGGCGCCCGATTTCTCGGTCGTCGACGTCGATGGCAAGCTGCAGAAGCTCTCCGACTATGCCGGCAAGACGGTGATCCTCGAATGGACCAACCATGACTGCCCCTATGTCCGGAAGCACTACAACAGCGCGACCATGCAGACCCTGCAGAAGGACATGGCCAAGGAGGGCATCGTCTGGCTCTCGGTGATCTCCTCGCCCGCCGGCGAGCAGGGCCATGTGGACGCGGCCAAGGCCAAGGAACTCACGAAGACGCGCGACGCCGCCCCGGCCTCGATCCTGCTCGACCCGAAAAGCCAGCTCGCCCGCGCCTATGGCGCGCAGACGACGCCGCATATGTACATCATCGATCCCAAGGGTACGCTCGCCTATGCCGGCGCGATCGACGACAAGCCCTCGGCGAGCGCTTCCAGCCTCGACGGCGCCAAGAGCTATGTCCGCCAGGCGGTCGCCGAGCTCAAGGCCGGCAAGGCGGTCTCGGAGCCGGCGACCAAGGCCTATGGCTGCGTGGTGAAATACGCGCCGGTGAGCTGAGCATAGCCGCCGCCAGGTTCCGCGGGCGGAGCGAAGCGTGACATGCTCGGGTCAGGCCCGGGCATGGCGGCGCATTCGTTCCGGCTTCGGCGCTGGCCTGCGGAAGAGATGCAGGACCGCCAGCGCGAGCCCGACAGCTGCGACCCAATGGCCGGGGCGCAGCGCCGTCCAGTCCTGGTAGACGATGATGTCGGCATTGGCCTGGAAGATCAGCCAGGCAGAGGCGCCGGTGGCGAAGGCGTACCAGCCCGTTTCGGCCAGGGCGGTGGCGAGGCCGACTCCCAGCGCCGTCAGCGCGAGCGACGTGAAGCTCAGCGGCACTTTGAACCGGTTGAGCCCGCGATAGGCCAGCAGCAGCGCGAACAGCCCGGTCAGCAGCACCGGCTGGGTGACGTCGATCTTCGACTGCAGCGCGAAGTGGAACAGGCCGAGGCAGGCGATCGGGTAGACGAGATTGTGCAGGCGCTGCCAGCGGCCCGAGCCAAGGCGGCGGATCATGCCGTCGGTCGAGGTGATGCCGAGCGCGACGAGGCCGATCAGCGCGGTGATGCCGACGACGAGATAGAAGCGCTTGACGATCTCGGAGAGGATCAGCCCCCAGTCGAAGGCGAGGTCGATGCAATAGAGCGCGAGATGGCCGAGCGCATAGGCCATGGCCGAGAGGCCGAGCATGCGGCGGATGCCGATCAGCTTGTTCCAGTCGAGGATGCGGCGCAGCGGCGTCACCGCGAGCGTGATGACGAGGATGCGCAGGGCCCAGGTGCCGGTGTCGTGCACGGCCTGCGTCCACGGTTTCGAACCGAGTTGATGGCTCCAGGCCTGGAAGGCGAGAATCAGCGCCGGGGCGAGCACGAGCGCGAAGCAGCCGGCGCGCATGGCGGAAAAGCGCCCTTGCCGGTCATTCCACGGCCAATAGCTGCCTGTTGCTGCGAAAGCCATTCGTCACCTTGATTGTCGACGTCCAACGCGAATACGCCAGAATCGCCCTGAAGGTTACGCCGGCCCGCACACAAGGGCGTGAGTCGCGTCGGCGCCGTCGCCGCAAACGGAGTTGGGAAGCCTGTCCATGCCTGGAAATCGGAAGGTCGTGTTCGATGTCGGCAATGTCCTGCTGCGCTGGGACCCGTTCCATCTCTATCGCGAGCTGATCCCTGACGATGCCAGGCGCGACTGGTTCCTCAGGAATGTCTGCACTGCCGCCTGGAACCTCGAGCAGGATCGCGGCCGGCCCTGGTCCGAGGCGGTGGCGCTGCTGGTGGCCGAGCATCCGGAATGGGAGGCCGAGATCAAGGCGTATGACGAGCGCTGGCACGAGACGGTGCCATCGACCATCGAGGACAGCGTCGCGACGCTGGCCGAGCTGAAGGGGAGGGGCGAAGCGGTCTACGCCATCACCAATTTCTCGCGCGAGAAATGGGCAGAATGCCTGATTCGCTTCCCGTTCCTGCAGAGTTTCGACGGCGTCGTCGTCTCGGCGCATGAGCGGCTGCTCAAGCCCGACCCGGCGATCTACAATGTCTTGCTGGAGCGCTATGGCCTGAGCGCCGGCGACTGCATCTTCGTCGACGACAGCGAGAAGAACGTGCAAGGCGCGCGCTCGGTCGGCATGCAGGCGGTGCATTTCTTCGAGCCGATCGATCTGCGCGCTGAACTGCGCAGCCTGGGCGCCAATCTCTGACATCCGGCCATTTCCCGCGCGAGCTAGAGACTCGCGCGGGCATGCGTACTCAGAGAAAGCTACCAGTACCGGCGGCGGTAATAGTACCGAGGCCGGTAGTAGCGGCGGCGGTAGTAATAGCGCGGCCTGTAATAGCGGCGGCGCCAATAGCGCCTACGCCAGCGCGGCCTGCGGCGATAATAATAGTACTGGGAATATTCGGCGTCGGCCTTGTGGAGCGCCGCTGGGTCGACCTGAGGCGCATCATCGGGCCGGCGAGGCTCTACCGCCGGCTCCAGTTGCGGCGCTGCGAGCGCCACAGTGCTGAGACTGCCGGCCGCGGCCAGGCCGCCGATCAGGCTCGCGAGGAAAGAGCGTCTGTCCACGGTGCCATCCTCCCTTCAGTTGAGGGCACAGGATCAACATCGTGTCAGGCGGGATGGTTCCCTAAACGGCGGGCGCGACAGCGGAGCCCGTGGCTCAGTCGTCCATCTTCAGCGCGGCGATGAAGGCTTCCTGCGGGATCTCGACGCGGCCGAACTGCCGCATCTTCTTCTTGCCTTCCTTCTGCTTGTCCAGAAGCTTGCGCTTGCGCGAGGCGTCGCCGCCATAGCATTTAGCGGTCACGTCCTTGCGCAGCGCCCGGATCGTCTCGCGGGCGATGATCTTGCCGCCGATGGCAGCCTGCACCGGAATCTGGAACATGTGCGGCGGGATCAGCTCCTTGAGCTTCTCGCACATGGCCCGGCCGCGGGCGTCGGCGCGCGAGCGGTGGACCAGCATGGAGAGCGCGTCGACCGGCTCGGCATTGACCAGGATCGACATGCGCACGAGGTCGCCCTCGCGATAGTCAGTGATGTTGTAGTCGAAGGAGGCATAGCCCTTCGAGATCGACTTCAGCCGGTCGTAGAAGTCGAACACGACCTCGTTCAGCGGCAGATCGTAGACGACCTTGGCGCGCGAGCCGACATAATTGAGGTCGATCTGCAGGCCGCGCCGGTCCTGGCAGAGCTTCAGCACCGAGCCGAGATATTCGTCGGGGGTGAAGATGGTGGCGCGAATCCAGGGCTCCTCGATGAACTCGATCTTCATCACGTCCGGCATGTCGGCCGGGTTGTGCAGCTCCAGCGTCGAGCCGTCGCGTAGCTTGAGACGGTAGACGACCGACGGGGCGGTCGAGATCAGGTTGAGGTTGAACTCGCGCTCCAGGCGCTCCTGGATGATCTCCAGATGCAGCAGCCCGAGGAAGCCGCAGCGGAAGCCGAAGCCGAGCGCCGCCGAGGTCTCCATCTCGTAGGAGAAGCTGGCATCGTTGAGCCGCAGCTTCGCCATGGCACCGCGCAGCACCTCGAAATCGGCGGCGTCGACCGGGAAGATGCCGCAGAACACCACCGGCTGCACCGGCTTGAAGCCCGGCAGCGGCTCGGCGATCGGCTTCTTGTCGTCGGTGATGGTGTCGCCGACCGCGGTGTCGGCGACTTCCTTGATCGAGGCGGTGAAGAAGCCGACCTCACCCGGGCCGAGCTCCTTCACTTCGAGCATCTTCGGCTTGAACACGCCGACGCGATCGACGCCGTAGCTGGCATTGGCGCGCATCATTCTTATGGTCATGCCCTTCTTCAGCACGCCGTCGATGATGCGCACGAGCACGACGACGCCGAGATAGGCATCGTACCAGGAGTCGACCAGCAGGCATTTCAGCGGGGCTTCGGCATCGCCCTTCGGCGCCGGCAGCTTCTCGACGATGGCTTCGAGCACGCCCTCGATGTTGAGGCCGGTCTTGGCCGAGATCGGCACGGCCTCGGAGGCGTCGAGGCCGATCACGTCCTCGATCTGCTGCTTGATCCGCTCCGGCTCGGCGGCCGGCAGGTCGATCTTGTTGAGGACGGTGACGATCTCGTGGCCGGCGTCGAGCGCCTGGTAGACATTGGCGAGCGTCTGCGCCTCGACGCCCTGCGAGGCGTCGACGACGAGGAGCGAGCCTTCGCAGGCGGCCAGCGAGCGCGAGACCTCATAGGCGAAGTCGACGTGCCCGGGCGTGTCCATCAGGTTGAGGATGTAGCTCTTGCCGTCCTTGGCCTGGTAGTCCAGCCGGACGGTCTGCGCCTTGATGGTGATGCCGCGTTCCTTCTCGATGTCCATCGAGTCGAGGATCTGCTCGCTCATGTCGCGCGCGGCGACCGTACCGGTCTGCTGGATCAGCCGGTCGGCGAGGGTCGACTTGCCGTGGTCGATATGGGCCACGATCGAGAAGTTGCGGATATTGTCGAAGCTGCGGGTGCTCATGCGCGCGCCATAGCAGTGCGCGCGGGTCGCGCCAAGGGTCGGGCTGCCGGTTTGCGACGGACGAAGGCCGCTTCACTCCGCCGCGAGCAACTGCTCGCGCGCCCAGTTCAGCGTCCGATAGTCGAAACCGGCCTCCAGCGTCGGCTTCACCACCGAGAAATAGGGCGAAATGTCGAAGTCGCGCGGCATGTAGAGCGAATGGTGCCGGATGTGCAGGATCTCCTCGAAATCCTCCGCGCCCATCGCCTGCGCATATTCGACCGTTGGCAGGACGGGATAGCGCGCCGCCTCGAAGGCCTGGGCGATCAGGGTCGAGCAGATCGCCCGCGTCGGATCGCCGGAGCCAAGCGCGATCATGCGCCGGCGCCAGCTTGCCGGCGCCCACGGCACTGGAATCAGCCAGCGCGCCAGGTCGAGGATGTTCTTGAGGTCGTATTGCGTGCCGAGTCGCTCCAGCACGTAATCGACGACCGTCTGGCGTCCCTCGCGATCGAGTGCCTGCGGCCGGCAGATGCGGGTGCCGAAGGCGCCGTATTTCGACAAGGGCGAGAGCACGCAGCCGACATCCATCTCGACCTCGGCCAGCACCAGCGGTTCACCTTCCGGGCTGACCCTGCCGGTGTCGCCGACATAGAGCGCGGCGTGCGACCAGGTCGACTGGGTCAGGTACTTGATCGCCGCCGAGACCTTCATGTGGCCTTCGACCAGGAGCACGTCACCGGGGCGAAGCGCGGCCTGCAACCGCGCCAGCGCCTTCGCGTCGACCGGACCTGCCTGCGGCTTGCCACGCGTAATGAAGCGGACCACCGACCGGCCGATGAAGTCCAGTCCCCTGTTCATCGACGCCTCCCCTTGCGCCGGCGCCGCATCAGGCGTCTTCCGGCCCCGAGCAAAACGCAAGCCCGTGACGTTTTCGGAAATCACCTGCCGGATTTGCGCCGGGGAGACCGAAATTCGCCAAACGTCGTAAAATCCGGGTTGACGGCGGCCCGCGGCGATCTTGTTTTGGCATGATCCATTATGTTGGAATTATTCTTGCATGATGGATTTTGCCGCTGATCGGCGGTACGAAGGAGACGGATCATGACGGCGCCGGACAGCGTGACCATCGAGCAGCTTGACGAGGATGGGGCGCGGGCAGCCGTGCCGGCCCTGGCAGACATCCTGCGCGATTCCGTGGCGAACGGCGCCTCTGTCGGCTTCATGGACTGGAGCACGCCACGCGACTTCGAGAACTTCTGGCGTGGCATCACGGCCGAGGTCGCCGCTGAGCGTATCCTGCTCTTTATTGCACGCGATGAAAGCGGCATCGTCGGCACGGCCCAGCTTCACTTGATCGGCAAGCCGAACCAGCCGCATCGCGCCGAGATCGCCAAGGTGCTGGTGCATTCCCAGGCGCGCCGCCGCGGCATCGGTGAGGCGCTGATGCGCGCCGCGGAGGCCGCCGCGCTGGCGCACGGGCGCGACCTCCTGGTGCTCGACACCGACGAGGCCGGCGCGGCGCGGCGCCTCTACAATCGCCTGGGCTGGACCGAACTCGGCACCATCCCGCGCTATGCGCTGATGCCGGACGGGCGCGATTGCGGCTCGACCTTCTTTTACAAACAGCTCGGCTGAGCGCGCTTCACTCGGCGTTGCGGAAATAGGGCTCGACCGTGCCCTTGAGCTTGACCGTCATCGGATTGCCGTGGCGGTCCTTGGCATTGCCGGCGGTGAGGCGGACCCAGCCCTCGCTGATGCAGTATTCCTCGACATTGGTCTTCTCGACGCCCTTGAAGCGGACGCCGATGTCCTTCGCCAGCAGCTCCTCGTTGTAGAACGGGCTGTTGGGGTTGGAGGACAGGCGGTCGGGGAGAGTGTCGGTCATGGCGCTGCTCGTCTGCGGAAGTGATTTGCCGGACAGGTAGCAGGCCATGGCGCATTCGGCAAAATGCCGAAACGTCTACGGTCATTGCGAGCGAAGCGAAGCAATCCATGAGGGCTCGCTCGACGCTCCCTGGATTGCTTCGTCGCTGCGCTCCTTGCAATGACGGAAAGAGCGCCTCAGCGCTCGGCGAACGCCTTCTCGATGACGTAGTCGCCGGCCTCGCCGTGATTGCCTTCCTCGAGGCCGCGCTCCTCGAAGATCTGCTTGAGGTCGACTAGCATCTGCGGGCTGCCGCAGAGCATGAAGCGGTCGCCGGCCGGATCGAACGGGCCCAGGCCGGTGTCGCTGAAGAGCTGGCCGGAGGTGATGAGGTCGGTGATGCGGCCGCGGTTGCGGAAGGGCTCGCGCGTCACGGTCGGGTAGTACACCAGCTGCTCGCGGATCATCTCGCCCAAAAACTCGTCGTTCGGCAGTTCCTTCTGGATGCGCTCGCCATAGGCGAGTTCCGAGACCTGGCGGCAGCCATGCACGAGCACGACCTTCTCGTAGCGCTCATATGTCTCGGGATCGCGGATCAGCGACAGAAAGGGAGCCAGGCCCGTGCCGGTGCCGAGCAGGAACAGGCGCTTGCCGTCCTTGAGGTTGTCGAGCACCAGCGTGCCCGTCGCCTTCTTGCCGATGATGATGGGATCGCCGACCTGCAGGTTCTGCAGGCGCGAGGTCAGCGGGCCGTCCGGCACCTTGATCGAGAAGAACTCGAGGTTCTCGTCGTAATTGGTGCTGGCGACGCTGTAGGCGCGCAGCAGCGGCTTCTCGCCGACCTTGAGCCCGATCATCGTGAACTGGCCGTTCTTGAAGCGGAAGGTCGTGTCGCGGGTCGTCGTGAAGCTGAAGAGCGTATCGGTCCAGTGATGGACGGAGAGGACGCGCTCCTCGTAGAAATTGCTCATCTCGTCGATCCTCAGATAGTCTAGCGATTTAGCAGATTATCGGATGCAGGCCACCCAATATCACATTGCCGGACGTTCGGAAAGCAGGTCGATCTTGTCCGGTATTCCCTTCCAGTCGTCGGCATCGGCCGGCGGCTCGCTCTTCTGTGTGATGTTCGGCCAGAGCGGCGCCAGCCGGGCATTCAAGGCCAGCCACTGCTCGGCTCCGTCGGCGCTATCGGCCACGATCGCCTCCGCCGGGCATTCCGGCTCGCAGACGCCGCAGTCGATGCATTCGTCCGGGTGAATGACGAGCATGTTCTCGCCTTCATAGAAGCAGTCGACCGGACAGACCTCGACGCAATCCATGTACTTACAACGGATGCAGGCGCTGGTGACGGCGTAAGGCATGCGTGATCCTTGCTGCTTGACAGCCGGGTCCGGACGGGCCAGAAATTCATTCGTATACAAACAATATCTCGCATCCTCCTGCGCTTGTCAATCAGGCTCGTGGCGATGAGGATGGCGGCGGATTCCGGACAACGACGACAGGGCGGATACGATGGCTGAACAGCAGGCGACGACGGTCAGCAGCACCCACAAGCTGGTGGTGAAGAATATCGGCCTGATGCTCTCCGGCGACATCGAGCGCCCGATCCTGGAGGCCGACACGCTCGTCGCCATCGGCGGCCGGATCGCCGCGGTCGGCCGCTTCAAAGACCTCGACACGGACGGGGCCGACACCGTCGTCGACGCCAACGGCACCGTGCTTTCGCCCGGGCTGATCGACAGCCATGTCCATCCGGTCGCCGGCGACTGGACGCCGCGCCAGAACCAGCTCGGCTGGATCGACTCGACCATGCATGGCGGCGTCACCACCATGATCTCGGCCGGCGAGGTCCACACACCCGGCCGGCCGAAGGACATCGTCGGCCTGAAGGCGATGGCGATCTATGCGCAGCGCGCCTTCACTGCCTTCCGCCCGGGCGGCGTCAAGGTCCATGCCGGTGCGCCGGTGATTGAGCCCGGCATGGTCGAGCAGGACTTCAAGGATCTGGCCGATGCCGGCGTGAAACTGCTCGGCGAGGTCGGTCTCGGCGGCGTCAAGGATGGCGCGCGGGCGAAGGAAATGGTGGCCTGGGCTCGCAAATACGGCATCCAGTCGACCATCCACACCGGCGGACCCTCGATCCCCGGTTCCGGGCTGATCGGCGCCGACGTCGTGCTGGAGGCCGACACCGATGTCGTCGGCCACATCAATGGCGGCCACACCGCTCTGCCGGACAAGGAGATCCGCTGCATCTGCGAGGGCTGCAAGCGCGGCCTCGAACTCGTGCATAACGGCAATGAGCGCGCTGCGCTCTATACGCTGCGCGTTGCCCGCGAGATGGGCGAATTGCAGCGGGTCATCCTCGGCACCGACGGTCCGGCGGGCTCGGGCGTGCAACCGCTCGGCATCATCAGGATGGTCTCGATGCTGTCCTCGCTCGGCGATGTCCCGGCCGAGGTGGCGTTCTGCTTCGCCACCGGCAACACCGCCCGGATGCGCAGCCTCGATTGCGGACTAATCGAGGTCGGGCGCACTGCCGATTTCGTCTTCATGGACAAGGCCCAGCACTCGGCCGGCAGGAACTTCCTCGACTCGATCCAGCTCGGCGACCTGCCCGGCATCGGCATGATCGTGATCGACGGCATCGTCCGCAGCGGCATCAGCCGCAACACCCCGCCGGCGGAGAAGATCCCGTCTGTGGGGCATTGAGCGCTGTCCCAGCCGTCATTCCCGGGCGGAGCGCAGCGCAGACCCGGGAATGACAGGAGAAGACCCACGCCGGGGCCCTCCGGCCTGAGATGCTCGGGTCAAGCCCGAGCATGACGGCGCGCTCGGAAATCCCGCTTGCAGACCGCTCCGATTTGTCATTATTCTCATTCGTATACGAACGATTTCGGTGGCCGTGACGACCAGGACGATCAGGCGCGCCTCGCCCCGCTCGGGCGAGCCATGAGGGCGACGCGGCGCTTTGCGCTCCGCGTCAACGGCGCGAGCCATGAGGTCGAGGGCGAAACCCAGACGCCGCTGCTGTTCTTCCTGCGCAACGATCTCTGCCTCAACAGCCCGAAATTCGGCTGCGGTCTCGGCGAATGCGGCGCCTGCACCGTGCTGGTCGATGGTCAGGCGGCGCGCGCCTGCGCCTTGCCGCTCAGGCTGGCTGAAGGACGCGAGATCGTCACGCTCGAAGGTCTCGGCAACGTCGAGGCCCCGTATCCGCTGCAGCAGGCCTTCATCGACGCGCAGGCCGCGCAATGCGGCTACTGCATCGCCGGCATGGTGATGACCGCGAAGGCCTTCCTCGACGTGCAGCCGAACCCAAGCGAGGCCGAGGTGCGGGAGGCGCTGCGCCATAATCTTTGCCGCTGCGGCACGCATGTCGAGATCGTCAAGGCGGTGCTGCTCGCCGCCGAGCGCGGCCGGCAGGACATGGCGGCGTCATGAGCGAGCCGCTCTCCCGCAAAACGCTTCTGAGGCGTGCCGGCGTGATCGGCGTGGTCGCGCCGCGCAAGGGCACCCCGGCTGATGCCGCGCCCGAGGACGGGCTCGATCTGCATGTCTGCCTCACGGCGGAAGGCCGCATCCTCGCCTTCAGCGGCCATGTCGACCTCGGCACTGGCATCCGCACCGCGCTCGCCCAGATGGTGGCGGAGGAGCTCGATTTCCCCTTCGAGGCGGTCGAGATGGTGCTCGGCGACACCGCCGAGACGCCCGATCAGGGCGCGACCATCGCCAGCGAGACGATCCAGGTCACCTCGGTCGCGATGCGGATTGCGGCGACGCAGATCCGCGCCAGATTGATCACGCTCGCGGCTGCTGCCTTGAGTTGCGGCGAGGGCGAGATCGCGCTCAGTGACGGGGTGATCTCGCGCAAGGGCGAGGCTGCGCCCGCGATCACTCTCGACACGCTGCTCGCCAATGAGCGCATCCTGCTGCCCCTGGCCGAGAGTGCGCAGTTAAAGCAGGTCGACCAGCACAGGCTTGTCGGCCGCTCGGTTTCGCGCGTCGATATCCCTGCCAAGGTTACCGGCAGTTTCACTTACGTCCACGATGTCCGCGTGCCCGGCATGCTGCATGGCCGGGTGGTGCGCCCGCCCTATGCCGGCATGGATGCCGGCGATTTCGTCGGCCGGAGCCTGATCGCGGTCGATCGCGACTCGATCGCCGACGTGCCTGGCATCCGCGCCATCGTCATCGAAGGCGACTTCATCGGCATCGTCGCCGAGCGCGAGGAATGGGCGGCGGAAGCCGCGCTCAAGCTCAGGACGCAGTGGCGCGAGTTTACGCCGCCCGATCTCTCCGATCTCGGCCAGGCGCTGCGAACCCACCCCTCGACGCCGCGCCTCCTGGCCGAGGAAGGCGATGTCGATACGGCGCTGGAGAGCTTGGAGACCCGGCTCGACCGTACCTATGTCTGGCCCTACCACATGCATGGCTCGATCGGGCCGTCCTGCGCCGTCGCCGATGTGCGCGCGGACGGCATCACCGTCTGGACCGGCAGCCAGAACCCCTATCCGCTGCAGAACGACCTCGCCGTGCTCACCGGCCTGCCGAAGGAGCGTATCGACGTCATCCGCTTCGAGGCCGCCGGCTGCTATGGCCGCAACTGCGCCGACGACGTCGTCGCCGATGCGGTGCTGCTCTCGCGGGCAGTCCGCGCCCCCGTCCGTGTCCAGCTCACCCGCGAGCAGGAGCATCTCTGGGAGCCCAAGGGCGCGGCCCAGTTGATCGACATCAAGGGCGGGCTCGGGCCGGGCGGCTCGCTGAAAGCCTATGACTTCCACACCTGGTACCCGTCAAATGCCGCCCCGACCCTGGCGCTGCTGCTGACCGGGCGCATTCCGAACCAGCCGGCGACGCTCAGGATGGGCGACCGCACCGCTCTGGCCTCGTATAACTACGAGAACATGCGATTGACGGCCTATGACATGCCGCCGATCGTGCGCGCGTCCTGGCTGCGCGGCGTCTCGGCGATGCCGAATGTCTTCGCCCATGAGAGTTATATCGACGAGCTCGCGCATGAAGCCGGCGTCGACCCGGTAGAGTTCCGCCTGCGCCACATCAATGACGAGCGCGCCGCCGAGCTGACGCGGGCGACGGCAGAGCGGGCGAACTGGCAGCCCCATGTCGGCCCGCGCCTGGAGCAGGACGGCGACATCATGCGCGGGCGTGGCTTCGCCCAGGCGCGCTATGTCCATGGCAGCTGGCCGGGTGTCGGCGCCGCCTGGGCGGCCTGGGTCGCCGATGTCGCGGTCAATCGCACCACCGGCGAGGTCACCGTCTCCCGCGTCACCGTCGGCCAGGACACCGGCATGATGGTCAACCCCGCCGGGGTGACGCACCAGATCCATGGCAATGTCCTGCAATCGACCAGCCGGGTGCTGCGCGAGGAGGTGACGTTCTCGCAGACCACCGCCGTCGCCAGCCGCGACTGGGGCTCCTATCCGGTGCTGACCTTCCCGGAGCTGCCGGCGATCGACGTCATGCTGATGGACCGGCAGCATCTGCCGCCGATGGGCGCCGGCGAGTCGGCCTCCGTCCCGAGTGCGGCGGCGATCGTCAATGCCGTCTACGACGCGACCGGGGTCCGCTTCCGCGAATTGCCGCTGACACCGGAGCGCGTGCTCGCCGGCCTCAACGGCGCACCGCTGCTGAAGGGGCCGAAGCCCGAGCCGAGCAAACGCCTGCCCTGGTGGAGCAAGCTCGGCGCTGCCGTAGCGGGCGCCGCGACCTTCGCCGCGGTCTCGCTCGCCGTCGCGCCCGCGATCGCGCCGATCGCCCGGCCGGACCCGTCGACCTGGTCGGCGGCGACGATCGAGCGCGGCCGCCAGCTCGCAGCGCTCGGCGCCTGCGCGACCTGCCATACGGCCAAGGATGGCGTGCCCTATGCCGGCGGGCTCGGTCTGCCGACGCCGTTCGGCACGGTGATGACCACCAACATCACGCCGGACGTAGAGACCGGCATCGGCAGCTGGTCCTATGCCGCCTTCGAGCGGGCGATGCGCGCCGGCCTGCACCGCGACGGCCACCAGCTCTACCCGGCCTTCCCCTATCCGAGCTTCGCCAAGGCGAGCGAAGCCGATCTGCAGGCGCTCTATGCCTTCATGATGTCGCAGCCGGCGGTACGGCAGGAGAACGAGCCGAGCAAGCTCACCTTCCCGTTCAATCTGCGCCCGCTGCTGGCCGGCTGGAACCTGCTGTTCAACCGTGGCGGTGAGCTGAAGCCCGATCCCGCCCGCTCCGCCGAGTGGAATCGCGGGCGCTATCTCGTCGATGGGCTCGGCCATTGCGGCGCCTGCCACACGCCGCGCAACGCGCTCGGCGCCGAGAAGGCCGGCAGCGCCTATCTTGCCGGCGGCGAGGTGGAAGGCTGGACGGCGCCGGCGTTGACGAAACTCTCGGCCGGCCCGATTCCCTGGAGCGAGGCTGAACTCTACGCCTATCTCAAGACCGGCACCTCGCAGCATCACGGCGCAGCTTCCGGGCCGATGGCGCCGGTGATCGCCGAGCTGAAGGCGTTGCCCGACGCCGATATCCGGGCGATGGCGAGCTATCTGGCTTCGCTGAGCGAGCCCCTTCCAGCAGCCGAGGCCGAAGCGCTGGCGGCGCGGATCGAGCAGCGAACCGCGCGGGCGACCAACCCTGCGACCTCCCCGGTCGCGCGCCTCTATGAGGGCGCCTGCGCCGCCTGCCATGAGACCGGCCGCGCCGCGCCGCTGCTCAATGCCGGCCCGATGCTGGGCGTCTCGTCCAAGCTCCATGCCGCCACGCCGACCAACCTCGTCAACATGCTGCTCGAAGGCGGCCAGCACGGCATCGGCTCGATGCCGTCCTTCGCGACGGCGCTCGACGATCGCCAGCTCGCGGATCTCGCAGCCTATCTGCGCGGCCGCTTCGCGCCGGAGAAACCGGCCTGGAGCGGCATCGAGGATGCGATCGCGAAGGGGCGCAAGGCAGCGCACTGAGCGCCGGACCACAACGAAAAGCCCCTCTCCTGCGCGGAGAGGGGCTCGAATTGTCGCCAGAAGGTCTGCCTGCGCTCGCCGCTCACTTGGCCGCGAGCAGGTCCTTGACCTGGAGCAGCACCAGCTCGTTGTCATCCGCCTTCTTCGGGTCGCGCGACGACGAGAACGGCAGGTTGTTGTCGTTGCCGACGACGATGATGCCGCCCGCGAGATCGACCACATCGACGTTCTCGATGGTGAAGAACGGGAAGGGCAGCACGCCGTCGATCGCGCCCTGCTTCGCCTTCTTGTCGGGATCGGCGATCTTCATCAGGTCGATATAGCCGGCCTTGCGCACGGGCTTGCCGACATTGGCGTCGGTCATCTCGATCTTCACGATGCGCTTGAACTTGGCGAGGTCGTGGAAGCAGTCCGGGCCCTTCTGGCCAGCGGCGCAGGCCTTGTCGGCGGTGCCCTCGCCATTGTCGCGCTCGATGATCAGCGCGGTGGTCGCATCGATCATATTGAAGTCGCCGATGGCGAGGCCCTTCTGCTCGAGCGGGAAGAACCAGGAGCGGCCGGTCCACTTCTCGGCCTGCACGTCGAATTCGAGGATGCGCAGCACTTCCTTGCCGTCGACCTCTTCATTGCCCTTGGTCTCGGCGTTCCAGAGCGGGCCTTCCAGCAGCGGGTAGAGGAAGCGGCCGTCCGGCGACTGCGCCATGCCCTCATAGCCCTTGGAGCGGCGGACGTTGAACTCGACGGGCAGGTTCGGCGCGCCGGGCGTGGTCACGGCGTAATGGTCGGGCGAGCGCGCCGGCTTGCCGTCGACCATGGTCTCGAACACGGCCTCGACCTTGCCGGTGGCGTCGACGCGGATCAGATAGGGACCGAACTCGTCGCCGATCCAGAACTTGCCGCCGATCGGCTGGATCGATTCCGGGTCGAAATCGGCGCCGGTCAGGTAGCGCTTCTCGGTGCCTTCATTGGCGATGCGGAACGGCACCTTCTTGTCGGGATCGTGCAAGAAGGTGGTCGCGGTGCGCTCGATCTTGCCGCCCTCGAAATCGGCCTTGAGGCGGTGGAAGAACAGCATCGCGTCCGGCGAGTTCGCCTTGGCGCCGAAGCCATTGTCGGTCAGCACCAGGAACTCGCCATTGCCGAGCGAACGGATGCCGGAGAAGCCCTGCACCGGCTGGCCGGCGAAGGGGGTGGAAAGACCCGTCGGGCGGCCGCCCGACAGACCCATCACCGTGCCGGCCTGCTCGATACGCTTGCCCGGCGTGGTGAACTTACCGGAGATCTTGAGGTCGGCCGGCGCATCGGCCGGGGCCGGGATGATGGTGTTGGCCGGCAGCAGCGCATGGCCGACCAGCTTGGCCGGGAACTCTTTCGGGGCTCCTTGCGGCGCATCCTGCGCGCCGGCGAGCATGGTGGACGACAGAAGCAGGGCGGCGGCAAGGCGCAGACGCATGGGACACTCCGTTGCGGAAGGGCGGGACGGCCCCGCTTCGCGCCCGCATCTTGCAGTCGCGCGACAGCGCCGTGACGCTTGCGTGACGGCGCTATCTGCCTTCCGCCTTGCGGATCGCCTCGTCGAGATCCTGCCATTCATGGCAACGCCCGCACAGCTTGGCGAGCTTCTCCAGATTGGCCTTCGCCGAGGCCATGTCGCCGGTTTCGATGAACCATTCGCCCTGATATTCCAGCGCCGGCAGATAGGTCGGATCACGCAGCAGCGCCGCGTCGTAGAATTGCTTCGAGACCGGATAGTTCTTCAGCTTGCGGTGCGCGAAGGCGATCCAGTTGAGCAGCGCTGGCGAATCCGGCTGGCTCTTGAGCAGGATCATCAGCTTGTCGATCGCCGGCTGATAGTTCTTCTCCTCGATCCAGCGCCGCGCCTGGCGATAATCCGGATCCTCGTCGAGATAGGTCCAGTCGGGGCCGACCGCCTGCGCGGTCCCGAGCGAGAGAAGCAGCGCCAGCAAGCTGCCGGCAAAACCGCTGCGCATCCCATCCTCCCTGCTTGCGGCCGAAACCAAAGCACGGCCCCGGCGTTTCCGCCAGCAGAGCACGGAGCTGCGACGTGACGACGACATTCAGGACGGACACCAAGGTGACCTGGCGCTGGGGCGGCCACAGGGCCCGGGGCCGCATCGAGGAGGTCTTCACCAAGCCGGTGAGCCGGACGATCAAGGGCACGCGAATCCGCCGCCGCGCCTCGGCCGACAAGCCCGCCTATCTGATCCGGCAGGATGACGGCGACCGGGTGCTGAAATCGCACAGCGAACTCGAGGAAGACGGATGAGCCTCACCCATGTCGACCTGACGCCGGCGCATCGCGTCGCCGAGAACGCCGGCAAGGGCCTGCGACGAAGGCTGCGACTGGGCGAAGCGGAAGATGGCGGAGATCGCCGGTCAGGATGAACGCAACCGGGTGTGAGGATCAGCCCGTAGCGCGGAACGGTCGCCCGAAGCTCGTCCCGCCATCGCCGGTCGAGACCTCGCCGACCCGGGCCAGCGAGACCAGTATCGCGCGCACCCCGGGCCTGACCCTGAGGCCCTGACGAAAGCGCAACGCGATCGCATCGGCGTCGAGCGGTACATGCGAGACCGCCAGGATCGCGAGAACGGCCGCCACCCGCTCGACCGGCTGCGCCGGGAACACCGGCTTGCCGCTGCTCGGGGCTGGCAGCGACAGCAGCTCGGCCGCCGCGATTTGCTCGCTGATGGCAGCCCCGCGCCCGAAGCGCGGCCTCTGATAGTCCGGCCGCAGCCAGCTGGTCGTTCCGCGCTCTTCCTCGCGGGCACGGTCGTGGTTGAGCGCGACCAGCAGGGCCAGGATGGCTTCATCGTCGGCGTTGGCCGCGAGGCCATAGGCGGCCGTGACCGCTGCATCGATCGCCTCGTGATGCTCGTTCAGGATCACCACCAGGCCGCGGTCGCGGATGTCGACTTCGGCGGGGGAAAGCGGTCTGCCGGCGAGGATCGCCTGGCGGACATTGTAGAGCTTGGTCAGCGTCAGGTCCGGATGTCGCTCCAGCACGTTCTTGCGCAGCGCGTCGAGCGCTTCGGCCGGTTCGCGGATGACCTGCTTCTGCGCCTCCGTGATCTCGGGGAAAGGAAAAGGATCAAAACAAAGCGACTTGGAATAGCGGGGCCGATCCTCGAGCGTCCCGCCCTGCTGGAGGCTCCAGGCAGTGTGCACACGCGACGACAGCACGCCGAGATGAAAGGCGTCCGACACCGCGACGGCGACCAGCATATTGTCCGGCAGGATGCCGGCATCGAGAAACTGGAAGACGCGATGCTTGGCGGTCTCGACGGTCGCGATATAGCGCTGCAGACGCGCAAGGGCAGGGCGCAACTCCTGACGTGGCTTTCCGAACAGCCACCAGTTGGCGAGATAGGAGCGGGCATCGGTCGTAGGCGAGCGCTCAAACTGGGTCCGGCGACCCTTCTCAACGGTCAGGCGCAAATGTTGATAGACCTCCGGAAATCGCTCGCGCACCTCGGCGGCGGAGAGCCCGAACAGGTCGATCGCCATAACGTCGCGTGAATGCGCGGTGAGGTCGCGACCATTGCGATAGCGGCGGATATGATCGTCGAGCCCTGGCCGCCTCCCGAGTCCGAGTGCTTCGGCCTCGGCTGGTGTGACGATGAAGCCCGCGCCGTGCAGCTTCACGCCCGGCGAGCATAGCCCTTCGTTCGCGAGCAGACGCGTGGTCCGGGTGACGTCGGCGCCGATGCTGAGATCGGAATTGATCACCCCTTGCCGCTCGCGCACTTTCACGCGCGGCTGGTCGGTGTCGAGCCCGGATTCCGCGATCACCTCGAGCAGCCGGCCCTCCTGACGACCGGCCTCCGCGACCGTCATCGCGATCCTGACCGCGGCCGTATCCTTGCCTGCCTTGGTCCAGGGATGATCGGCGATGGCGAGCAGTATCGAGATCGGCTTCTTCGCATTCAGATGCCGCTCGACCACGCGGCGCTGGAACAGCTGGATGATCGAATTGGTGGTGACGAAGCCGAAGCGCCGTAGCTTTGTCCCGGGCATGACGAGCAATTCGGCCGCCCGGTCCCACCAGTACATGACGAGGTCCGCGCTCTCGTTCATCTGCGGATAGGCGGCGCGCAGCGCCCCGACATAGCCGTCCCCCAGTCGGCCACGCAGGTCCTTGCCGCCAACAAAAGGCGGGTTGCCGACGATGAACTCGACCTCTGGCCAGTCCGGCCGGCGCGGATTGCGCGGCGTGATCTCGCGCCCGCCTTCGACGAGCGGCACAGGCCAGTCGTCCCAGAGGAGCAGGGCGTCGCCGGGCACGATCTGGGTCAGCTCTTCCAGAATCGGCTCGCGCGGCGCGAAGGCGCGCGTGCGCAGATGCCATTGCAGATAGCCGATCCAGAGCATCAGGTCGGCGATCGCGACAGCCCTGCGATTGGCGTCGATGCCGAAGAATAGCCAGGGGCCGACGCCGCGTGCCCCGAAGCCGCCGAGTTGCTCGGCTGCCCCGAGCTCGGCGGCGACCTCCAGCACCTCGCCCTCCAGCCGCTTCATCAGATCCTGGGCGACATGCAGGAAGTTGCCGGTCCCACAGGCCGGATCGAGCACGCGCGTCTTGCCGAGCCGGCTATGGAAATCTTCGACCAGCGCCAGCGCGTTCTTGAGACTGCCGCCGTCGCGCGCCTGCTGCGCCGCCGCGAGGACATTGCGCCAGTCGTCGCGCAGCGGCGCTATGACCGTCTCCACCACCAACCGCTCGACATAGGCGCGCGGCGTATAATGCGCCCCGAGCCTGGCGCGCTCGGCCGGCTCCAGCGCCTGTTCGAGCAAGGTGCCGAAGATGGCGGGATCGACCACGCTCCAGTCATGCTCGGCCGCCGCCAGCAGTTCGGCGACGCCGTCCCGGCCCAGCGCGAACACCTGCGGCTCGGCGAACATGCGGCCATTGAAGCGCTTCAGCTCGGACCGGATGGCAGACGAGTAGCCGCCGAGATCCATGGTGCGCCAGAGATCCTCGACCAGCGGCTTGAAGCTTTTCGGCGCCTCCAGGCACTCGCGCAGCAGCCGCTTGAAGCTGTCGGCCGGGATCAGGCGGACATCCTCTGCGAACATGGTGAAGACGCAGCGCATCAGAAACAATGCGACATCTTCCGGATCGTAGCGCCGCTCCAGTGCCTTCGAAACGAGTGCGAGGCGCTGGGCGATCTGGCGCGTAGCGGAGGCTGCCTGGCGGGAGGGGTCGAGCGAGAGCGGATCGCTCCAGATGCGAGCGATCCAGGCCCGGGTGGCGGGGTCGCGCAGGTCCTCGAGATAAACCCGGAACCGGTGCCTGTCCGGGAACTGGGCGTAGTTCTTCCCCTGCCCGGAGAAGTCCGCATAGAACTCGAAGCAGTGGCCGACATCGCACAGGATGATGAAGGGCGGCCAGCCATGCGAGGCGGGCAAAGCGCGGCAATACTGTTCCGCCTGGCGCTTGGCGTTCAGCATCATCACGTCGAGGCCGCGATCGGCGCCGCGTCGTCCGCGTGGCACGCCAGTCCGCTCGTGGTCCGTATCGCCTGCCGGCAGGATTTCCTTGGCTTGGCCTTTTAGCCGTAGCTGCTTGGCCTCCATGGCGAAGCAGCTCTTCCGGTAGAGGTCGATCCGGCCGGTAGTCGCTGAACCGTCCGGTCCGAATTGCCGGACGGGATACTCGAAGCGATAGGCCACCGCCTCGGCGTCGCTGGTCGGCGGCTGCGGGCGCTCGATCCGCAACAGCTCGCAGAACTCGCTGATGAACATTGGAAACGAGGCCCGCTCGGCCCCCTCAGATATGCGCCAGCGCGCGATGAAGGCGTCGACCTCCTCCGCATCCGGCGCGACCCCGCCCCCCAGCATGGCCGCCGCTCCTGATTGTATTTTTTGAGCAGATGCAAGTAAGAGTTGATAATCTGCCCCCTGTCAACTCCTGTCACCAACACGTCGCCTTGCGCGCTGCCCCCCCTCGCATCCGCCGCAAATCGCGCCCATATTGCGCTCATGCCAAAGACCCCCGATGCGACCGCGGCGAAGCCCAAATCCGCCGCGAAGAAGTCCGCCGCGACCCGCACGCCGAACTCGAAGGCGAGCAAGCCCGAGCTCAAGCCGCTCGACGGCTATCTCGCCGACCTGCTCAACCCGGCGATCAACCGCGGCAAGGCGGTGCCGGGCGGCGCGGCCGGCTTCAGCGATGCGCCGCAGGCCGGCTATGAGCCGCGGCCGGGCGATGCCGGCGAGGCGAAGCCGCGCAAGCTTTCGAAGAAGGCCGACTCCGCCTTCGACCCCGACAGCGACAGCGCGGCATCGCTGACGGCGAAGTCGCTGCAGGCGCTGCTGGAGACGGGCAGCCCGTTCATCTCGCCCGGCAAGCCCTGGACACCGCACCGGCCGGAGCGCCCCGAGAAGTCGGAAGGCGGCATCCGCTTCAAGATGAAGAGCGATTTCTCCCCATCGGGCGACCAGCCGACCGCGATCGCCGATCTCGTCGACGGCGTCCGCCGGCAGGAGCGCGACCAGGTGCTGCTCGGCGTCACCGGCTCGGGCAAGACCTTCACCATGGCCAAGGTGATCGAGGAGACGCAGCGCCCGGCGCTGATCCTCGCCCCGAACAAGACATTGGCCGCCCAATTGTACGGGGAATTCAAAAGCTTCTTCCCCGACAACGCGGTCGAGTACTTCGTCTCCTATTACGACTATTACCAGCCGGAGGCCTACGTCCCGCGCTCGGACACCTATATCGAGAAGGAATCCTCGATCAACGAGCAGATCGACCGCATGCGCCATTCGGCGACGCGCTCGCTGCTGGAGCGCGACGACGTCATCATCGTCGCCTCGGTCTCCTGCATCTACGGTATCGGCTCGGTCGAGACCTATACGGCGATGACCTTCTCGCTGAAGCTCGGCGAGCGCATCGAGCAGCGCCAGCTGATCGCCGACCTCGTCGCGCTGCAGTACAAGCGCACCCAGCACGATTTTTCGCGCGGCTCCTTCCGCGTCCGCGGCGACACGGTCGAGCTCTTCCCGGCCCACTATGAGGACCGGGCCTGGCGCATCGGTCTGTTCGGCGACGAGGTCGAATCGATCTCCGAGTTCGACCCGCTCACCGGCCAGAAGACCGGCGAGCTCGAATTCATCAAGGTCTACGGCAATTCGCACTACACCACGCCGCGGCCGACGCTGAACCAGGCGGTCAAGTCGATCAAGGAGGAGCTCAAGGCCCGGCTCGACGAGCTCAACCGCATGGGCCGCTATCTCGAGGCGCAGCGGCTCGACCAGCGCTGCACCTTCGACATCGAGATGATCGAGGCGACCGGTTCCTGCAACGGCATCGAGAACTATTCGCGCTATCTCACCGGCCGCAAGCCGGGCGAGCCGCCGCCGACCCTGTTCGAGTACCTGCCCGACAACGCCCTCGTCTTCACCGATGAGAGCCATGTCACGGTGCCGCAGATCGGCGCCATGTACAAAGGCGACTTCCGCCGCAAGGCGACGCTGGCCGAATACGGCTTCCGCCTGCCCTCCTGCATGGACAACCGGCCGCTGCGCTTCGAGGAATGGGACGCGATGCGCCCGTCCTCGATCCATGTCTCGGCCACGCCCGGCGGCTGGGAGATGGAGCAGACCGGCGGCGTCTTCACCGAGCAGGTCATCCGCCCGACCGGGCTGATCGATCCGCCGGTCGAGATCCGGCCGGCCAAGCACCAGGTCGCCGACCTCCTGGACGAGGTCAAGGAGGTCACGGAGAAGGGCTACCGCACCCTCGTCACCGTGCTGACCAAGCGCATGGCCGAAGACCTGACCGAATACCTGCACGAGAACGGCGTGCGCGTGCGCTACATGCACTCCGACATCGACACGATCGAGCGCATCGAGATCCTGCGCGATCTGCGCCTCGGCACCTTCGACGTGCTGGTCGGCATCAACCTGCTGCGCGAGGGCCTCGACATCCCCGAATGCGGCTTCGTCGCCATTCTCGACGCCGACAAGGAGGGCTTCCTGCGCTCCGAGACCTCGCTGATCCAGACCATCGGCCGCGCCGCGCGCAATGTCGACGGCAAGGTCGTGCTCTATGCCGACCACGTCACCGGCTCGATGGAGCGGGCGATGGCCGAGACCAATCGCCGCCGCGAGAAGCAGCTCGCCTATAACGAGGAACACGGCATCACGCCACAGACGATCAAGCGCGCCATCGGCGACATCCTCGGCTCGGTCTATGAGCGGGACCATGTCACCGTCGATAAGGGCCTGATCGAGGGGCCGGTCGCCGGCCACAACCTCAAGGCCGCGATCGCCGATCTCGAAAAGCGCATGCGCGAGGCCGCTGCCGACCTCGAATTCGAGACCGCCGCCCGCCTGCGCGACGAGATCAAGCGCCTGCAGGCGACCGAGCTCGCCATCGCCGACGACCCGCTCGCGCGGCAGAGCGAGGTCGAGGGCAGCGCCGGCAAATACCAGGGCGAGCGGTCTTACGGAGCTAGCGCCAATCTCCCGACCCGCGCCCGCAAGCCGACCGACGCCGACATGGGCCCGCATAACTGGGGCGGCGGCGAGGGGAAGCCCAAGTCGAGCGTGGCGCGTCCGAGGAAGCCGACGCTAGACGAGATGGGCCCGGTGCTGGAGTCGCGGCCGAAGGGGGCGGGGGAGCGTGGGAGACGGAGGGGGCGGCGGTGAGAATTATCCTTCGTAACTACCGCCCGTCCTCAGCAATTTCGTGTCGCAGTTTGCTCAGAAAATACTGGAAGCTCTCGGATTGATTTCGACCAAGATCAATTTGCGTTCCTATTTGACCGGCCCATATGGCCTTTTGTTTTCCAATTTCAGAAAAGTGAAGCTTCTTTAGCTGTCGAGAGCCACCAGGATAAATGGCGTCAGCTAGCTTTTCCCAAGTTCCACATATACTGTCATATGCATAACTAGCTAATACAGCGCTATTCGCTCGTGGGTAAGCCGCCAGGACGGCGTCTCGATCCCCGAGAAGCCAAGCTTCTCCCTCTTCGATTGCTAGGCAGACATAGTAGAACGGTGAAGGTTGGCTTGCATCGATTGCAGCTCGAATTTCGGTTAGGAATTTTTTCTTATCGCGGGTATCAAGGTCGCATACTACAATAACGACCCGCTTGTACTCGGGAGGGTCGTTAGCAAATGCCCTCCCGTATCCCGCAGCTAGGCGTGGTATCTGATCCAGCAATATCCTCTTTTTGGCATCACTGCCCGGGCGTAGCCCGGGAGGTATCCTTCCGATGCCGCGATAAGATTTTACTCGATGGGTAAATTCTCCATCGATCTTTGACAGAATTGCTTCAATGGCAATCTTGCCGGACGAATCTTCCACGAGTAATTCGAAATGTATCATTTTAGTCTAGGTATTCGCTGTACCAAAGGCTTCCGAGAGGTATTCCCTCCGCTACCATCCCTTTAATTAGCTCATTTGAGCTCGCCCTCTTCACCGTAGACAGGCCGTCATTGCCCTTTTCCATGAGCCAAACTTCTTCTGGTCTCAAGGCATCAACAAAATATGGTTGATGGGTTGTGACAAATATCTGGGACGTATTTCTCCGGCCAGTCGCATGAGAGCGGAACTCGGCGGCCAATGATTCAAGTAATTTATGATAAAGACCATTTTCAGGCTCTTCGATACAGAGAAATGGCGGAGGATCTGGGTCTTCTAGTAGAAGTAGATAAGCAAATATCTTTAACGTTCCATCTGACATTTGTTGGGCAAAGAAAGGATCAGAAAATCCTTTATCGTTAAAGCGTAATAGCAGTCGTCCGTCCTCAGTTCTATGCGTTTCAATCTTAGATATTCCCGGGATTTTATTAGATATTCTACTTAGGATGTCGCGAAACAATTTGGGATGCTCGCGTTCAAGAAATTGCACAACGTTACCAAGATTGTCACCGTGGACGTTTAAGTGACGTTGAGGTCCTGCCATAGGCAAGCCTCGGGCGGCGTCAGGGGTAAAATAGCTTAGATGCCAACCTTCAATAAATCGACGGAAAGCTGCAATTCGGGGGTGCTGCTTCAACGATCCCAGAGTCGATATTCCGAGTCGCCGAATGTCGTCGAGTTCGACAACTTCAGTTTCAGCAGTCTCCTCACGACTCTCCGATCTCGCTACTAAGCTGAGCAAATCATCAATATCGATGTCTCGATTCTCTTCCTTAAGTCCCTCCTCTTCCCCTTTCCAAGCCACTCCTCTGCCCGCGTTCAAAATTAGAAAGGAAAAAGGCCAGCCAGTCGGCGCTCCTTTTCTTCTCTGTCGCAATCTCTCTCTCGATACGTATGGTCGACCATAATGATCTAGATCAATAGCCACTTCGTAAGTAATAGGTCTAGAATTTATGTCCTCTTTATAGTAAATATCAAACTCAATAGGTTCTTTTACACCTTGGGTTCTAATGCGCTCAAACCCACCCCTTCCATGTTGATCGCAAGCCTCTTCAACACCCAGCCGTAGGCAGTCGGAGAGAAATCCGAAAGCATCAAAGAGAGTGCTCTTTCCCACCCCGTTCTTGCCAATGACCGCTGTGAGGGGAGTCAACGGCTCTTGATCACGCAAATTCCAAAGCCGGCCGAGGGTGACATCCTTAAGAGCCCTGTAATTTCTGACTCGAAACCCCTCAATTCGTGCCACAGTCAACCTCGGTTTTTCGGTCCACATTATTCCGATCGCAGAATAGCCATTCGGCTCGGACTGCCAAGTGCGGCGTTCACTCGAGTATCAATTCCTCAATTCCGTGAGAGCGGCCGGCTCGCTTTGAGAGAGGAGACAGCCTTCGGCGTTCCCGTATCCTACAGGGACAGGCCGTAGACTTATCCCCGCCCTCCCAACCGCCCGTACAATGCCGCGCATCCCATCCCCGAGGGGCGGCCGACCGGAGGCATGTCGTTTGGCGGGGTGGGTGCGGCGCCTGCGGCCGGGCTTGCAACCCGGTCCCGGGAGGCTTCGGGAACCGACCTGGGGACACTACGATCCCTGCGCGAGGAGCTCGCTAGACCGCGCCGGCTCACACCGGCGTGACAGAAGCGCGGCCCGGAGTTTTCAAATCGCCGCCAGGCGGAGCGCCACGGGGCGTGCGGATGGTGGCTCAATCCATCCGCGCCGCTTCCTGGCTCAATGGAAGCGGATCACAAAACCAGCGCCTCGCGGCGCTCCGCTGCCCCTCATAGGCGACAACGCCCGCAGGATCAGCCTGCGGGCGGGGATGGCGTTTGCGCTCTTCCTTCTCCCCTCGGGGGAGAAGGTGGCAGCGCGAAGCGCTGACGGATGAGGGAAGTCCAGCACGACGCTGGGCGTCTCACCCAGTCGTCCCGCCCTCATCCCCTGCCGGACCTTCTCCCCCGAGGGGAGAAGGGGCTCAACTGGAGGCCCTCGTGTCCCGCAGTGCTACCTCAGCCCTTCCCGAGCCGGACACCGCTTTCCGCGTCGAAGACATGGACCTTGTCGGGGTCGACGCTGATCCAGAGCCTGCCGGCCTGGGCCGCGACCTCGCCGGTCGCCGCCTGCATGACGAAGGGTTTTCCGGCGAGCTGGCCGTGGAAGAGCTGGGTCGCCCCGAGTTCCTCGATGAACTCGACGTCGAAGGGCAGCGAACCGGCCGCACCTTCCGAGGCGATCTCGATGTCCTCGGGCCGCAAGCCGACCTCGACCGCGGTGCCGCTGGCCAGGTCCTCGCGCAAATCGCGCGCCTGCAGCAGGGCATCGCCGAGCGCGATGATGCCGTGCCCATCGAGCTTGGCCGGCAGCAGGTTCATCGGCGGCGAGCCGATGAAGGTGGCGACGAAGCGGCTCGCCGGTTTGCGGTAGACCTCGGCCGGCACGCCGATCTGCTCGACCTGGCCGCCATTCATCACCACCAGCTTGTCGGAGAGCGTCATCGCCTCGACCTGGTCGTGGGTGACGTAGATCGCGGTGACGCCCAGCGCCCGCTGCAGCTTCTTGATCTCGACGCGCATCTGCACGCGCAGCTTGGCGTCGAGATTGGAGAGCGGCTCGTCGAACAGGAAGACCTGCGGCTTGCGCACGATGGCGCGGCCCATGGCGACGCGCTGGCGCTGGCCGCCGGAGAGCTGGCGCGGGCGGCGCTGCAGGAACGGCTCGATCGCGAGGATGCGCGCCGCTTCCTGCACGCGCTTGTCGATCTCGTCCTTGGGTGTGCCGCGATTGCGCAGGCCATAGGCCATGTTGTCGTAGACGCTCATATGCGGGTAGAGCGCGTAATTCTGGAAGACCATGGCGATGTCGCGGTCGGCCGGCTCGACCTGGTTGACGACTCGGGCGCCGATCGCGACCTCGCCGGCCGAGATCGTCTCCAGCCCGGCGACCATGCGCAGCAAGGTCGACTTGCCGCAGCCGGAGGGGCCGACGAGGACGCAGAAGCCGCCATCGGGGATGTCGAAGGAGACGCCCTTCACCGCCTCGACGCCGCCGGCATAGATCTTCTTGACGTTGTTGAGCGTGACCTGAGCCATTGGCGGGCTACTTCTCTGTCTCGACGAGGCCCTTCACGAAGAGCCTCTGCATGGCGATGACGACGAAGACCGGGGGCAGCATGGCAAGCATGGCGGTGGCCATGGCGAGCTGCCATTCGGTCAGGGCGTCGGAGGTGGTGATCATCTTGCGGATGCCGATCACGATGGTCTGCATCGAGTCTTTGGTCGTGATCAGCAGCGGCCAGAGATACTGGTTCCAGCCATAGATGAACTGGATGACGAACAGCGCCGCGATCGTCGTCAGCGAGAGCGGCAGCACCGTGTCCTTGAAGAACTTGAACGGGCCGGCGCCGTCGATCTTCGAGGCCTCCAGCAGCTCGTCCGGAATGGTCATGAAGAACTGCCGGAACAGCAGGGTCCCGGTCGCCGAGGCGATCAGCGGCACGGCGAGGCCCTGATAGCTGTCGAGCATGCCGAGGTCGGAGACGATCTTGAAGGTCGGGAAGATGCGGACCTCGACCGGGAGCATCAGCGTGACGAAGATGATCCAGAACGCCGCCATCCGGAACGGGAAGCGGTAATAGACGATGGCGTAGGCCGAGAGCACCGAGATGAAGATCTTCCCGATCGCGATGGTCATCGCCATCACGAAGGAGTTCAGCATCATGCTCGCCACCGGCTCGCGGGTCGAGCCGGAGGTGCCGACGAAGAGGATGCGGTAGTAGTTGTCGAAGAAGTGCGGCCCGGGATAGAGCGGCAACTGTCCGTTGATGATGGTGGCGTTGTCCCAGGTCGAGGCGACGAAGGTCAGCCAGACCGGGAAGGCGACGATCAGCACGCCGATCGTCAGGATGACATAGGCGATCGCATCGCCCAGGCGGCGGTCCTCGACCATCAGCCCTGCCCTCCCCGCTCGCTCAACAGTTTCGCCAGCGCATCCGCCGAAGCGTCGAGGAAGGCCTTGCCCTTCTGCGCCGTCGCCTTGCGGGCGTCGCCGATCACGCCGGTCTGCGTCATCTCGCGGAAAGGCCGGTAGCGACCGACGGTCGGGCGGGTCAGCGCGGTCAGGTCGGCATCGAGCATGCCGAACGCTTCCGGCAAGCGATCCTGCCGGACCGTCTCCGGCGCCAGCACCATCATCATCGAGGTCTCGACCTCGCAGGCGTGCAGCACGCTGACCTGGTCGTCCATGAACGGCGCCATCGCCTCCTGTGCCAGCAGGAAATAGGTGGTGGCGCGGATCTGGAGCGAGGTCTCCCTGGCGAAGTCCGGCAGGAAGGCGGCGAGCGCGGCGATGTTGCCGCCATGGCCGTTGACGATGACGACGCGGTGGAAGCCGTGGCGCTCGAGGCTCTTCAGCAGAGCGAGCAGCACGGCGCGATAGGTCGGGATGTCGAAGGTGAAGGTGCCGCCGAAGGCCATGTGATGCTCGGCCATGCCGCACCATAAGGTCGGCGCGACGACGACCTCGACCCCTTCGGCCCGCTCGGCTGCGAGCTTGCAGACGCCGCTGCACAGAATGGTGTCGACGCCAACCGGCAGATGCGGGCCGTGCTGCTCCATCGAGGCGACCGGCATCACGACGACGGCGTCGCGTGCCGCCTTCTCGCGCAATTCCTCGGCGGTGAGATCCTGCCAGAGCACCGAGGTCATGGCCGCGCCTTCAGCATCGGGATGAAAAAGAGCTCCGCCAAAGCCTGCGCCACCCAGGGCGCCCGCGCGGCGGCCTCGCCCTCGTTGATCGAGATCATCGGCGTATAGCTCAGCACCTTGTAGTGCCCGTCCTTGCGCATCTCGAACAGCGAGCCGGCGGTCAAGGAGCGCAGGACGAGAGTGAGGTCGCGATTCTTCAGGCTGCCTGTCGGCGGCGATATGCCGAAGCGGACATGGATGATGCTGAAGATGTCGAGCCCCTCCTCCGAGGCGCGGCGGTCGAGCGTCACGTCGTCGGATGGCGTCGGCACCGCGACGAAGGCGATCTTCGCCGCCTCGGCCTGCTTGCGCATCTCGCCGATCAGCAGCTTGCAGATGCGGTCGGCCCAGGCCAGCTCCGTACCCGGGCCGCAATTCAGCACGATGCCCTGCCAGGCGTCGATCACCCGGCCCTGCGCCGAGACCGGAGCCGGCGCGAGGCAGAGGGTTGCGAGCGCTGCCAAGCCGAGGCGGCGACCCCACCGCATCAGTAGTTCACCTTCCGCTCGATGAAGCGGAATTGGAAGGCGGTCATGGCGATGACCATGGCGAGCAGGATCACCGACTGCGCCGCCGAGCCGCCGAGATTGGTGCCGCCCTTGCCGTCGGAATAGACCTTGTAGACCAGCGTTTCGGTCGCGCCCGAGGGGCCGCCGCCGCTGACGGTGTCGATGATGCCGAAGGTGTCGAAGAAGACGTAGACGAGGTTGACGACCAGCAGGAAGAAGGTCGTCGGCGAGAGCAGCGGGAAGACGATGGTCCAGAAGCGCCGCATCGGCCGGGCGCCGTCGATCACCGCCGCCTCGATCACGCTCCTCGGGATCGACTGCAGGCCGGCGAGGAAGAACAGGAAGTTGTAGGAGATCTGCTTCCAGGTCGCCGCCAGGATCACCAGCGTCATCGCGTCATTGCCGTTGAGGCGCGGATTCCAGTTGACCCCCAGCGACTGCAGGCCGCGGGCAAGCATGCCGAGCGACGGGTCGAACATGAAGATCCAGAGCACGCCGGCGATCGCGGGTGCGACGGCATAGGGCCAGATCAGCAGCGTCTTGTAGATCTCGGCGCCCCGGATGGCGCGATCCGCCATGACCGCGAAGAGCAGCGCCAGCGAGAGCGATAGCAGCGCGACGAAGACCGAGAAGATGCCGGTGTTGATCAGCGCCTTGTAGTATTCCGGCTTCGAGAACAGGTCGCGATAGTTCTCGAACCAGACGAATTCCGTAGAGATGCCAAAGGCGTCCTGGAGCAGGAAGCTCTGCCAGACCGCCTGGCTCGCCGGCCAGTAGAAAAAAACGACCGTGATCGCGAGCTGCGGCAGGAGCAGCAGCAGCGGGATCGTCAGCCCGTTGAAGTGAGCGTATTTCTGCATCGGCGGCCAAAGCGGGAAAGGCCGGAGCTCTCGGCTCCGGCCTTCTTGATGTCGGGATCAGCGGGCTGCAGTGCGCTCGAACTGGCGAAGCGCCTGGTTGCCACGCTCATTGGCCGCGTCGAGGGCCGCCTTCGGCGTCTTCTGGCCGTTCAGTGCCGCCTCGATCTCCTCCGACCAGATGTCGCGGATCTGGACCAGGCCGCCGAAGCGCACGCCGCGGGAGTTGTCGGTCGGTTCCTTGTTATTGAGCTCGAGCAGCGGGGTCTCGAGATACGGATTCTGCTTGTAGAAGCCCGAGGCCTTGACTTTCTCATAGGCCGCCTTGGTGATCGGCAGATAGCCGGACTCGGTGTGCAGCTTCACCTGCCGGTCGACGTCGGAGAGGAAGGTGAAGAACTTGGCGACGCCCTTGTACTCGTCGGCCTTCTTGCCGCCCATGACCCAGAGCGAAGCACCGCCGATGATCGAGTTCTGCGGGGCGCCGGCAACATCCGGATAATAAGGCATCGGCGCGTTCGACCAGTCGAACTTGGCGTTGGCCTTGACGTTGCCGAAGAAGGCCGAGGAGGTCAGGAACAGCGGGCATTCGCCCGAGGTGAAGCGACCCTCGCCGGTGTTGGTGCGGCCGGAATAGGAGAACACGCCTTCCTTCTGCAGGTTGGCGAGGTTGGTCAGGTGCTTGACGAAGAGGTCGCTGTTGATGCGGAACTCGGTGTCGAAGCCGTCGAAGCCGTTGGCCTTGGTGCCGACCGGCACGTTGTGCCAGGCGCCGAGCTGCTCGATATTGGCCCAGGTCGTCCAGGCGGTCGAGAAACCGCACTTGTCGAAGCCGGCGGCCTTCAGCTTCCTGGCGGCCTCGAACACTTCGGGCCAGGTCTTCGGCGGGACTTCCGGCAGGCCGGCCTTCTTCAGCGCGTCCTTGTTGTACCACATCACCATCGAGGACGAGTTGAACGGGAAGGACAGCATCTCGCCCTTCGTCGTCGAATAGTAGCCGGTGATTGCCGGCAGATAGCTCTTCGGATCGAATGCTTCGCCAGCTTCCTTCATCAGTTCGGCGACCGGCTTGATCGCGCCCTTGGCCGACATCATCGTCGCGGTGCCAACCTCGAAGACCTGCATGATGTGCGGGGCATTGCCGGCACGGAAGGCGGCGATGCCGGCGTTCAGCGTGTCGGGATAGGAACCCTTATAGGCGACGACGACCTTGTAGTCCTTCTGCGAGGCGTTGAACTCCTCGGCCAGCTTGACGACGACGTCGTTGTTGGCGCCGGTCATGGCGTGCCACCACTGGATTTCGGTCTGTGCCAGAGCCGGCGAAGCAGCCGCGATTGCGAACACGCCGGCCGCGGTCAGGGTCTTGAATTTGAAGGTCATGATCAGCTCCCTATCAGCCCCCGGTATGCGCGGGCGTTCTTGTCGTTGGTGCGCAAGCTAGCATGAAGCCGGGGCGACAGTTCAATGACAAAACGATGACATTTCCGCCCCGCTGTGGACGCGCATCCGCGCACTTGCGATTTCCCGCGGAAGCGGCTGTTCTTCGCAGCCCGTCCTGTACACTGCACACAAGCTGGATCAGCCATGGCCTCGCTCTCGCTCACGCCCGCCAACACCCTGCCGGCCGATGCCGATCGCGCCGCGCTGGCCGGCCGCGTCTGGCGCCCCGATCTTGCCGGGCCGTCGGTGGTCAAGCTGCAGGGCAGCGAGGTGGTCGACGTGACCGCCACCTTCCCGACCATGCGCGACCTCTGCGAGACCGCCGATCCGGCGACAGCGCTGCGCGCCGCCGATGGCGAGAGCCTCGGCTCGCTCGCCGATCTCCTCGCAAACAGCTCGGCGGCCAGCCGCAATGACGGCAATCCCTGGCTGCTCGCCCCGGTCGATCTGCAGGCGGTGAAGGCCGCCGGCGTCACCTTCGCGGTGTCGATGCTGGAGCGCGTCATCGAGGAGAAGGCGCGCGGCAATCCGGCGGCTGCGGCCGCGATCAGGTCCGAGATCGGCAAGCTCATCGGCGACGACCTCTCCAAGCTCAAGCCCGGCTCGCCCGAGGCGATGAAGCTGAAAGAGGTGCTGATCGCCCAGAACAGCTGGAGCCAGTATCTCGAGGTCGGCATCGGGCCGGACGCCGAGATCTTCACCAAGGCGCCGCCGATGTCGGCGGTCGGCACCGGCGCCGATGCCGGCCTGCATCCGGGTTCGAGCTGGAACAATCCCGAGCCGGAGATCGTGATCATTGTCGCCTCGGATGGCCGGATCGTCGGCGCCAGCCTCGGCAACGACGTCAACCTGCGCGACTTCGAGGGCCGCTCGGCCCTGCTGCTCGGCAAGGCCAAGGACAACAACGCGGCCGCCGCCATCGGCCCGTTCATCCGCTTCTTCGACAGCGACTTCTCGCTCGACCATGTCCGCAAGACGACGGTGAGCCTAACCGTCGTGGGCGAGGACGGCTTCACGCTGGAAGGCTCGTCCTCGATCGCGATGATCAGCCGCGACCCGGCCGACCTCGCCGCGCAGATGCTCGGCCCGAACCATCAGTATCCGGACGGGGCGGCGCTCTATCTCGGCACGATGTTCGCGCCGATCAAGGATCGCGACGCGCCGGGCGGCGGCTTCACCCACAAATACGGCGACGTCGTTACCATCTCGGCGCCCGAGCTCGGCGCCCTGGTCAACCGGATGCGCCGCACCGACGAATGCGAGCCCTGGCGCTTCGGCGCCTCGCATCTGATGCGCAACCTGGCCAAGCGCGGGCTGCTGTGACGGGCAAGGGCGTCCTCGTCTATGGCGAGGCGCTGGTCGATTTCGTGCCCGGCAGCGCCGGGCGAAGCGAGGCCGTGCTGGGCGGCTCCGGCTTCAACACCGCGCTGGCGCTAGCGCGTTGCGGCGCGCCGGTCACCTATAATGTCAGCCTGTCGCGGGACGGGTTCGGCGAACTCTTCCTCCAGCGCCTGGCAGAGGAGAGCATCGACCAGCGCCTCGTGGGCGTCTGCGATGCACCGACGCCCTCCGCCACGGTCACCTCAATCGGCTCTGATGGTGCCGCGACCTACCGTTTCTCATTGAACGGCACGGCCTTCGATACCGCGCCGCCCGCCCCGACGGAGCTGGACGGCTTCGCGCATCTGCACGTCACCTCCTTCGGCGCGACGCTCGGCACGTCGGGCGAGGCGGCATTGGAACTGATGCAACGCGCGCGCAAGGCCGGCCTCAGCGTCAGCTATGATCTCAATGTCAGGCCGGCCGTGCTGCCGGCACTCGATGAAGCGCGTCGCGCCATCGAGGAGCGGGCGGCCCTATGCGATCTGTTGAAATGCAGCACGGATGATGCACGGACAGTTCATGGCACCGAGTTCGGACATCCCTTAGCGCGCTGGCTTGCCCATGGGGACCGGCTGCTGCTGGTCACCGATGGCGAGAAGGGTGGCTATCTCCTGCCGGCCCGCCGCGAGCCCATGGTGTTCCCTGCCCTCGCCCAGGAGGTCGTCGATACGATCGGCGCAGGTGACAGTTTCATGGGCGCCTTCCTCGCGTCGCTCTGGCGCAATGGCGGCCTCGGCCCGGTGCTGAGAAACCTGCCGGCCGAACTCTGCGCCGCCGCTCTCGGCTTTGCCGTCGTGGTGGCAGCCGAAACCTGCGCCCAACAGGGCTGCAATCCGCCGCGGCTCGACCCGCCTTCCGCCCGTGACTGATGAACGAGCATCCATGCGTCTGAGCTATATCGACTACCACACCTGCGGCGAGCCGGTGCGCATCGTCACGTCAGGCTATCCGCAGCTCGCCGGCGGGAGCATTCTCGACAAGCGCCGGCAGGCCCGCGAGCAGCATGATCACCTGCGCCGCGCGATGATGCTGGAGCCGCGCGGGCATGACGGCATGTATGGCGTCATCCCGGTGGCGGCGAGCCATCCCGAGGCCGCCTTCGGCGTGCTGTTCACGCATAACGAAGGCTATTCGACCATGTGCGGCCACGCGACCATCGCGCTCGGCCGCTATGCGATCGAACAGGGGCTGGTGAAGGCGAGCGTGCCTATCACCCGCTTCGCCATCGAAGCGCCCTGCGGGCTGCTGCGGCTTTCCTGCGAGGTCGAGGGCAACAAGATCGGCGACGTCAGCTTCGAGAGCGTGCCGGCCTTCGTCGAGGCGCGCGACCTCGTCGTCACAGTGCCGGGCTACGGCGATGTCGCCACCGACATCGCCTATGGCGGCGCCTATTACTGCATCCTGCCGGCCTCGCGCTTCGGGCTCGACCTGATGCAGACGCCGGTCGAGGAGATCGTCGCGGCAGCGGGCGCGCTGACCGACCAGGTCCGGACGAGCCGCAGGATCACCCATCCGACCGAACCCGATCTCGGCTTTCTCTATGGCACGATCGTCACCGACGAGGCCGGGCCGGGCGAGGACAGCTTCAATCTCTGCGTCTTCGCCGAGCGCCAGATCGATCGTTCGCCGACCGGCTCGGGCGTCACCGCCCGGATGGCGCTCGACCATGCCAAGGGGCTGATTGCCGCCGGCCAGGGCCGCAGGATCCGCAGCATCACCGGCGGCACCTTCACCGGAAAAGTGATCGGCCCGGCCGATTTCCCGGCAGCGGGCGCCGTCACGGTCGAGGTCGGCGGCCGCGGGCACCTTGCTGGCGAAGGCTCCTTCGTCATCGAGGCGGACGATCCGCTCGGCCACGGCTTTGCCCTGCCGAGGCGCTTCGCCGAGATCGCCGGCTAGAGCATTTCCGCAATTCTTCGAATCGCGAAAATGTTCTAGGTCCTTGTTTTATCGCATTTTCTTTACGCGAACCGGTGTCCACTTCGCTCGAAAATGCTCTAGATCAGGCGCTCGCGGCGACCCGCTCCGACAGCGCGGTCTCGATCGCGAGCCGCAGGTCCCGCGCCGCCTCGCTGATGTCGTCGCCGCCGAAGAGCGCGCCGATCACCGCGACGCCATCGGCGCCTGCAGCGATCACCGAGCCGGCATTTGCGGCGGTGATGCCGGCGATGGCGGCGATCGGCAAGGCGCCGAGCACGCGCGCTGCCGCCTGGCGCAAGGCTTTGAGCCCGTCGACGCCGAGCGCCGCGCCGGCATTGTCCTTGTGCGTGGTCGCAAAGACGCCGCCGATGCAGGCATAGTCGATCTTCGCCGAGGCCAGCTCGGGCAGCTCGCTCTCATGCTTCAGCGTTGCGCCGATGATCGCGCGCGGGCCGAGCAAGCGGCGAGCGTCGACCAGCTTCATGTCGTCGGCGCCGAGATGGACGCCGTCGGCACCGGACGCGAGCGCGACATCGACGCGATCGTTGATCAGCAGCGGCACATTGGTGCCGTGCAGGGCCGAGCGGATGGCGCGCGCCTCGCGCACCATCTCGCGCGTCGTCTCGGTCTTGGCGCGAAGCTGGATCAGCGTGGCGCCGCCCTCGACGGCGGCGCGCGCCATGTCGGCCATGGAGCGGCCCTTGGCGATCTGCGGATCGACGATGCCGTAGAGGGTGATATCGACGCTCATCGTCCGCTTCCCATTCGTGCAGCCAGTGTCGCCGCGTCCATCGCCGCGACCGCGTCGATCAATTCGACCTCGAAGCTGCCCGGGCCGCGGCAGCGCTCGGCGGCGATTTCGCCGGCAATGCCATAGGCGGTCAAGGCCGCCGCCGCCGCGACCGCCTTGTTCGCCTCGACCGCGCAGCAGGCTGCGATCAGCGCCCCGGCCGCGCAGCCGATGCCAGTGACCCTGGTCATCAGCGGATGGCCGTGCGCGACGGCGAAGCTCGCTTGCCCGCTCTCGATGCGGTCAACCTTGCCGGTGGTGACGCGGGTGACACCCTTTGCCGCAGCAAGATCGAAGGACAGCGCCGCCATCTCGGTGGCGTTGCCGCGCACCAGGGTGTCGGGCAGGCGCAGCACCTGCCCGGCGATGTGCCGGCGCAGCGGCGAGAGCTCGACGAAGACCGGGTCGAAGACCACAGGCTTCCTATGATCACGCGCCACTTCCAGCAGCTTGGGGATGGCGAGCTCGCTCTCCGCGTTGATCGTGCCGATATTAATCAGGATCGCGCCGGCGCCCTCCGCCATCGCCGCGACCTCGTCGACATGGATCGCCATCGAGGGGATCGCGCCGAAGGCGAGCAGCATGTTGGCGGTGAGGTTCTGCGCCACCGTGTTGGTCAGGCACTGCACGCGCGGGCGGATCTCCGTCACGCGCGCGAGAACGGAGGCGACCTCCTGCGGCTGCAGGGTTCGCGCCAGCGTGATCTCGGTGGTGTCGCTCGTCATCTTGTCTCCATCGGGCTCGCCAAGGGATATGGGCAAGGGATATGGGACGCAATCTAGCCCAGCGCCATCAGGGCAAGGTCGGTGGTGCCGCGCGCGGCGAGCCGAACGGCCGCGCGCGCCGCCCTGATACCACTGCGACAGCAGAGCACCACGCGCCGGCCCTCAACGTCATTCAGCGACAGCCGGTCTACCTCATCGACCGTCAGCCTGATCGCATCCGGAGCGGCCGCAACCGGTGCCTCCTCGACACCGCGTAGCTCGACCACGATATCACCGGCCGACAGCTGCGAGGGCGCGATGAAGGGAAAAGAACCCGAAAGTGGCTCCGGCGCCCCGACGAAGGAGAAGCCGCCGAAGCCGAGGCGGCGTGCATCGAAGCTGATCATGCGACCGAGCGGTGACGGCTCCAGGCCCAGCGCCAGCAGCAAGGCCATCTGCGCCTGCAGCAGGCCGAGGGTGGCGACGGCCGGGCCGAGCACGCCGGCCGTGGCACAATCGGCGGCGCGGGCCGGCATTTCCGGAAAGACGGCGCGATAGCTCGGCCCGCCACCGCAGAAGGCGCCGACATAGCCGGCAAGGCCGACGATCGAGGCGCTGACCAATGGTTTGCCGGCAGCGTGACAGGCATCGCTCAGGACATAGGTCGCAGCGAAACTGTCGGCGGCATCGACGACGATATCGGCCCGCGCCACCAGTTCGCTGACGTTGTCGGGCGCGAGCCTGAGCGCCAGCGCCTCGATCTCGACGCCAGGACTATAGGCGGCGAGCGCCTCGCGCGCCGCCTCGACCTTCGGCCGTCCGACATCGCTCATCCGATAGAGCGGCTGGCGGTGCAGATTGCTCTCCTCGACGCGGTCGGGATCGACCAGCAGCAATCGCCCGATGCCGGCGCCAACCAGATAGGAGGATACGGGGCAGCCGAGCCCGCCGGCCCCGACGACGAGGATGCGCGCGCGCGCCAGCCGCGCCTGTCCCTCGGGGCCGATCTCCGGCATGACGATCTGGCGGGCATAGCGATCGGTCATTGTTCCCTCCTTGTCAGCCGAGCAGGGCCCGGCCGAGCACCGGAGTCGAGGGCGCGGCCATGTCGCGCGGCTCCATCGGCCCGGCTTCGAAGGCGAGGCGTCCGGCCTCGACGGCACGGGCGAAGGCGGCTGCCATCGCGGCGGGATCGCCGGCCTTGGCCACGGCGGTGTTGAGCAGCACCGCGTCGTAGCCAAGCTCCATCGCCGCGGCCGCATGCGAGGGCAGGCCGATGCCGGCGTCGACGACGAGCGGGATATCGGGGAAATGCGCCCGCAGCGCCCGCAGGCCATAGGGGTTGTTCAGGCCCTTGCCGGTGCCGATCGGCGCCCCCCAGGGCATCAGCACCCGGCAGCCGGCCTCGACCAGCCGCTCGGCCACGACGAGGTCCTCGGTCATGTAGGGGAAGACCTCGAAGCCGTCGGCGCAAAGGATGCGTGCGGCCTCGACCAGCCCGAAGACATCCGGCTGGAGCGTGTCGGCCTCGCCGATCACCTCGAGCTTGATCCAGGGCGTACCAAAAACCTCGCGCGCCATCTGCGCCGTGGTCACCGCTTCCTTCACCGAGTGGCAGCCGGCGGTGTTCGGCAGCACCCTGACACCGAGGCTGCGGATCAGCGCCCAGAAATCCTGGCCGCCGCCGAGCCGGCCGGCCTCGCGCCGCAGCGAGACCGTGACGACATCGACGCCGGCCGCTTCGACCGCTCGCTGCAGCACGGCCGGGGACGGATACTGCGCCGTGCCGAGGAAGAGGCGCGAGCGCGGGGTGAAGCCGTAGAAATCCATCGTTCAGCCTCCCTGCATCGGCGCGAGGACCTCGAGCCGGTCGCCGTCCGCCAGAACCGTTTGCGCCCGCACGGCAGCAGGCACGAAGGCTTCGTTCACGGCGGTGGCGACGACCGCGTCGGCATAGCCCAATTCGGCCAGCACCTCGGCCAAAACGCGGGCGGCGACCTCACGCGTGTCGCCGTTGACGATGATGCGCATCGGGCAGCTCCCTTGATGCGAGGAGACGATCGGCCACCTGCCCGGCCAGGGCCGGCGAGAGCAGGAAACCGTGGCGGAACAGGCCGTTGACGCGTAAGGTCCGGCCATCCTCGACGATCCCCGGCAGGTTGTCGGGAAAGGCCGGGCGGACATCAGCGCGCAATTCGACGATCTCGGCCTCACTGAGGGCCGGATGCAGCGCATAGCCGGCGCTGAGCAGTTCGATCGCCGAGCGGGCGCTGACGCGGCGGCGATCATCGCTCTCGATCATCGTCGCGCCGATCATGAGATGCCCGTCGGAGCGCGGCACAACATAGAGCGGAATGCGCGGATGCAGCAGCCGGACCGGGCGGCTCAGCCTGATCTCGTCCGTGCGCAGCACCAGCATCTCGCCGCGGACCCCACGCAATGCGCTCAGACGGTCGCGTGCCGTGAGGCCACGGCAATCAATGATCCGGTCGGCATCGAGCGCCGTCTCGTCTGCCTCGACACCGTAGTGGATCGCCACGCCGGCCGCCTGCAGCGCCTCGACTAGAGCCGCCATGGCGCGGCGCGGATCGAGATGAGCCTCCTGCGCGAAGAACAGGCCCTGCCGGAAGCGGCCGGCGAGATCGGGCTCCAGCGCCGCGACGCCATCGCCGTCGAGCCGTTCGTATCCGGACGTCCGCGCCGCGAAACGCGTCAGCTCGCCGGCATCGCGGGCAGGAGCGAGCACGAGCGTGCCTTGGGCGAGCGTGCCGGCGTAATGGCGCGGCCACCAGTCGAGCGCCTGCCGGCCCAAAGTGACGACCGCTTCCTCGGCGCTCTCGCGCTCGCACCAGGATGCCAGCATGCCGCCGGCTGCCCAGGAGCAGGCCTGCTCGCCGAGCGCCGCACTGCGTTCGAACACGTCGACCGCGATGCCCCGCTTGGCCAGCTCAAGCGCCGTCACGAGGCCAGCGACGCCGGCCCCGATCACAGCGACACGCATGGTCGCTACTCCGCCGCCGGCAGATAGAGATTGCCGCCCTTCCTCAGGAACTCCTGCGACTTCTCCGCCATCCCCTGGGAAGCCATGGCTTCGAGCGCCGCGCGCTCATTGTCGCCCATCGCCTGCACCTCGGCGCGCAGATCCTGAGTGATCTTCATCGAGCAGAACTTGGGGCCGCACATCGAGCAGAAATGCGCGACCTTGTGGGCGTCCTTCGGCAAGGTCTCGTCGTGGAAGGCGCGGGCCGTATCCGGGTCGAGCGCCAGGTTGAACTGGTCCTCCCAGCGGAAATCGAAACGGGCGCGCGAGAGCGCGTCGTCCCTGAGCTTGGCCGCCGGGTGGCCTTTGGCGAGGTCGGCGGCATGGGCGGCGATCCGGTAGGTGATGACGCCGGTCTTGACGTCGTCGCGATCGGGCAGGCCGAGATGCTCCTTCGGCGTGACGTAGCAGAGCATGGCGCAGCCGAACCAGCCGATCATCGCCGCTCCGATGCCGGAGGTGATGTGGTCGTAGCCCGGTGCGATGTCGGTGGTCAGCGGTCCCAATGTGTAGAACGGGGCTTCGCCGCATTCGCGCAACTGCTTGTCCATGTTCTCCTTGATCTTGTGCATCGGCACATGGCCGGGGCCCTCGATCATCACCTGGCAGCCCTTGTCCCAGGCGACCTTGGTGAGCTCGCCCAGCGTCTCCAGCTCGGCGAACTGGGCGCGGTCGTTTGCGTCGGCGATCGAGCCCGGACGCAGGCCGTCGCCGAGCGAGAAGGAGACGTCGTAGCGCCGCATGATCTCGCAGATCTCGTCAAAGCGCTCGTAGAGGAAGCTCTCCTTGTGATGCGCCAGGCACCAGCGCGCCATGATCGAGCCGCCGCGCGAGACGATGCCGGTGACGCGGCTGGCAGTCAGCGGCACATAGGGCAACCTGACGCCGGCATGGATGGTGAAATAGTCGACGCCCTGCTCGGCCTGTTCGATGAGGGTATCCTTGAACACCTCCCAGTCGAGCTTGATCGGATCGCCGCCGACCTTCTCCAGCGCCTGGTAGACCGGCACCGTCCCGATCGGGACCGGCGAGTTTCTGAGTATCCAGGAGCGGATGTTGTGGATATTGCGGCCGGTCGAGAGGTCCATGACCGTGTCGGCGCCCCAGCGGATCGCCCAGACCAGTTTCTCGACCTCTTCGGCGGCGCCCGAGGTCACGGCCGAATTGCCGATATTGGCATTGATCTTGACCAGGAAGTTGCGGCCGATCGCCATCGGCTCAAGCTCGGGGTGGTTGATGTTGGCGGGGATGATGGCGCGGCCGCGGGCGATCTCGTCGCGGACGAATTCCGGCGTGACGAATTCCGGGACCGAGGCGCCGAAGCTCTCGCCGTCGGCATGACGCTCGCGGGCACCGTCCAGCATGGCGGCGCGGCCGAGGTTTTCCCGGTGCGCCACATAGATCATCTCGGGCGTGACGATGCCGGCCCGGGCGAACTCGTATTGCGTCGTCATCTGGCCGGGCTTCGCCTGCAGGATCGGGCGCTGCGCCGGGCAGGCCGGCACGAGCTGCTCGGCCGAGATGTTGCCGTTGTCGGCAGCGGTGACCGCGCGGCCCTCGACCATCTCGAAGCCGCGCGCATCGAGCCAGGCACGGCGCGGCTGCACCAGACCGGCGTTGAGGTCGATCTTCGCATCGGTCTCGGTATAGGGGCCGGACGGGTCGTAGATGCGCACCGGCGGCTCGGCATCGGTGGTCAGCACGACCTCGCGGAAGGGCACGCGCATGTCGGGATGCTCGGGCGCAGCGACATAGATCTTGCGCGAGCCGATGATCGGGCCGGTCGTCACCGTTTGCGGTGCGGCCTTGACGCTGTTCTTCTGCGGCTTGGTGTGGGCGTTCATCGAAAGGATCTCCTCCCTTGCAGGTCCAGGAGATCCGGGGCGTCTGACGGTCCAGTCGCTGTCTGCGGATGCATGTGTGGCGCAGCCGCGTTCCAGTCCCTCCGCCGGTATGACCCGGATCAGGTTCGATGGGTTCAGCCGTCAGGCCATCTCAGCTCTTATCGAGCACCCCTCGGAACAGGGCGAAGGTTAGAACCGTCGTGATCTCAGCGCAACTGGCAAAGGACCACAGCCCATCGCCATGCTGCCATGCGCAGGAAACAACACCGTTGGCCGAAACGAAAAAATCAGAGGGTGATATCGAGATTGCCGCCCTGACCCGCGGGAAGCGCGGCCTGCTGCAGCTCGGCCGCCTGCTGCAGCATGGCGACCAGCGCCTGATCGGAATCAGCGTTCTGCTTGACCATTTCCAGCTGCAGCGCCTGCTGCGTCGCAGCCGACTTCATGCTGATCAGGCTCTGGGCGATCGCGACCGACATCTCGCTCATGGGCATAGCTCCTCGTCGCGAACCATAGGCCGCGAGCCTTACCCGAATCTAAACCCGAAGCGGCAGGCTCTAACGAGTCGGTGCGATGATCGACGGCACCGGCTTCGGCATCGGTATCTCGCGGTTCGGTTCCGTCGGGCTGGAACGATCGCGTGCAAGCTGCTGCCGCTCGCGCCGCGCCTCGATGCGATCGGAACGCGGCTCGAGCTTCTGCACTTCGCCCGCATTCGGCGCCATCGGCACACCGGGTGCGCGCTGACGCGGCATCTCCGGAGACACCGACTGAGCGGCTGCGGCTTCCGCCGCCAGCAGCCCCATGGCGAGCGATCCGAGCAGAATCCATGAGTTCTTGCGCATGGCATTCCTCCTGTCGGGCAGGCAAAGACGAGCCCGCCCGACTCGAGAACAGGAGCGACCTGGGGATTGTTCCGGTTTGCCGATCACAAAAGCCGGAGCGGCCGAAGCCGCCCCGTCCGGCGTCACTGCTGGTTCTGGCCGGTGAGCAGCGGCGTAATCCGGCGCAAGGTCACCCGCCGGTTCTCGCGCGCCGCATCCTGGGTCTGAACCTTTGGATACTGCTCGCCATAGCCCTGCGTCGTCAGATTCTCGGCGGGAATCCCGAAATCGCGCGTCAGGATCTCGGCGACGGATTGAGCACGGCGATCCGAGAGCGACAGGTTGTCGACATCGGAGCCGACCGCGTCGGTATGGCCCTCGACCATGAAGACCTCGTTGGGCGCGCGCTCGACCGCCTGGCGCACCGCGTCGGCAATGACCCGCAGGCGCCCGGCCTGATCGGGTGTGACCGTCCAGGAGCCGGAATCGAAGTTAATCGTGTCGATGTCGACGCTGCGCATATGGGCGCGCAGATCGGGCGAGTAGCGGACCTCGTCGAGCGTATAGCGGCGTGGCACCGGCGCGACCGGCGGGGCGGTGATCGTCTCGTAGATCAGCCGCTCGTCGGCACGCTCGGCGTCGACGATATAGCGCTCGCGCGGGATGCGCAGCGGCGGAGGTGGCAACACCACCACCTCCTCGGCGAAGCGGGCCTGCGGCCCGTCCCGGCGGACATTGTCGATGATGACGAATTCGCCGCCGTCGCGCTCGCGTCGCGTGCGGCGAATCAGCCGGCCTTCGGCGTCGGTCACCGTGACGATCTGCGTGCCGTCGGGGCGGTCATAGACCGTCACCGTCTCCTCGCCGCGGCGCTCGCTGCGGGTGTCGAGGCCGAGATCGCGGAAGCGCTGGGTCTCGTCGCGGCGGATGATTACGCGATCGTCGTCGCCGCGGATGATGGTGCGGCCGGGCTCGCGGATGATGGTGACGTCGCCCTCCCGACGCTCCTCACGCCGGCTCCGGATGTCGTCGAGCCGGCTCGCGCCCTGCGTCGCCATGATGCCGCCGATCGCGGCGGCGCCGAGGCCGATCGCGGCCGCGCCGCCGAGGCCGATGCCGCCGCGACGACCCTGCCGGTCAGGCGCAGGTTGGCCAGCCGGCGGCAGGGTTTGCGGCGGCTGTGCCTGTCCGGGCGCAACGCCAGGCCGTAGAGGCGCGCCGGGCTGCTGGCCGACGCCGGGCGTGGGTTGTGCAGGCGCCGCTCCGGGCTGCGCCGGCGCCGGTTGAGCCGGGGCGGTCGGCGCCGGCGCCGCAGCACCGGGCTGCGAAGGCGCAACGTTGGGCTGCGTCGGGGCTACCGGCGCGCGACCGGCCGGCGGCACGGCCGAAGGTTGGCCAGGTTGAGGCTGAGTGCCGCCCGGGACGACCTGACCCGGCGCGGCGCGAGGAGGCGTCGCCGGAGAGGATGGCGCGGTTGCCGGCGGCTGGGCCGGAGCCGCCTGCCCGGGGGGGCGGGGCGCCCCCGGCGCGGGCTGCGAGGGAGCCGTTCCGGGCTGTGGCGCGGCACCCGGCGGCCGGCCTCCACCTGGCGCGGTGGCGGGCTGGCCGGGTTGCGGCTGAACGCTGCCACCAGGGGCGGGCTGACCCGGAACAGGACGCGGCGCGGCCGGCAACGAGGGCGCGGCGGCCGGCGGCTGGCCGGGAGCGGTCTGCGGGGCGGCCGGACGGCGCGGAGCGCTATCGCCGGATGGAGCGCCGGAGGCGTTGGGCTGAGCTGGCGGTGCTGTCGGGCGGGCGGGCGACGGCTGCGGCGCGATCTGGCCGGGAGCCGGACGCGGCGGCGTGCTCGGCGCAGCCGAGGGTGGGCGCGGCGCGCCTTGCGGCGCAGGCGGGGCGACCTGTCCGGGTGCGGGACCCGGAGGCGGGGCCGGGCGACGCGGCTGCTCGGGCTCGGCCCGGCCTGCCGGAGGTGCGGCCTGTGGCGTAACAGGTGGACGGGGCGCGCTCGGCGCCGCTCCGGCGGGACGTTCCGGCGCGGCCGGGCGAGCGGCCGGCGGCTGACCGGGTGCGGGCGGCTGCCCGGGCGCAGGGCGAGCGCCGGGGGCTGGACGCTCCTGGCCGCCGGGCGGCCGCTGGCGGCGTGGATCCTGCCGGTCGTCATCGCCCGACTGGGCCTGGGCGAGCTGGAGCGATGGAGCGGCGAAACTGCCCTGCGACAGCGCGATGGCGGGGATGAGGGTGCCGAGCAGGAGCAGGTTCTTGGTACGCATCATGACATCCGTTTCCAGTTGTTCTTCCGGAGATGAACGCCCCCGCGCCCTGAATTCCGAATGAACCGAAAACGGCCGAAATCGGGCACGGTTCCGCTGACGCCGGGGCAACCGGCTCGAAAATCACGCCCGCGTCAGAGCCCCGCTTGCGCCTTCACATAGGCCGCGATTTCGGCATGCGTGGCGAACCAGACATCGCCCTTCCCCTTGGCGTGACGCACCAGCTCCTCGAGGATCCAGAAGCGCGAGCGGTAGGTGATGACATGCGGATGCATGGTCAAAAGGAAGAGCCCGCCCTCGGCGTAGGCGCCGTCGAACTCGCGCTTGAAGATGTCGAACACCGCCTCGGGCGGCGTGTAGGGCCGCAGCGCCTGGAAGCGGTTCATGTTGAAATAGACCGCGTCGTCGCGGATCCATTCGACCGGCAACTCGACCATGCCGGTCGGCTCGCCCTTCTCGATCAGCTCGTACGGATCGTCATCGGCGAAGAGCGATGAATCGTAGATCAGGCCGAGCTCGCGCTCAACGGCGAGCGTCACCTCCGAAAAATCCCAGGACGGGGTGCGCATGCCGACCGGCCGGACGCCGGTGATCGTCTCCAGCGTATCGGCCGAGCGCAGATGGAGTTCGCGCTCCTGGTCGGGCGGCACGGCGGTGTTGACCTCATGGATCCAGCCATGCAGGCCGATCTCATGGCCTTCCGCCACGACGCGGCGCTGCTCGTCGGGATAGAGCAGCGCGGTCACCGCCGGCACGAAGAAGCTCGCCTTGATCTGCTCGCGCGCCAGCATCGACAGGATGCGCGGCATGCCGGCGCGGTTGCCGTACTGGCCCCAGGAGAGCCGGCCGACCGACTTGCCGCCGTCGCGCAGCTCGTTGGTCTCGTGGTCGACGTCGAAGGAGAGTGCCACGGCGCAGCGCGCCCCGCCCGGCCACACCTTCGGCTTGAGGTTGCGGCCAGCGCGGACCTGCTCGACCTTGCCGCGCCAGGTCTCCTCCGGCCATTGCCAGGGCTTCAGTTCGGTCATGGCGTTCCTCCTGAGATCAGGCTGCCGCTTCGGGCAGCACCGGCACGGCCGCGAGCAGCCGCCTGGTGTAGTCGTGTTGCGGGTTGTCGTAGACCTCGCCTGCCGGCCCTTCCTCGACGATGCGGCCGCGATACATCACCGCGACCCGGTCGCAGAGATGCCGGACCACCGAAAGGTCGTGCGAGATGAAGATCAGGGTCAGGCCGAGCTCGGCCCGCAGGCGCATCAAGAGGTTGATGATCTGGGCCTGGATCGAGACGTCGAGCGAGGCGACCGGCTCGTCGCAAACGACGAGGTCGGGCTGCATGGCGAGCGCGCGGGCGATGGCGACGCGCTGGCGCTGGCCGCCGGAGAACTGGTGCGGGTAGCGCTCGGCGAAAGCCGGATCGAGCCCGACGGCGGCGAGCCAGTCACGGACGTAAGCTCCGCTATCAGCCCTGCTGACGAGGCCATGGGCGAGCGGACCCTCGGCGATGCCCTCGCCGATGCGCATGCGCGGATTGAGCGAGGCGAACGGGTCCTGGAAGATCGTCTGGACGCGGGTGGTCAGCTTCTTCGGTTCGGGCCCTTCGCTCATCACCGGCCGGCCCTCGAAGCGGACCGTCCCCGAGGTAGGCGCATAGATGCCGGCAGCCATGCGACCTAGCGTAGACTTGCCCGAGCCGGATTCGCCGACCAACCCGAGCGCCTCGCCGCGTGGCACGGTCAGGCTGACCTCGTCGACCGCCATCACGGCGGGCAGCGGCTGCACGAGGCCGAGTTTAACGCCGAGCCCGCGCAGCGCGCCGGGCCGTGTCACGAAACGCTTGCTGACGCGATCGGCGACGAAATAGGGCGCGCCAGGAACTGGCGCGGCAACAGCTGCCGCTGGCTTGCGGGCGGGCGGGGCCGCATCAGGCACGCCGCCGCCGCGCAGCAGGAATTCGCCGGGTTTGGCGCGCGAGGGCAATGCGTCGAGCAGGGCACGGGTATAGGCGTGCTGCGGGCGCGTCAGCACATCGAGCGTCGGGCCGGCCTCGACGATCTTGCCGAGCCGCATCACCGCGACATGCTGGGCGATCGAGGCGACGGTCGCGAGATCATGACTGATCCAGATCAGCGCGGTGCCGAGCTCGGCGACGAGCTCCTTCATCTCGGCGAGGATCTCGGCCTGGATGGAGACGTCGAGTGCCGTCGTCGGCTCGTCGCAGATGATCAGCTTCGGCCGGTGCAGCAGCGCGATCGCGATGGCGACCCGCTGGCGCATGCCACCGGAGAGCTGGTGCGGATAAAAGTCGACGGTCGCCTCGGGGCGCGGAATCCGGACCTGGGCGAGGCCGGCCATGGCGCGCAGGCGCGCCTCGGCAGCGGACATGGATTGGTGCGCCTCGATCGCCAGCCTGATCTGCTCGCCGATGGTCAGGACCGGGTTCAGCGTCATCAACGGGTCCTGGAAGACCATCGAGACGACGCGGCCGCGCAAGCCTCGCAGCTCGTCCGCCGGCAGGCCGACGAGTTCGCGCCCCTCGAGCTTGACCGAGCCGCCGGCGACGCGGCCGGGCGGGTCGATCAGGCCGATGATCGAGAAGCCGGTGACGCTCTTGCCGGAGCCGGATTCACCGACGAGCCCCATCACCTCGCCGCGGCGCAACGAGAAGGAGACGCCGTCGACCGCCTTGACCACGCCCGCGCGGGTGAAGAATTGGGTGGTGAGATCGCGGACGTCGAGGAGGGGGGCGTCGGTCATGGGCGCGCCTCCCCTGTCATGCTCGGCCTTGTGCCGAGCATCCACGTCTTGAACACGGTCCTCGATCGACGAAGACGTGGATGGTCGGGACAAGCCCGACCATGACGAAGTGGGTTCACACCCGCCCTCATCGCTTCAGCCTCGGATTGACCTGGTCGCGGATCTGGTCGCCGACAAGGTTGATCGCGACGATCAGCAGGATCAAAGCGAGCCCCGGATAGATCGAGATCCAGTAGCGGCCCGACAGCATGTACTGGAAGCCGTTAGCGATCAGGGAGCCCAGCGACGGCTCGGTCACCGGCAGGCCGACACCGAGGAAGGACAATGTCGCCTCCAGGGCGATGGCGTTGGCGACCTGCACGGTCGCGACCACGATCAGCGGCGGCAGGCAGTTCGGCAGGATGTGCCGCCAGACCACCTGCCGGGCCGGCAATGGCGTCGACAGCGCCGCCTCGACATAGTCCTTGCCGCGTTCGGCCGAGGCGGCGCCATGGGCGGTGCGGGCGAAATAGGCGTATTGCGCCGCGACCAGCGCGGCGATGAGCTGCGCCTTGCCCTGCCCGAGCAGGGCCGAGATCACCAGCGCCAGCAGAATCGCCGGGAAGGCGAGCTGCAGGTCGATCACGCGCATGATGAAGGCCTCGCGCCGGCCGCCGAGGTAGGCGGCGGCGATGCCGAGCGTGACGCCGATGGCGAAGGCGACCGCGCCGGCGACCAGCCCCATCTGCAGGGAGATGCGCAGGCCATAGAGGATGGCCGAGAGCAGGTCGCGCCCCTGCGCGTCGGTGCCGAGCCAATGGGTATAGCCGCTGGAGCCGACATAGCCCGGCGGACGGCGGGCGTCGGACAGAACGAGATTGGCGAGGTCGTAAGGATTCTGCGGCGCGATCAGCGGTGCGAGCACGGCGACGCCGATCATCAGGACGACGACGACGAGCGCCGCGACCGCGATGCGGCTCTCCCTGAACTCGCTCCAGAAGCGGGCGATGGGCGTTTCGGTCTTCATCACGACCGGCCCTTCCGCAAGCGCGGGTCGAGCGCGAAATAGGTCAGGTCGACCAGAAAGTTGATCATGATGAAGACGAAGGCGACCAGCATCAGATAGGCGACCATCACCGGCCGGTCGAGCGACTGGATGGAGTCGATGATCAGCTTGCCGATGCCGGGCCAGGAGAAGATCGTCTCGGTCACCACCGCGAAGGCGAGCGTCGAGGCAAACTCCAGCCCGAAGACGGTGACAAGCGGGATCGAGATCAGGCGCAGCACGTGCCGGCGCAGGATGACGCCCTCGGAGATGCCGGCGGCGCGGGCGAACTTCACCGTGTCGGTCAGCATGACCTCGCGCGTGCCGGCCCGCGCCAGCCGCGTCATCAGCGCGAGCTTGAAGAAGGCGAGGTTCAGCGCCGGCAGGAAGAGATGCGAGAGGCCGTTCAGCGTCAGGACGCTCCATTCGACGCCGAAAAGGGAGGCGGTCTCGCCACGCCCGCCGGCCGGCAGCCATTGCAGCTCGACGGCGAAGGTCATGATCAGGACGAGGCCGATCCAGAAGGTCGGCACGGAGAAGCCGAGGATGGACAGCGCCATGATGAGCTTGGAGAGCGGGGTGTCAGGCCGGTAGCCGGCATAGATGCCAGCGGGGATGCCGATCAGCGCCGCGCCGAACACGGCCGCCAGCGTCAATTCCAGCGTCGCCGGCAGCCGCGACAGGATGAGATCGAGCACCGGCATGCCGAAGACGAAGGAACGACCGAAATCACCATGCAGGACGCGGCCGAGAAAGGTGAAGTACTGCTCCCAGAGCGGCTTATCGAGCCCGTAGCGGGCGATGGTGTCGAGCCTGATGTCCTGGCTGACATCGGGACCGATCAGCACGTCGATCGGGTTGCCGATGGCGTAGACGCCAACGAAGACCAGCGCCGACATGACCAGCATGACGGCGAGCGCCTGCAGGATGCGCTCGATGACATGGGTCAGCATCTAGGCCGTCCCATTGCTGATCTCACGGCCAGCTCTCGACCATCACCGCGCGTGTCTCCTCGACGCCGACCGCCCAGAGCGCCAGCATCTCCTCGTCCGGCCGCTGATAGCGGCCGTGGAAATTTCCGTCGCCGAGAATCTCGCGCTTCCGTTGCGGATTCGCCGCCTGGTAGAGCGCGGGATCGAAGGGTGGCTTCACCGTATCCGGCAACGTCACGCCCTCCAGCCGGGTCCAGGGGAAATTCTCCATCCAGGAGGCGTGCGAGGCAGCCATGTCGACTGCCCGGACCGCCTTCTGGAAGCGCGGCCCTGCCCACCAGTTGTGCATCTTGACGCTGGCGTCGGGGCGCCGGCCCATCCACTCGGTCACCGCAGTCATCACCGGCGAATTGCCGCCATGGCCGTTGACCAGCACGATGCGGCGGAAGCCGGAGCGGTAGACGCCTTCGAGCAGATCTTCGATCAGTGCGATATAGGTGGTCATCCTGAGCGAGATCGTGCCGGGATAAGCGGTGAAACCCGGCGTCATGCCATAGGCCAGCACCGGGAAGACCGGGATGCCGAGCGGCTCGGCCGCTTCTCCTGCGATGCGTTCGGACAGGATCGCGTCGGTGGCGAGGCTCAGATATGCGTGTTGCTCGATGCAGCCGAGCGGCAGAACGCAGCGATCGTCACGCTTCGCCTGGTCCTCGATCTGCATCCAGTTCATCCGGGCGACGAGCACGGCCTGATCCTTGCGTTTCGGCAAAACCAAGTCATCCTTGACAGTCGCATCAGTGACCGTCAAGTTCCATATGGAACTAAATTGGATGTCCGAGATGGCCCGCGCCCCGACCTCCTTGTCCAAGCTCGACCGCGACCGCGAGGCTGCGCTGCGCGAGCTCGACCCGCTCACCGTCACCAAGCTCTGGGACAATCCCTGCTGGCTGTCCTTCCGGCTCAATTTCATCGCCTTCCGCTTCAACGATCCGGTCTATCGCTGGATCGAGACGCGCTATGGGCTGGTACGGCCGGAGTTCGTCGCGCTTTACGCCGTCGGACTCAAGGGCGGCGTCGCCGCCAAGAACATTGTCTCCTCCTCCGGCCTGCCGAAGAACACGCTCTCGCGCGCGATCCAGAAGCTGCTGCAGCGGCGCCTGCTCAAGCGCGAGACCGATCCGGACGATCTGCGCAGCTATGTGCTGGCGCTGACGCCGGCCGGGCGCGCCATCTTCGACGAGACCATGCCGATGATGGTGGACCAGCAGACCGCGATGCTCTCGGTGCTGAGCGAGGCCGAGCAGAAGCAGCTCTGCGAGCTGATGGACAAGATGGTGATCGCCTCCCCGAGCTGGCCTGCCGATCTCGAACCCGAAGGGACCTCAACATGACCAAGCCGCTGTCGCACCGGTCCCCGCTCTGGCGGACCGTGGCCCTCGCCGCCCTGATCGGCCTGCCGCTCTCCGGTGCGGCAACAGCGCAGACGCTGACGATCGGCGTGCGCGCGGGACCTGAATCAATCGATCCGCATTTCACAGCGACCGGCACCCATGCCGAAGCGCTGAAGCATGTCTTCGACACCCTGACCTGGTCGGGCGACAAGCTCCAGATCGAGCCGCGCCTCGCCACGAGCTGGAAGGCGATCGAGCCCTCGGTCTGGGAGTTCAAGCTGCGCCCGGGCGTCAAGTTCCATGACGGCTCCGACTTCACCGCCGAGGACGTCAAGTTCTCGATCGAGCGCATCCCGGTGGTCGCCGGCCCGAATCCGACGACGATCTATGTCCGGCGCGTCAAGGAGGTGAAGATCGTCGATCCGCTCACCGTCCACATCGTCACCGACGGGCCGGCGCCGAACCTGCCGAACGATTTCATCCGCCTGTTCATCGTCTCGCACAAGGCGGCGGCCGGGCTGACCAAGGACAATGCCAACGACGCCTTCAATACCGGCAAGGCGGCGATCGGCACCGGCCCCTACAAGTTCGTGTCCTGGACGCCGAAGGACCAGCTCGTGCTCGAGCGCTTCGACGGCTACTGGGGCGAGAAGGAGCCGTGGCAGCGCGTGCTGCGCAAGGAGCTGCCGAACGACGCCGCCCGCGTCGCGCAGCTCAAGGCCGGCCAGGTCGACATCATCGTACGCGCCCCGGCCTCCGACGTGCCGACGCTGAAGCGCGACGCCAAGCTCACCGTCGCCACGATCGACACGGTCTATGTCTTCAACATGGAACTCGACATGCGGGACAAGTCCCCGCAGATCAGCGCCAAGGACGGCTCGGCCCTGCCCAAGAATCCGCTGCAGGACGCCAAGGTGCGCGAGGCGATCGACCTCGCCATCGACCGGCCGGCGCTGGTGGAGATCGCGATGGAAGGTCTCGGCGCCCCGGCCAACCAGCTGGTGACACCCGATATCGCTGGCTTCAACAAGAGCCTGCCGCCGCTGAAGCCGGATCTCGCCAAGGCGAAGAAGCTGATGGAGGAGGCCGGCTATCCCAACGGCTTCAAGGTCTCGTTCTCCTTCACCAATGACCGCCTGCCGGGCGACCGCCAGGTCGGTACCTCGATCGCACAGATGCTGGCGCGGATCGGCATCGAGGTGAACGCCAACGCCCAGCCCGGCGCCGTCTTCTTCCCGGCCCGAACCCGCGGCGAGTTCTCGCTGGCGATGTCCGGCTGGGGCACGCTGACGGGCGAGGCGAACTACACGCTTTCCTCGGTCGTCCACTCGAACGACCCGGCCAAGAAGCTCGGCGCCTTCAACGTGCTCGGCTACAAGAACGCCGAGCTCGACAAGCTGATCGAAGACGCCGCGATCGAGATGGACGAGGCCAAGCGCAACGACCTGCTCTCGCAGGCCAACGCCATCGTCGCCAAGGACCGGCCGCGCCTGCCGATCCTCGCCGTCGGCTCAGCCTGGGCGATGCAGAAGGCCAAGGTGACGATTCGCCCGCGCGTCGACGAGGACACGCTGGCGATGGACATCAAGCCGGCGAAGTGAGCCCAGCCAAGGCCGTCATGCTCGCCCTTCGGGCGAGCATCCATGTCTTGAACATCGGGCTGCGCAAGACGAAGACGTGGATGGTCGGGACAGGCCCGACCATGACGGCGCGGTGCACCTTCGCGACAGCCTAAGTGAAGCCAGGATGACAGTCATGACCATCGCCCTCGCCATCCACGGCGGCTGCGGCACCTTGCCCAAGGCCGAGATGTCCGACGCCGAATGGGCCGACGCCAAGGCCCATCTCGCCAAGTCGCTGCGGGCCGGCTGGGCGATCCTCGCCAAGGGTGGCAGCGCTGTCGATGCAGTCGAGGCCGCCGTGTTGGTGATGGAGGATTCCGTTCATTTCAACGCCGGCCACGGCGCCGCCCTCAATGCCGATGGCGAGCACGAGCTCGACGCCTCGATCATGGACGGCGCGACATTGGCCGCCGGGGCGCTCTGCGCGGTCAAGCACATCCGCAACCCGGTCAGCGCCGCCAAGGCGCTGATGCATCGCGGCGACCCGCTCTTGCTGACCGGCCCCGCAGGCGACGCCTTCGCCCAGAGCGAGGGGCTCGATATCGTCGAGAACGAGTATTTCTCGACCGAGCGACGACGCAAGAACCTCGCCTCGATGAAGATCCGCGAGCTCGTCGGCACGGCCGATGAGGCGAGCGAGGCCGAGAAGCACGGCACGGTCGGCGCGGTTGCGCTCGATTCCCACGGCCATCTGGCGGCGGCGACCTCGACCGGCGGCTACACCAACAAGCCGCCCGGCCGTGTCGGCGATTCCCCGATCATCGGCGCCGGCACCTATGCCCGCGACGGCCGCTGCGCGGTCTCGGGCACCGGCAAGGGCGAGTTCTTCATCCGCTACTGCGTCGGCCATGAGATCGCATCGCTGATCGGCTATGCCGGCCTCTCGCTGAAAGATGCATCCGACCGCGCCATCGCCGAGCTGAGCACGCACAAGATCGGCGCCGGGCTCGTCGCCGTTGGGGCCGACGGCGCGATCGTCGCGCCCTACAATACCGATGGCATGTATCGGGGCTGGGTGACGCCGGACGGGCTCGTCCATGTCGGAACCCATGCCGATGTCGAGGTGATGGGGCAGGCATGAGCGGCGAACCCATCCTGATCTGGGGCGCCGGCGCGATCGGCGGCACGCTCGGCGCCTATTGGGCGCGCGCCGGGGTGCCGGTGCTGCTGGTCGACATCGTGCCTGAGCATGTCGAGGCCTGCCGGACCACGGGCCTATCGATCACCGGACCGGTCGAGGAGTTCCGTCAGGTCGTACCGGCGGTGACGCCGCAGGAGCTGACCGGCACCTACTCACGCATCGTGCTGGCCGTGAAGGCCGGCGCGACCGAAGCCGCGTTGGCCGCGCTGACGCCGCATCTCGTTTCCGATGGCTTCGTGCTCTCGGCCCAGAACGGGCTCAACGAGATCACCATCGCCAAGACGGTCGGTGAAGCGCGGACGATGGGCTGCTTCGTCAATTTCGGCGCCGACTGGCACGGGCCGGGCGAAATTCTCTACGGCAATCGCGGCGCCGTGGTCGTCGGCGAGCTCAATGGGGCGATGAGCGAGCGCGTAAGGGAGATGCACCGTCTCCTCGCGATCTTCGAGCCGGACGCGGTCCTGACCGACAACATCTACGGCTATCTCTGGGGCAAGCTCGCCTATGGCGCGATGCTGTTCGGCACCGCTCTGACCAACGATTCGATGTCGGCGAATTTCGCCGACCCGCAGCGCCTGCCGGTCTGGCTGACACTGGGGCGCGAGGTCGGCGCGGTCGCGGCGGCACGCGGCGTCACCTCGCTCGGCTTCGGTGCGTTCGACCCCGCCGTGTTCGCGCCGGGTGCTCCGGAGGGTCCGCAGGTCGAGACTATTCGCTGGCTCGCCGACTATACCTCGAAGACAGCAAAAACCCATTCCGGCATTTGGCGCGATCTTGCCGTGCGCAAGCGCAAGACCGAGGGTCAGCCGCAGATCGGCATCATCTCGAGGCTCGGCCGCGAGGTCGGTGTCGCCACGCCGGCACTCGAGCTGCTGGTCGCCCTGATTCAGGATATCGAGGAGGGCCGCCGCCCGATGTCGTTCGAGACACTGAAGGTATTGATCGAGCAATGCAAATCCGCTTCGACGGCCGCGTAGCCCTCGTCACCGGCGCCGCACAAGGGATCGGCCGCGCCATCGCCGCCGCGCTCGTCGACGCCGGAGCGAGGGTTCATCTCGCCGATCTCGATGCGGACGGCGTCACCGCGAGCGCCAAGGCGCTCGGTGCAAGCGCGCATGTCGCCGATCTCGGCAGCCCGGAAACCGCACAGGAACTGGTCGGCACGATCCTGAAAGCCGAGGGTCGGCTCGACCTCCTGGTCAACGCAGCGGGCGGCGTGCGTGGCCAGGTCGGCCGGCCGATCGAGGAGATTTCCGAGAGCGACTGGCGCGCCGTCTTCGCCGCCAATGTCGATGCCGCCTTCTTCCTGTCGCAGGCGGCCGCACCGGCGATGAAGCAGGCCGGATATGGCCGCATCGTCAACATCTCCTCCGGCGCCGGCCTGCGGCCGAGCCTCACCGGCATCCAGGCCTATGCCAGCGCCAAGCACGCGCTGGTCGGTTTGACCAGGCAGCTCGCCTGGGAGTTCGGCCCGCACGGCGTCACCGTCAACTCGGTCGCGCCCGGCTTCGTCCGCTCCAACCCGGCGACCGAGCGGCAATGGGAATCCTATGGTCCGGACGGCCAGAAGCGATTGATCGAGGGCATCCATACTCGCCGGCTCGGCACACCTCAGGATATCGCCCATGCCAGCCTGTTCTTCCTCTCCGAGCAGGCGGGCTGGATCACCGGCCAGATCCTCTCGGTCGACGGCGGCCGCTCCTGACCTCCGCTAAATGCGCGCATTGCGTGCATTGAGCCGGCTGCGAACCGTGCTTCGTCACAGTTCTGCATTGCGGAGGCCTTAAGCGGCCCCGATTGGCATGGCGCGAATCAAAATGCGCCGGGAGGAAAGTTCGTGGAGCGCAGTTTCGATCTCGCCATCGTCGGCGCCGGCATCGTCGGCCTCGCCCATGCGCTCGCAGCGGCGCGGCGCGGGCTGAAGGTGGTGGTGATCGACCGCGATGCGCAGGCGAACGGCGCCTCGATCCGCAATTTCGGCTTCATCACTGTGACCGGCCAGCAGGCCGGCGAGACCTGGCGGCGGGCGAAGCGCTCGCGCGATGTCTGGGCCGAGATTGCGCCCAAAGCCGGCATAGCCATCGCCCATGCCGGGCTCTGCACGACCTCGCGCCGGCCGGAAGCGACCGCCGTGCTCGAAGCCTTCCTCAGGACCGAGATGGGCGAAGGCTGCGAGCTGGTGATCGGCAATGCGCTCGGCGAGCGCTTCCCCTTCCTCGCCGGCCAGCAGGCGGCGCTGTGGAGCCCGCATGATCTGCGCGTCGAATCGCGCGAGGCGATCCCGCTGCTCGCCGCGCATCTCGAACGCGATTGGGGCGTCACCATCCTGCGCAAGACGACTGTGCGCGGCGTGGCCTTGCCGGTGATCGAGACCTCGAACGGGGTCCTGCGAGCGGACGCTGCGATCATCTGCCCGGGCGATGATTTCACCGGTCTTTATGCCGACGCGCTCAAGGCCGCCTATCCCGCGCTGACGCGCTGCAAACTGCAGATGCTGCGGGTTCGCACCGCCTCCACCGGGCCAGATCTGCCTTGCGCGGTGATGTCCGACCTCTCGCTGGTGCGCTATCTCGGCTATGCGGAACTGCCGGAGGCGGCTGCCCTGCGCGCCCGTCTCGAGCGCGAGCAGCCCGAGCAGCTCGCCAACGGTATCCATCTGATCACGGTCGCCTCGGCCGACGGCACCCGCGTCGTCGGCGATTCCCATCACTATGCCGCAACGCCCGATCCGTTCGGCGACACGAAGGTCGATGACTTGATCCTCGATGAATACGAGGCCGTGTTCGGCGCCCGCCCGCTGGTCGAGACGCGCTGGCTCGGCACTTATGCCAGCCTGCCCGACCGGGCGATGCTGCGCGAATGGGTCGCTGACCGCGTCGGGCTGGTCATCGTCACCTCAGGGACGGGAGCGTCCACCTCCTTCGCCATCGGCGAGGAAACCATTGCGGAGATGTTCGGATGAGCGCGCTGTCCTTGCTTCCCTTCCAGACCGTCAAGGCGGTGGTGCTCGATTGGGCCGGCACGGTCGTCGATTTTGGCTCGCGCGCGCCGATGGGCGCCTTCGTCGAGGTCTTCGCCCGCTTCGGCGTCACCATTACGATCGCGCAGGCGCGCGGGCCCATGGGCCTGCCCAAGCGCGCCCATATCGCGGCGCTGCTGGCCGAGCCGGCGATCGCCGAGGCCTGGCGCGCTGCCCATGGCGAGATGCCGGGCGAAGCGGCGATCGACGCGGTCTATGCTGAGTTCGTGCCGCTCAATGCCGCCGTCGTCACCGACTATGCCGACCTCATCCCCGGCGCCGCAGACAGCATCGCGAACCTGCGCCGACGTGGCCTCAAGATCGGCTCGACCACCGGCTATACCCGCGAGATCATGGAGCGTTTGCTAACGGTCGCGGCGGCACAGGGCTATCAGCCCGACAACCTCGTCTGTGCCGGCGATCTCGTCGAAGGCCGCCCGAGCCCGCTGATGATGTATCGCTGCTTCGCCGATCTCGGCGTCTATCCGCCCTCCAGCGTGATCAAGGTCGACGACACCGAGCCCGGCATCGCCGAGGGCGTCGCCGCCGGAACCTGGACCGTCGGGCTCGCTGTCTCCGGCAATTGCGTTGGCCTGTCACTGGCCGAGTGGAACGAGCTGCCGCTGCTCGAACAGCAGAAGCTGCGCGGCGAGGCGGCGGCGAAGCTACGCGCGGCCGGGGCCGACTATGTAATCGACAGCATCGCCGAGCTCGTCGGCGTGGTCGAAGCGATCGAGGCGACGCTCACGGCCCGGCAGAGCGCGAAGCAGTCCGCCTGAGGTCCGCTCGGCCGGCCCTGACATGGCGCTGCCCAAGCCGGCGGCAAAGGAACCTGTATTTCGACGATTGACAAACTGCGAAACGCAGTCGAAATTTCATACGCATACAAACGAATTTCCGCCCTGGCTTGTTGCAGCGCACTGCAGTGGCCTAGGGTAGGAAATCGCGCAGCGAGGGGCTGTGGATGCGTAAGGCCAGCGAGTCACGGGAGAGCCATCAGATGGACCGTCGCCAATTCGTCAGCGGAGCTGCGCTCGGCGCCGTCGCGCTGACCACGCCGTCGCTGCTGCGCGCCCAGGGCGCGCCGATCAAGATCGGCGAGATCAACAGCTACACTTCGCAGCCCGCCTTCCTGAAGCCCTATCGCCAGGGCTGGGAGCTGGCGCTGGAGCAGGTCAATGCCGCCGGCGGCGTGCTCGGCCGCAAGGTCGAAACCCTGTTCCGCGACGATGCCGGCAAGCCCGAGGATTCGGTGCGCCTCGCCGGCGAACTGATCAATGCCGAGAAGGTCGACCTGCTGTCGGGCGGCTTCCTCTCCAATGTCGGCCTCGCCATCGCCGACTACGCCCTGCAGAACAAGCGTCTCTATGTCGCCTCAGAGCCGCTTTCGGACGCGATCGTCTGGGCCAAGGGCAATCGCTACACCTTCCGCCTGCGGCCGTCGACCTACATGCAGGCGGCGATGCTGGTCGAGGAAGCGGCCAAGCTCCCGGCCAAGAAATGGGCGACCGTGGCGCCGAACTACGAATACGGCCAGTCGGCGGTGAAGTGGTTCAAGGAACTGCTGAAGAAGGCCAAGCCCGACGTCGAGTTCGTCGCCGAGCAGTTCCCGGCGCTCGGGCGCATCGATGCCGGCGCCACCGTGCAGGCGCTCGAAGCCGCCAAGCCCGATGCGATCTTCAACGTCACCTTCGCCGCCGACCTCTCGAACTTCGTGCGCCAGGGCAACACCCGCGGCCTGTTCGAAGGTCGGACGGTGGTCTCGATGCTGACCGGCGAGCCTGAATATCTCGACCCGCTCGGCGCCGAGGCGCCGGTCGGCTGGATCGTGACCGGCTATCCGCATGCCGACATCCAGACTCCGGATCACGTCAAGTTCCGCGATGCCTACAAGGCGAAGTACAACGACTATCCGCGCCTCGGCTCGGTCGTCGGCTACGACACGATGAATGCCATCGCCGCCGGCATCGCCAAGGCTGGCACGACCGACAACGAGAAGCTCATCGACGCCATGAAGGGGTTGAAGTTCACCTCGGCCTTCGGCCCGGTGGAGTTCCGCGCCTCCGACCACCAGGCGACGCTCGGCGCCTATGTCGGCAAGACCGCGGTCAAGGACGGCAAGGGCGTGATGGTCGACTGGCGCTATGCCGACGGCGCGAAATACCTGCCGTCCGATGCAGAGGTGAAGACGCTTCGCCCGGCGGGCTGAAGCACCAGGCTTCGACCTGACCTAGACTATGGCTGACCCGGCCGCGGCGGAACGCTGCGGCCGCAGGAAGACTGCGCCCTTTTTCGGTTGTTTCGACGGAACCTCGCATGATCGATCTGATCTTCGCGCAGACGCTCAACGGCCTGGCCTCGGCCTCGTCGCTCTTCCTCGTCGCCTGCGGGCTGTCGATCATCTTCGGCGTGACGCGGATCGTGAACTTCGCGCATGGCTCCTTCTACATGCTGGGCGCCTATCTCGCCTTCACGCTGGTCACCCGTTTCGGGCCGGCCGACGCGCTCGGCTTCTGGGGCGGCGTGCTGCTGGCGGCTGTCATCGTCGCGGCACTCGGCGCCCTCGTCGAGATCGTGATCCTGCGCCGGATCTACCAGGCGCCCGAGCTGTTCCAGCTGCTCGCCACCTTCGGCCTCGTGCTGATGGTGCAGGACATCGCCCTCGGCATCTGGGGGCCGGAGGACAAGCTCGGCCCGCGCGCGCCCGGCTTCAAGAGCTTCGTCGTGCTGATGGGCAGCCGCTTTCCGAGCTACGAGCTCTTCCTGATCGTGGTCGGGCCGATCATGCTTGGCCTGCTCTGGTTCCTGTTCCAGAAGACGCGCTGGGGCACGCTGGTGCGCGCCGCGACGCAGGACCGCGAGATGGTCGGCGCCCTCGGCGTCAACCAGCGCCTGCTCTTCACCTCGGTCTTCGCCTTCGGCGCCGGCCTCGCCGCGCTCGGCGGCGCGCTGCAGCTGCCGCGCGAGGCGGTGAACCTGCACATGGACCTCTCGATGATCTCGGAGGCCTTCGTCGTCGTGGTCGTCGGCGGGCTCGGCAGCGTCACCGGCGCCTATCTCGCCGCGGTGCTGATCGGCATCATCCACGCCTTCGGCATCCTGATCTTCCCGAAGATCACCCTGGTGCTGGTCTTCCTGGTGATGGCCGTCGTGCTGGTGATCAAGCCCTACGGGCTGATGGGCAAGCGCCCGGTCGGCAGCGCCCATGCCCATGGCCCGGTCGAGCCGCTGCTGCTGCCGGCCAGCGCCAACGTCAAGCTGATCGGGCTCGCGGCGCTTATCGTGCTGCTGGTCGCCCCCTTCATTGTCGCCGACCATTGGCTGCTGACGCTGACCGAGCTCTCGATCTTCGCGCTGTTCGCGGCGTCGCTGCACTTCATGATGGGCCCCGGCGGCATGGCCTCCTTCGGACACGCCGCCTATTTCGGGCTCGGAGCCTATGGCGCGGCGCTGGCGGTGAAGTGGCTGGGCATGCCGATGCTGCCGGCGCTCGCCTTCGCGCCCTTCCTCGCCGGCATCGCCGGCTTCGTCTTCGGCTGGTTCTGCGTGCGGCTGTCGGGCGTCTATCTCGCCATGCTGACGCTCGCCTTCGCCCAGATCTCCTGGGCGACCGCCTTCCAATGGGTCGACGTCACCGGCGGCGACAACGGCATTCTCGGTGTCTGGCCAGCGGCCTGGGCGGCGCCGAAGCTGGTCTACTACTACCTCGCGCTGGCGGTCTGCGTCGCCGCGATCCTCATCCTGCGCATCGTCGTCTTCGCGCCCTTCGGCTATGCCTTGCGGGCCGGGCGCGACAGTCCTCTCCGGGCCGAAGCGATCGGCCTGCCGGTGATGCGCATCCAGTGGATCGCCTTCATTATCGCTGCCTTTGCCGCCGGCATCGCCGGCGCCCTGTTCGCCTTCTTCAAGGGCTCGGTCTTCCCGACCTATCTGGCGATCCCGCGCTCGGTCGACGGCCTGCTGATGGTGCTGCTCGGCGGCGTGCAGACCGTGTCGGGCCCGATCGTCGGCGCCTTCGCCTTCATGGGCCTGCAGGAGCAGTTGATGAAGGCGACGATGTATTGGCGCTTCGTCATGGGCGCCTCGATCGTCCTGCTCGTCATCCTGTTCCCGCGCGGCCTCGTCGGCACGGCGCTCGCCTTCACTGAGCGGCGCCGCGAGGCCGAGCCCGCCCATCCCGTCACCGCCACGCCGGAGCCCGCCCGATGAGCCCGGTCCTGGAAGTCCGCAATCTCGGCAAGTCCTTCGGCGGCGTGCGCGCCGTCGACGATGTCAGCTTTTCGGTCGATGCCGGCAAGCTCTTGGCGCTGATCGGCCCGAACGGCGCCGGCAAGACCACCTGCTTCAACATGCTGAACGGGCAGCTCCCCTCCGACCGCGGCGAGGTGATCTTCGACGGCCGCAAGATCACCGGCCTCAAGCCGCGCGAGGTCTGGCGGCTCGGCGTCGGCCGCACCTTCCAGATCACCGCGACCTTCGCCTCGATGAGCGTGCGCGAGAATGTGCAGATGGCGCTGATCTCGCATGCCGGCGAGACCTGGACGCTGTTCGGCCGGGCCAAGGACCGCCATGTCGCCGAGGCGGACGCGCTCCTGAAGCAGGTCGGCATGCTCGACCAGGCGCAGCGCGCCTGCGGCGTCCTCGCCTATGGTGATCTGAAGCGGGTCGAGCTCGCGGTCGCGATCGCCAACAAGCCAAAACTCCTGCTGATGGACGAGCCGACCGCCGGCATGGCGCCGCGCGAGCGCATCGCGCTGATGGCGCTGACCGCCGAGATCGCCCGGGAGCGGGGCATCGCCGTGCTGTTCACCGAGCACGACATGGACGTGGTCTTCGCCCATTCCGACGCGATCCTGGTGCTCGACCGCGGCAAGCTGATCGCCAAGGGCCGGGCCGAGGAGGTCCGCAACGATCCGGCCGTGCGCGCGGTCTATCTCGGCTCCGGCGCGACCTCGGGAGGCCACTAGGAATGATCGTTTTCATTCATTTGCGCCGTCATCCCGGACGGAGCGCAGCGGAGATCCGGGATCCATTCCGGAGCTTATCCGAAAGAGGTTCCGGAATGGGTCCCGGGTCTCCCTACGGTCGCCCGGGACGACCAAGCTTGTTTCGAACGGTGAGAAGCGAGCGATGACCCAACCCATGCTCGAGATCGAAGGCCTCAACGCCTATTACGGCCGCGCCCATATCCTGCACGGCGTCGGCTTCTCGATGGCGCGCGGCGAGGTGCTGGCCCTGATGGGCCGCAACGGCGCCGGCAAGTCGACCACGATGAAGGCGGTGATGGGGCTGGTGCCGCCGCAGGCCGGCCGCGTCACCTTCGAGGGGCACCCCATCGTCGGGCGCGAGCCGTTCGAGATCGCCCGCCTCGGCATCGGCTATGTGCCGGAGGAACGGCGCGTCTTTTCCGAACTCAGCGTGATGGAGAACCTCTCGGTCGCGCAGCGGCCCAAGCGCGAGGGCGCGCCGCACTGGACGCCGGAGCGGCTGTTCCAGCTCTTCCCCAATCTCGGGCGCATGCGCGACCGGCCGGGCGGAGCGATGTCGGGCGGGGAGCAGCAGATGCTGACCATCGCCCGCACACTGATGGGCAATCCCAAGCTCGTCCTGCTCGACGAACCCTCGGAAGGCCTTGCCCCGGTCATCGTCGAGGAGATGGCCAAGACCATCCTGGCGCTGAAGAGCGAAGGGCTCTCGGTGCTGATCTCCGAGCAGAACCTGCATTTCGCCGGCTCGGTCGCCGACCGCGCCACCATCATCGAGAAGGGCCTGATCCGCTTCACCGGCACGATGGACGAGCTCAAGGCGGATGAGGCTGTCAGGGCGCAGTATCTGTCGGTTTAAGCAACCGCATCGTCATTCCGGGGCGCCGCGTAGCGGCGAACCCGGAACCCATGAACACGACGCTGCTCCAGTCCGTCATGCTCGCCCTTGTGGCGAGCATCCACGTCTTGAACACGGCCTTCGCCCAACGAAGACGTGGATGGTCGGGACAAGCCCGACCATGACGGAAAGCGGGTGTTCATGGGTTCCGGGCTCAGGCCTTCGGCCTGCCCCGGAAAGACGACGGGTTGAAACGAAAAATCCCGGAAGCTTCGCTTCCGGGGCAGGTACCCGGCCGCAACCACGGCCTGGGGGGAGGAACTTACCAGCCGGCGAGGACCGAGCCCTTGAAGCGCTCGGCGACGAAGGCCTTGATCTCGGGGGTGTGATAGGACGCGAGCAGCGCCTTGACCCAAGGCTTGTCCTTGTCGGCCTCGCGCACCGCGATCAGGTTGACATAAGGACCCTTCGGGTCCTCGCGGAGGATCGCCGAGGTCGGCTCGATCTTGGCGTCGACGGCGTAGTTGGTGTTGATCGCGGCGGCAGCGACGTCGGCGAGCGAGCGCGGCGTCTGGGCGGCCTCGATCTCGATGATCTTCAGCTTCTTCGGGTTGCTGGTGATGTCGGCGACGGTCGGCTTGAAGCCGACGCCGTCCTTGAGCTTGATCACGCCCTTGTCCTGCAGCAGCAGCAGCGAGCGGCCGCCATTGGTCGGGTCGTTCTGGATCGCGATGGTCGCGCCATCCGGCACCTCGGCCCAGCTCTTGTACTTCGAGGAATAGATGCCGAGCGGGAAGTTCACGGTCAGGCCGACGCTGACCAGCTTGAAGCCGCGATCCTTCACCTGGTTGTCGAGATAGGGCTGGTTCTGGAAGGAGTTCGCCTCGAGCTCGCCGGCGGCCAGCGCCTGGTTCGGTACGACATAGTCGGAGAACTCGATGATCTTGAGGTCGAGCCCGTTCTTGGCGGCGATCGGTTTCACCTTCTCGAGGATCTCGGCATGGGGCCCGGGCGAGGCGCCGATGCGGACGACCTGGTTCTGCTGGGCGAGCGCCGGGGCGGCGAGGACGAGCGAAGCGGCAAAGCCGAGCGCGAGGCGGCGGCTGAAGGCGTTGGACATGGTAGCTCCTTGATTACGATTCTTGAGTTGGTGTTTCCCCAGCCCTCATCCTGAGGAGGTCGCGTCAGCGGCCGTCTCGAAGGATGGCCCAGGAGGCTCAGGAGACATCTGGAGCATCCTTCGAGACGCGATCCTTTCGGATCGCTCCTCAGGATGAGGGCTGCGGGGTTGGAAGACGATGTTCAGGTGTGGCGCAGGCGCTTGTTGAGGCGGCGCGACAGGCGGTCGCCGACGCTCTGCACGGTCTGGACGAGGACGATCAGCACGGCGACGACGATCGCCATCACATCCGGCATGAAGCGCTGATAGCCGTAGCGGATGCCGAGATCGCCAAGGCCGCCGCCGCCGACGGCGCCGACCATGGCCGAGAAGCCGAGCAGGCTGACCAGCGCCAGCGTCAGGCCGAGCACGATCGCCGGCAGCGCCTCGGGCACCAACACCTTGCGCACGATCTGCAGCGGGGTCGCGCCCATCGAGCGGGCCGCCTCGACCAGGCCCTGGTCGACCTCGCGGATCGCCCCCTCGATCAGGCGGGCGATGAAGGGCGTCGCTGCGACGGTCAGCGGCACGGTCGCGGCGAAGGTCCCGATCGAGGTGCCGGCGATCAGCCGGGTGAAGGGGATGATCGCGACGACGAGGATGATGAAGGGCGTCGAGCGCGTTGCGTTGACCAGCGCGCCGAGCACGGCATTGACCGCAGGCGCGGCGAAGAGCTCGCCCTTCTTGCTGGTGGCGAGGAAGACGCCGAGCGGCAGGCCGAGAGCAGTGCCCAGGCCGGCGGCGATCGCGACCATCAGCAGCGTGTCGCCGGTCGCCTCGACGATCAGACGGATGAGTTCAGGAGACATGGCCGACCAGCTCCGCCTTGAGATCGAGGGATTTCAGCGCGCCGAACACAGCGGCGAGCTCGGGTTCGCTCGCCGGCACCGAGACCAAGAGGCTGCCGAAGGGCTTGTCGCCGATCGCATCGATGCGGCCGGCGAGGATGTTGACGTCGACGCCGATCACGGCGCTGAGGCGGCTGATCACCGGCGTCGTCGCGTTCTCGCCGGTAAAGGCGATGCGCAGCACGGCGCTGTCGCCGGCCACCGCCTGCCTATGGATACGGCCGGCGAGATAGTCTGGCACCTCGACGCCGGTCACCGCCTCGACGAAGCTCGCCGTGGTCGGATGGCGCGGCCGGGTCATCACCTCGAAAGTCTCGCCCTCCTCGACGATATGGCCGCCCTCGATCACCGCGACGCGGTCGCAGATCTCCTTGATCACCGGAATCTCGTGGGTGATCAGCAGGATGGTGATGCCGAGCTCGCGATTGACCTGCTTGAGCAGGGCCAGGATCGAGCGGGTCGTCTCGGGATCGAGTGCCGAGGTCGCCTCGTCGCAGAGCAGCACCTTCGGCTCGGTCGCCAGCGCGCGGGCGATGCCGACGCGCTGCTTCTGGCCGCCGGAAAGCTCGGCCGGAAAGCGCTCGCGCTTGTCGGAAAGCCCGACCAGATCGAGCAAGCGGCTGACCTGCGCCTCGATCTTCGCTTTGGGCACGCCTGCGATCTCCAGCGGCAGCGCGACATTGTCGAACACCGTGCGCGAGGAGAGCAGGTTGAAGTGCTGGAAGACCATGCCGGTCGCGCGCCGGCGCTCGCGCCAGCCGGCCTCGGTCAGCTTGGTGACGTCCTCGCCCTCGATCAGGATGCGGCCGGAGGTGGCGCGCTCCAGCCCGTTGACCAGGCGGATCAGCGTCGACTTGCCGGCGCCGGAGCGGCCGATCACGCCGACGATGCTGCCGCGCGGCACGACAAGGTCGATGCCGGCGAGCGCCGTCACCGGCTCCTGGCTGTCGCGGCCGACAAAGATCTTGCCAACTCCCTCGAAGCGAATGATCGCATCGGCAGGCGGCACTGGAAGGATGTCCTCGACGCGAAAGGCGCCGGGCTTCACGGGGGCGTTCATCATGTCCTCAGAAATGCGTGTGGCACGACCAGTGCGCAATGCCCAATTGCTCGAGCGGGACCTCGCGGATCGAGTGGTGGCGCTCCTCGGCGCCGAGCTCGGCCACAGGCCGCTCCAGCCAGCGCGGCTCGCTCGGTTCGGCGGGCACCGCCCGCTCGAACCAGGCGGCGAATGCAGCGCGCAGCGTCTCGAACAGCGTCACCGAAGTGCTCTCAGGCTGCCAAGCGCAGGCCGGGACGCGAACGGACGAGCTGGCGCGCTGCCAGTTCGGCCGCAACCGGCGTCGCGAAGCGCTGGCCCTCAAGCCGGTCGAAGGCGGCCGATGCCGAGATGAAGGTGAAGAAGCGCTCATCGGCGCCACGGGCGACGAGACCCGCCTGGGTTTCGCCGATCTCGATGACATAAGCCTGACGAGCCGGCGGGCCGGGAATGACCTGGGACTGGAACGACATGATGACCTTCGCCGCGTTACGGCGCCCTGGAGTACGGTGATGTCTGGATTGATGCCGCGGAACGGCGTCAGCGCTGGATCAGCGACGACAACAACACATCATCGAACGGGCGAGCGGTTCGACAGGGCAGAGAACGGAGCCGGTCATGTTCATCTCCTCAAGCTGGGGAGCCCACGACCACGTCGTGGCGCTTTAGCGTTTGGTGACGCGGCGCAAGCTGCTCGCTCAAATCTCCGCGGCCATCGGTAACCCGACGACATCTGCAATCTAGGAAAAGCCGTTCTGCATGTCAATCCAAACGTTCTTTTAAAGGTACGCACCGATCAGGAAGAGCCTTTCGTCGAACGGACAGAGAAGGAAATTTTCTTTTCCGGCCTGACCCATTCCTCCCCCGACGTAGAACAACATGCCATTCTGGCTTCGAAGGGCCGACCTGCTATCGTCCGCACCGACTCAGGGCGGGGATGGGATGAACGAGAGGACGAACAGCGCCAGCATCGTGGACGGGCGGATGACGCTGCCGGGCGTGGCCGGCGCCTTCGTGCAGGACGTAGCCCGGCCGCTCGCCTTCATGGCGGATGGGCTCGTCGCGGTCTCCGGGCACGACTGGCGCGACGGCGTGCTGCATGATGCCGCCCGGATCGAGGGCCATGCCCGGCCGGATCGCGCGCGGATCGCCCGGATCGACCAGCCGGAACCGGCGCAGGACCTGTCCCTGACGATCCGCTCCTTCCCCGGGGAGAGCGCGCCGCTGCTGCGGCTGAGCCTGCCCGCCGGGGCACAGGGCGATCTCGACGACCGGCTCGCCGCCGAACTCTTCGTGCCGCAACCCTTGTTCGCAGCGCTGCGACAGGACCTCATTGACGGACGCGCCGGTCATCTCTCCTTCGCCGTAACGACCAATCTCTGGCTGCGCGAGGGCAATGCCGACGAAGAGCCACCGGTCTTCCATCTCGCGCCGGAGGCCGATGGCCGCCCGGCACAGGCGCATGGCCGGGTGCAGAGCATCAGCTGGCGCCCGCTGGACCCGGCTGGCGACCCGGCCTTTCTTGCGTCCGGGCAGCCCGATCAGGAAGCGGAGGAGCCGGAAGACCCGGTCGCCGAACAGCTTCGGCGGATCAACTGGAGCCTGAAGCAGGTCCTGATCATCCTCGTCTTCCTGATGCTGATCATCGCATTGAAATAAAGCGGCCGAGAACCCGGCGGCGGCTTCCGCGTTGCCTTGGCAACGAGGAGACCGCCATGCTCGACATCCTTCCCGCCGCCGACCATGTCGCGGCTTTCCGCATCACCGGCACGCTTTCCGAACCGGATTTCGACAGGCTGATCGCCGAAATCGAGAGCAAGCTCGAACGCCACGAAAAACTCGGCATCCTCGCCGATCTCACCGGCTTCGAGGACATGACCTTCCGCGCCGGCCTCAAGGATGCGCGCTACGGCTTCGGCAAGCTGACGCAGCTCAGGCGCTTTCCGCGCGAGGCCGTGGTCACCGACAAGGGCTGGATCGAGACGCTGGTCGCGATCGCCGGGCCGCTCGTGCCCTTCGTCCAGGTCAGGAGCTTCAAACCGGGCGAGTTCGATGCAGCGCTCGCCTGGGCGAGCGAGATCGAGGGCGGGCCGAACGCCTGACCTTCAGGATTCTGCAGGCAAAGCCCAGAACGCCCGCGCTTCCGGCGGCAGGGTGTCGAGCATGCGCGCGAAGGCGCGCCGATCGACATGCCGCCAGAGCGCGGCGGCGACATCCTCGATCGCGCTCTCCGGCAGAAAGCTGTGCTCGATGCGAAATCCCATCGCCTCGCGCGCCAGTTCCGCCCGCGGTGCGAAGGCCAGCGGCTCCTGCGCCGGGTCCCACTCGTAGAGGAACATCGCGCCGAGGAGCGGCGGCAGCGCCTGCGCGAAAGCGACAGCCTGCGGTACCGACAGGCGCGCCCGGAAGGTGACGAAGACGCCGAGCACCGAGTACCACGTCTGATGGGTGGTCGCGTGGCTCAGCCGCTCGCGGGCATCGAGGAGGAAGCGTTCGAGGTCGCGCGAGGCGTGGACGAAGTCGGGCGGCAGGGGCATTGCGGCATCCTTGGGTAATGGCGAAACATGGCGCGCAACGAACGCCGGCCAACCGGCCCGTTCAGCGAAGGTTCCGCAGCACTGTGCTTCAAACATGGCGACCGATGTCAGCCACGATCACGAGTATCGGATGCGAGAGATTCAGCGCCAGCACCGCTGGTGTCGCCGCCATCGCTATCGCGACGACTATGGCTATCGCCATCACCGGGGGGGGGCGCGTCCTGGGCCCGGCCCCTGGCCGCCGCCATGACGACCGTTACGACCGCTGGTGGAAGCGGCCGCCGCGCCCTTCGCCTCCCTGTCCCCCTAGGGGCGAAGGGCGCGGGAGTTTTAAAGGCGCAAGCCATGCTCGGCAGGATGGGGCACCGGCCAGTGCCTTATCCCGGGATCGCCGGGTCCGCGCTAGGTTTCGCCCGCAAATGTCGCGCTCTCAGCCCTCGCGCCGCGCCAGTTCCAGGATCGTCTCGATCAGGACGCGGATGGCGATGCCGGCATCGAGCTCGGTCATGTTCTCCAGCGGCGAATGGCTGATGCCCTTCTCGCAGCGCACGAACAGCATGGCGGCGGGGCAGAGCTTGGCCATCTCCATCGCATCGTGCCCGGCGCCCGAGGCCAGACGCCGCGCCGTCAGGTTCGAGCCGGTGCGGGCGATGCCGGTGGCGAACGCCTCCTGCAGGCCCTCGTCCATCGGCACGGCGTCGCCGCGCGAATAGGGCGTGATCGTAAGGCCGACACCGCGCCGGGCCGCGATCTCGGCGAAGCGGCGATGGATCTCCGCATCCATGCCGGCGACGGTCGCGCCCTCCGGCGCGCGGAAGTCGATGGTGAAGTCGACCGCGCCCGGCACGACATTGGTGGCGCCGGGGTCGGGCCGAAAGACGCCGACCGTACCGACCGCGCGCTCATGCTCATGGGCGATAGCCTCCAGTGCGAGCGCCATCTCCGCCGCCGCGGCGAGCGCATCCTTGCGCAGTTTCATAGGCACCGTGCCGGCATGGCCGGCCTCGCCGGTGATGCGCACGCCCGCGCGGCCCTGCGCCGCGATGGCGGTGACGATGCCGACCGCCTCGTTCTCGGCCTCGAGTACCGGTCCCTGCTCGATATGAACCTCGAGATAGGCCTTAACCGAACCCGGCTTGCGGGCGAGCGCGGCGATCCCGGCAGGATCGCCCCCGAAGGCGGTGAGGGCATCGCGCAGTACGACGCCGTCGGCATCGCGCGCCGTAAGCCAGCCCTGGTCATAGCCGCCGGTCAGCGCCGCCGAGGTCGAGAGCGAGGTCGGGAAGCGCACCGTCTCCTCATCGCCGAAGGCGATGACCTCGAGCGCGAAGGGCAAGGTGATGCCGGCGTCGCGGATCGCCTGCGCCGCCAGGATGCCGGCGACGACGCCGAGATTGCCGTCGAAACGGCCGCCATCGCGGACCGTGTCGATATGCGAGCCGATCATCACCGCCGGCAGGCCTGGGGACGCGCCCTCGCGCCGTCCCTGCACCGAACCGGCCGCGTCGATGAAGGCGGTCAGGCCCGCGACCTCCATCGCGCCCTTGACGTATTCCGCACCCTGCCGGTGCGAAGGCGAGAGATAGAGCCGGGTCAGCTTGCCCGGCTCGTCGCTGAAGCGATTGAGGCCGGCGAGGGCAGCGAAGGCGCGGGCGCCGAGGACGGCGGGTGAGGGCAGGGTCGTGGTCATCGGGTCAACCTAGCGGGCCAGCCGTGGATGTGGCCAGCCCGCTTTAGCGCTGTGGGATCGATTTGGCTGTCAGTAGGTCGCGCGCCCGCCCGAGAGATCGAAGACCGCCCCCGTCGTGAAGCTGTTCTCGGCCGAGGCGAGGAAGGCGACCATCGAAGCGACCTCGTCGGGCTGCAGGAAGCGTCCGCGCGGGATCTTGGCCAGCATGTAGCCGATATGCTCCTCGCTCATCTGGTCGAATATCCGGGTGCGCGCGGCGGCCGGGGTGATGCAGTTCACCGCGATATCCTGCTGCGCCAGCTCTTTGCCGAGCGATTTGGTCAGCGCGATCACTGCCGCCTTCGAGGCCGAATAGGCGGAGGCGTTGGGGTTGCCCTCCTTGCCGGCGATCGAGGCGACAAGCACGAGCCGCCCGTAATTGCGCTTGATCATGCCGGGAATCACCGCCTGGCAGCAATGCAGGGTGCCGTCGACATTGAGGCGCATGATCCTGGCCCATTCGTCGAGCGGGTATTCCCAGGTCTTCAGGTTCGGCCCGGCGATGCCGGCACTGGTGACGAGGATGTCGACGCTGCCATGGCGCTGCTCCAGCTCGGCGGCGGCGGCGTTCACGGCCTTTGCGTCGGTCACATCGATCGAAAGCCCGCTCGCGGCCGGCCCGATCGCGGCGGCCGCCTCATCGGCGAGCTTGCCGTCGAGGTCCCAGATCGCAACCTTGGCACCGCTGGCGGCGAGACGCTCGGCGACGGCCCGGCCGATCCCCTGGGCGCCGCCGGTGACGATCGCGACTCTGCCGTTCAAATCGATTTGATTCATTGAAAGACGCCCCTCCCTGAAGCTGGCCGGCGAACTCTAGCTGAAAGCCATCAACCGGAAAGGCGCGATAGCTTCAAGGGAGGGTTGCGTCAGGTTTCCGCTCAGCGCGCATTCTTGAACGCCCGCGGGCTGAACGCGGTGCGCAGCAAGATGCCGATATCGAGCCAGAACGACCAGTTGTCGATATACCAGTGGTCATAGGCGATACGGCGGGCCATCTTGTCGTCGGTGTCGGTCTCGCCGCGCAGGCCGTTGACCTGGGCCCAGCCGGTGATGCCGGGCTTGACGTTGTGGCGCCTGGCATAGAGCGCGATCTTGCGCTGGAACTCGCGGTCATGGGCGAGCGCGTGCGGGCGCGGGCCGACCAGCGACATCTGCCCGGCGATCACGTTCAGAAGCTGCGGCAATTCGTCGAGATTGTAGCGCCGCAGGAAGCTGCCGATCCTGGTGATGCGAGGATCGTTGCGCGTCGCCTGCTTGACCACCTCGCCATCGTCGGTCGTCGTCATGGTGCGGAACTTGAAGATGCGGAACGGCTCCTGGTTGAAGCCGTAGCGGCGCTGAAGGAACAGGACCGGACCGTTGGAATCGAGCTTGATCGCGAGGGCGATCAGCAGGAGCACCGGCAGACTGGCGATGAGGATCGCGCTGGCGGCGACGATGTCGAAGAGACGCTTGAACAGGATCTGGCCGAACGACAGCGCGGGGCGCGTCAGCCTGAGCGAGGCGAGCGAACCGATCCGCACGATATGAGGGTTGTCGAAGCGGTCCATGATCCGCTCCGGAGTCAGATGGATCGCGACCGGCAGGTTCATGAAGGCATCGATGCAGGCATCGATCGTCTCTTGGTCAGACCAGGGCAAAGCGATGAAGACGGCATCCGGCTTGAGATCGCGGGCGCGGGCCGAGGCGGTGGCGAGGTCGGCGGCGAGCGCGGCCTGCGGATCATTGATCCGGCGTGGGTCGTTGCTGCGCAGGAAGGCGACATCGACGATCGAGAAGCCGATGTTCCAGGGCTGGTGGCGGGCGACGAAGGACATCACCTCGCTCTCGCGCCCGATCAGGAAGACCCGCTCGGAGGTGATCCGACCGGTCTTCGAGGCCATTGAGATCGTCCGCACGATCGCCGAGCGGGCGAGCGCGATCAGCGGGGCGCCGGCGACATAGGTGGCGAGCACCACCGCGCGCGAATACTGGTCGTTGATCTTGACCATGAAGACGATGGCGACGAAGGCGATCATCGTCAGGTTCCAGACCGTGAAGGCCGAGGCGATCTGACCCTTGGTCGAGAGATAATTCTCCAGCCGATAGCGGCCGCGCATCAGATTGGTGAAGACGAAGATCGCGGCGATCATCGAGGCGAGCTCGACGGTGATCTTGTCATTGCCGAGATGGCGATAGGCGACGAAGTGATAGGCGATCGAGGTGCCGGCGACCACGGTCGCGACGGTCACCGCATCGACCAGTGCGGTGATCAGTCCGATCCAGTGCCGCAGCGCATTGGCGCGCTGGTCGGCTGCCGTAACGACTTCATAGTTCAGGTCGTTGACGCTCATCATACCGCGCTCGCTTGCAAGACCGTCGGGGGCCGGTCACAGGCGGTTCGGATCGGCACAAGGAGATGCGCCGGCGGCCGCCTCGTCGGTCGAGATGGCAAGCGCGGTGCCGTGACTGCGGACGGATAAATCTCGAGGAAATGCGCTGGAATCGGCATGATCCGGCCAGATCAAGGCCGAGCATGTCCGAGACATGTCCCATTCCGGAACACATCGCGAGACAAGACGCAGACTGTCGCGGCCAGGCCAGCTATCGGATCAGGGAAAGGCGATGTTCATCCTATCAGGGGGTTCAGCTTGACCCTCGCGAGAAACCCAACGAAGACGATGATCTACGCCGTCAGCATGGCGATGCGTGCGCCAGCAGCGATCGAGATGAACGTCGTTCTCTTCAAACCCTCGCAGCGACCGGCGGCCCTGGCCGCCCCTCCCGAACCGCCGCGCCGCGACATCGCCGGCGTGCCGGTCGCGGCAGTGACGCGCGACGAGGCGCTCGCGCTGATCGACCATGCTTTCGACGGTGGCGGGCACCTGCATCTGGCCTATTGCAATGCCAATCTGGTCAACATCGCCGCTGGCGATGCCGGCCTGCGCGAGCGTCTCGCCGGGTTCTTGGTCCTGCCCGACGGGATCGGCGTCGACATCGCCTCGCGCCTGCTCCACGGCGCGCCCTTCCCGGCCAATCTCAACGGCACCGACCTCACGCCGGCCATGCTCGCCACCCGCAAGCGGCCGCTGCGCGTGATGCTGCTCGGCGGCCGGCCGGGCGTCGCCGAGCGCGCGGCGGCACGGCTGCGGGCCGACCATCCGCAGCATCGCTTCTCGGTGCTGAGCCACGGCTATTTCGGATCGCACGAGGAGGCGGCCCTGCTCGCCCGGCTTGCGCATGAGCGGCCCGACCTGCTGCTGGTCGCCTTCGGCAATCCGCGGCAGGAACAATGGATCGCCGATCATATCGACGCCCGCCATTGCGCGGTCGCGGCCGGCATCGGCGCACTGTTCGATTTCCTCGCCGGCGAGGTGGCGCGGGCGCCGGAAGCCTTCCGTAGCTTGCGTGTCGAATGGGTCTACCGCCTCTGGCTCGAGCCGCGCCGGCTTTGGCGGCGCTATGTCGTCGGCAACCCGGCCTTCCTCATGCGGGTGCTGCGTCAAAAGCTGGCCAGGCAGAGCGCCTGAGGGCGCTTACGGCTTCTTTCTGACAACGAAGCCGAAGAGCGGGCCGGCGCCGATCATCACCAGGAAGACCCGGATGATGTGATGGGCCGCGACGAAGGCGACCTCGGTGTGCAGCGCCAGCGCAATCAGGCTCATCTCGGCGAGGCCGCCCGGCGAATAGGCCAGGATCAGCGGCACCGGCTTGTAGCTCGAGACATGCGCCACGGCGAAGGCGAAGACCAGCGTCAGCGCCACCAGGATCACGGTCGAGCCGACGGAGATCAGCAGGATGCGCAGGATCGCCTGCGGCGGCGTGCCGACGAAGCGGCAGCCGATGGTGACGCCGAGGATGAGCTGGGCGACGTTGACGATCTCGTAGGGCGGCACGGAATCGCTGAAGCCGACGAGGTGCACGATCGCCGAGACCAGCATCGGCCCGAGCAATTGCTTCGCCGGCATGCGCAGCGCATGGGCGAGCATCACGCCGGCGATCGCGCTGGCGACCAGCCAGAACCAACCCAAGGCCGGCGTCTGGAACATCGACGGGCCCGGATTGCGGTTGACGCCGAGCGAGACGCCTTCGAGCCATTGCACGATGAAGGGCAGCGTCATCACCACCAGCAGGATGCGAGCTGAGTGGATCAGCGCGATGGTGCGGGCATCGCCGCCCTTCTCCTCGCCGGTGATCACCATCTCGACGAGGCCGCCCGGCATCCCTGAAAAGAAGGCGGTGATACGGTCATAGCCGGCGACGCGGCGGAAATAGGTGACGCAGCACAGGCCGCAGGCGACCATGAACAGCACCAGCCCGCCGATCGTCGGCAGCCAGTTCGGCATCTGGGCGATGATCTCCGGCTTGAAGCCGGAGCCGAGCATCACGCCGATTACCGCCGACATGGGCGGGCGAATCACCGGCGGCGCCGCAACGGGGGAGCGGGCGATTGCGGCCACGGTGCAGAACACCATCGAGCCGAGCATCCAGGGCAATGGCAAGCGGTAATAGGCAAAGAGCCAGCCGCCTACGGTGCCGAGCGCGAGGGCGAACAGAAAACGGCGCCAGGGAAAGCGTCGCGGCGACAATTCGCTGATGCCGTCGATCGCATCCCTCAGCAGATCCCGCATTGCCCCGATCACCTCCCCCGGACGCATGCCTATGGCAGAGCCACGGCGCTGCTATACGCCATTCGCATGGCGATGACAGGGCTTTGTCGGCATGCCGCCCTTGCCATCGCGGCAGAGCGCAGAGACGTGGCGGCAACCGTGACGAGCAACCCTGCCATGTCCGTAAGCCGCTGACGAACGGAAGAAAAATCGGCGACAGTCCAATCCTGCAGGATATCTGATAGGCCGTCGGCATCGTCCGCCCGGCTCGGGGCAGCCATGAGCGAAGACCGCCTTTCGGAAGCGACTGGTCGCGGCAGCGAAAGCCTCGGCCTCGCTGAAGCGCTGCCTGCGCCCGCGAACGAAGACGGCAGTCCAGCAGACCCTCTCGAATCGCTCCCCCCGGAGCGACCGCTGCCGCCGGTCCTGTCCGCCCCGTCTCGGGAGGGTTGGCTCACCGCGCGCCGCAATCGCGCGCGCCTGTGGTGGCGCCGCGCGAGCCCGAACCTGCGCGGCACCGTCTACATGATCACGGCGCTGCTGGTTTATGCGGTGATGGTCGGCGCCTTCAAACATCTGGGCAAGGCGATCCCGTTGGTCGAGACGCTGATGATCCGCCAGATCATCATGAGCGCGGTAGTCTGCATAATCGCTGGCCGCAGCCTGCCATTGGCCTTCAAGACCGACCGGCCCGGCCTGCAGATCTTCCGCGGCCTGACCACGCTGGCCTCGATGCTCTGCGGCTTCAGCGCCCTGCTCTACATCCCGCTCGCCCAGGCGACGGCGATCAGCTTCAGCCAAGTGCTGTTCGTCACCGTCGCAGCGGTGCTGATCCTGAAGGAGCGCGTCGATGCGGCGCGCTGGATCGCGACGATCCTCGGCTTCGCCGGCGTGCTGATCATGCTCAACCCCTCGAGCGAGGGCTTGAACGTCTGGGCGCTGATGGCGGTCGGCGGGGCGCTGTTCGGCGCCGGCATCACCGTCAGCGTGCGTATCCTCGGCACCAGCGAGCGCACCGAGACGATCCTGATCTACCAGGGCCTCGTCCTGATGGCCGTGCTCGCCTGGCCGGCCTTTGCCTTCTGGGTCTGGCCTACGCCTGAGCAATGGTTCTGGCTGGTGCTGCTCAGCCTGTTCGGCACGGCCGGGCAATGGCTGATCACCAAGGCTTATCAGGTCGGCGAGGCCGCCGCCCTGGCGCCGCTCGATTTCAGCCGCCTGATCCTTGCGGCCTTCACCGGCTTCGTTTTCTTCTCGGAGGTGCCGACGCTGACGACGCTGGCCGGCGCCGCCATCGTCATCGGCGCGACGCTCTACACCATGCGCCGCAATGCCCGCGGCCACCCCGGCTCCGACCTCTCCTCTCCGCCCTGACGACCAACGGACAGACCATGGCGCATCACCAGCTCGACGCTTCGCTCGCCACCTGCCACTGGGGCTATTTCGACGCCAGTCTGAAGCCGGTGCTGGAGATCGAGAGTGGCGACAGCGTCACCATCCGCACCGTCACCGGTGGCGCCACCCATCAGCCCGAGGGCAACGCGACGATCCCGCCGGAGATCCACGAGATCCATGACAAGGCCGAGCGCATGTTGCCCGGCCACATCCTCACTGGCCCGATCGCGGTGAGGGGGGCCAAACCCGGCCAGGTGCTCGAGGTGCAGATCAGGAGCGTCAGCCCGCGCACCGATTACGGCTACACCATGTTCCGCCCGCTCGGCGGCACGCTGCCGGACGAGTTCGACTATCACGCCTTCCGCTACATCCATCTCGACCGCGAGCGGAACATCGCCAAGCTGCCCTGGGGCATGGAATTGCCGCTCGCGCCGTTCTTCGGGGTAATGGGCACGGCGCCGCCGGCGCATTGGGGCCGGGTGACCTCGCTAATCCCGCGCGCCTTCGGCGGCAATCTCGACAACAAGGAACTCGGCGCCGGCGCGACGCTCTATCTGCCGGTCTTCGTCGAGGGCGCGCTGTTCTCCTGCGGCGACGGCCATGGCGCGCAGGGCGACGGCGAGGTCTGCATCACCGCGATCGAGACGGCATTGGAAGGCACGTTCGAGTTCCATCTGCGCGAGGATCTGTCCCATGCGATGCCGCGGGCGGAGACGAAAAGCCACCACATCACAATGGGCATCGATCCCGATCTCGACATCTGCGCGAAAGATGCGCTGCGGGAGATGATCGACCTGATCACCTCGCGGACGAAACTGACGCGCGACGAGGCCTATATGCTCTGCAGCCTCGCCGCCGATCTGCGCGTCACCCAGACCGTCAACGGCTCCAAGGGCATCCATTGCATGCTGCCGAAGAGCTTGGTGGCGTAGTCCTGGTCAGCCGTGATGCCTCAAGGCATCCGCGAGAAGCGGATGCAGCGGGTCGGCGAAGGGATTGGCGACCGTCACGCCGCGGTGGACGAACCCGTCCTGCATGTCTTCGGACAGAAGCAGCGCGCAGCCGGCCTCCGCGGCCGTGACGAGGATGAGCGCATCCCAGAATTGTAGGTTATGGGTGGCCGAAAGGGACAGGGCTTCGGTGAAATCCCTCTCGGTCGCCGCCCGCACATGGGCGCTGAGGCGCAGCCATTCGCAGGCACGAGCCGCCTCCCGCCGGTCGATCCGGAACTTGCCGACAATCGCATGGTAGAATTCGCCGATAACTTGCGTGGGAATGACCGACTGCTCCGGCGGCAAAGCGTCGCGGACTGCATTCGCCTTGGCCGCCCGCTGCTCATCGTTGAAGCGGCCCGCATGGATCAGGACATTCGTGTCGAAGGCGACGAGCATCAGTCGTAGAAGTCGTCGCGCGTCAGCTTCGGAAAATTCTGGACCGGCCGGCTGTTCAGCCAGGTCGTCAGCCTGTCGAACGCCTCGCGCCGCCGCGCCTTTTCGGCGTCGGGCTCCTCAACGCGGGTGATCTGCACCTTCGGCTGGCCGCGCGAGGTCACGACGACGCGCTCGCCGCTCTCGGCGAGCTTCATCAGCTTGGAGAATTCGCGATTGGCCTGCGCAGCCGAAACCGTCTTCACCATGACGGCCCCCCGATGTAGTGATGTCACTACATTTATGGATAGCGCGCGGCGGGAATGCAAGCGCGATCGAGCTGAAGGACAGAGCCATGAGCGTCCGCGTCGTCCGTCTCGGCAGTGCACGCGAAGCCGGCGAAGGCACGCGCATCGGTACGGTCCGGCGCGTGCCACGCGGCGTGCCCAAGGAGCGCTATGCCAGCGAGAACTGGTTCGACGTCTGGTTTCCGGTGCTGTCGCCGACGCTCGAATTGATGGCGCAAGCCAAGGCCGCCGAAACGGAGAAGGACTGGGCCGGCTTCACCCGCGCCTTCAAGGCTGAGATGGCCGAGCCGGCGCCGCGCCATGCGCTCGACCTGCTCGCGACCCTCTCGCATGGCAGCGATTTCTCGGTCGGCTGCTATTGCGAGGACGAGGCGCATTGCCATCGCTCGGTGTTGCGCGTGTTGCTGGCGGAGCGCGGCGCCAGCTTTGCCTGATCCTGCGAGAACCGACGCCCTCTCGCCAGCCGGGCGCGGCCATGCTAACCGCTCCGGCATGACCGAGACTGGACAAGCCCGCATCGAAGCCCGCTTTGCCGCCTGCGCCGCGGCGGGCCGCGCCGCGCTGGTGACCTATGTCACCGCCGGCGATCCCGACTTCGACACCGGCAGCGCGATCCTGAACGCCTTGCCGGCGGCCGGCGCCGACATCATCGAGCTCGGCGTGCCCTTCACCGATCCGATGGCCGACGGCATGCCGGTCCAGCTCGCTGGCCAGCGCGCGCTCAAGGCCGGGCAGACGCTCAAGAAGACGCTCGCGATGGTCGCCGCCTTCCGCAAGGCCGGCCACGACACGCCGATCGTGCTGATGGGCTATTACAACCCGATCTGGGCCTATGGCGTCGCCGCCTTCCTCAAGGACGCCCGCGCCGCCGGGATCGACGGGCTGATCGTCGTCGACCTGCCGCCGGAGGAGGACGAGGAGCTCTGCCTGCCGGCGCTCGCCGCGGGCGTCAGCTTCATCCGCCTGGCGACGCCGACCACCGACGACAAGCGCCTGCCGCGCGTGCTGCAGAACACCTCCGGCTTCGTCTATTACGTCTCGATGACCGGCGTGACCGGCGGCGCGATCGCGAACTATGACGCGGTCGGCGCGGCGGTCGCCCGGATCAAGCAGCACACCACGCTGCCCGTCGCCGTCGGCTTCGGCGTCAAGACGCCGGAGGATGCGATCGCGATCGCCAAGGGCGCCGACGGCGTCGTCGTCGGCTCGGCCCTGGTCGATCGCGTCCGGCTCTCGCTCGATGGCGAGGGCAAGGCCACGGAAAAGACGGTTTCGGCTGTCACCTCGCTGGTCGCAGAGCTCGCCGCCGGCGTCCACTCGGTCGCAAAAGCTACCGCCTGAGCCGGCTGCGCTTGCGTCATTCAAGGATGATCCGATGAACTGGATTTCCGAAGTCGTCCGTCCGCGCATCAAGACGCTGTTCAAGCGCGAGACCCCGGAGAATCTCTGGATCAAGTGCCCGGATTCCGGGCAGATGGTCTTCCATAAGGATGTCGAGGCCAATGGCTGGGTCATCCCCGGCTCGGACCACCATATGCGCGTCACCGCGCAGGACCGCCTGCGGCTGACCTTCGACGAGGGCAAGTGGATCGACGTCGCCCTGCCGGAGGCGGTGGCCGATCCGCTGAAGTTCCGCGACGAGAAGCGCTACACGGACCGGATCAAGGACGCCCGCACCAAGACCGGAGCGAGCGACGCCTTCAAGGTCGGCTTCGGCCGAGTCCAGGGCCTGCCGATGACGGTCGCGGTGCAGGACTTCCACTTCATGGGCGGCTCGCTCGGCATGGCCGCCGGCGAGGCCTTCATCAAGGCCGCCGAGACGGCGCTGGAGAAGAAGACCCCGCTGGTGGTGTTCGCCTGCGGCGGCGGGATGCGCATGCAAGAGGGTATGCTGTCGTTGATGCAGATGCCGCGCACGACCGTCGCGGTGCGGCGTTTGAAGGCGGCGAAACTGCCGTATCTGGTGGTGCTGACCGATCCGACGACCGGCGGCATCACGGCCTCCTATGCCATGTTGGGTGACGTCCACATCGCCGAACCCGGCGCCCTCATCGGTTTCGCCGGGCCGCGGGTTATCGAGCAGACGATCCGCGAAAAGCTGCCTGATGGCTTCCAGCGCGCCGAGTATCTTAAGGAGCACGGCATGGTCGACATGGTCGTGCACCGTCACCAAATCCCGGCGACTTTGGCACGACTCGGCCGGCTTTTGACCAAGCAGCCGCTCCCGGCTGTCAACGTCCCTGAACCCGAGCCGCAGCCGGCCGCCGCTTGATCGCTTCCACCCCGGCCGGGAGGCCGGTGTCCGCATGAGCACATCCGACCTCCTGCTGGCGCGCTTTCTCGCGCTGCATCCCAAGCTGATCGACCTCTCGCTCGGGCGCATCCTGCGTCTGCTGGAGCGACTGGGCGACCCGCAGAAGACGCTGCCGCCGGTGATCCATGTCGCCGGCACCAACGGCAAGGGCTCGACCATCGCCTTCATGCGGGCGATCCTCGAAGCGGCCGGCCTTTCGGTCCATGTCTACACCTCGCCGCATCTGGTGCGTTTCCATGAGCGCATCCGGCTCGGCCGCCCCGGCGGAGGGCGTTTCGTCGACGAGGCGCTCCTGGTCGATGCGCTGGAGCGCTGCGAGAAGGCTAATGCCGGCGATCCCATCACCTTCTTCGAGATCACCAACGCCGCCGCCTTCCTGCTCTTCTCCGAGCACAAGGCCGATGTCGTGCTGCTCGAGGTCGGGCTCGGCGGTCGCTTCGATGCGACCAATGTGATCGATCACCCGGCCTGCACGGTGGTGACGCCGGTCTCGCTCGACCATTCCGAATATCTCGGCGACACCGTCACCAAGATCGCCGGCGAGAAGGCCGGCATCTTCAAGCGCGGCTCGCCGGCGGTTATCGCACCGCAGGAGCCGGAGCCGACCGCCGTGCTTGAAGCGGCGGCCGAGCGCGTCGGCGCCTCGAAGCTGCTGGTCGGCCTGCAGGACTTCAACGTCCACGAGGATGGCGGCCGGCTGGTCTATGAAGATGCCGACGGCCTGCTCGACCTCCCGCTGCCACGCCTCGCCGGGCGCCATCAGCACGTCAATGCCGGCACGGCGATCGCCGCCCTGCGCGCCGCCGGCTATGGCGGCCTGCCGGGTTCGGCTTTCGAGCGCGGCATGACCGAGGCCGAATGGCCGGCCCGCCTGCAGAGGCTGGCGCGCGGCAAGCTCGCCGAACTCGCCCCGGCTGGCGCCGAACTCTGGCTCGACGGCGGTCACAATCCCGATGGCGGGCGCGTGCTCGCTCAAGCTATGGCCGATCTCGAGGAGAAGAACCCGGCTCCGCTGGTGATGATCGCCGGCCTGCTCGCGACCAAGGACGCGCGCGCCACCCTCGGTCATTTCAAGGGGCTGGCGCAGGGCCTGTTCGCGGTCTCGATCCAGAACCAGCTCGCGGCGCGCACGGCCGAGGAGGTCGCGACGCTGGCACGCGAAGCGGGTTTGAAGGCCGAAGTCGCGGGCTCGGTCGAGCAAGCGTTGATGGAGATCGCCCGGCGCGACTGGAAGGGCCCGCCGCGCATCCTGATCTGCGGCTCGCTCTACCTCGCCGGCGAGGTCCTGGCAGCCAATGGCACGCCGCCGGTGTGATCAGCCGCCCCGCAGCGAGGAGCACCATGCCGATCTCCGAACTGACGACGCTCGGCCTGATCCTACTTTGCGGCGCGTTGGGCGGCTGCGTGACTTCTGGCGGCAGCGATACCGCCGCTGATGGCATCGACCGCGCTATCGCCGGCGAGCCGACCTTCATGCAGCAGACCTACATGACCATGGACAAGCGTTGCCGGCAGGTGAAGCGGCCGACCGCGGTGCTGACCCGGAAGCCGCAGCATGGCAGCGTCCGCATGTTGACGCGCAAGGCCAAGGCGGTCTACGGCCCCGGCCCCTATGAACATTGCGACGGCAAGGTCGGCAACGCGCTCGCCTTCGAATACACGTCCGCCCCCGATTATCGTGGCCGCGACAGTTTCGAAGTCCGCGTGCGCTATTCCGATGGCGAGATCCGCCATGGCCGCTATGAGGTTGATGTTCGTTGAAGCTCGCCGTCAGCGGCGGCCGGTGAAGCCGATCGTCGCCAGGAAGCCCTCGACCCTGCCCTGCCATTGGTCGATCGCGCGGACATAGCGATGCCCGTCCTCCCCGAAGGGCGGCGCCGCGACGAACTCGGCCCGGCCGCCGGCTTGCTGGAAGGCGCGGTGCAATCGGCCAGCGATCTCCGGTCCGAAGAAGCGGTCATTGCTGCTGTAGAGCCAGAGCTGCGGCACGCGCGAGCCGCTGCCATAGCGGCCAGCAGCCGCGACCAGCGCATCCGGCGAGCAGACCTCGCCGGCCTTCAGTGAGCCGCGTCCCCCTGCGAAATTGACGACGCCGAGCAGGCCGGGGACGGATTGCGAGGCAGCCGCGAGCGAGCCCCAGCCACCGGCCGACACCCCCATCAGCACGATGCGGCGCTGATCGGCATCCGGCCGGGACAGCACTGCATCGAGCGCCGCGCGGATGTCGCGTGCGCTGGTCAAACCGGCGCGATGGTAGTCAGCCCGGTCGCAGGCGCCGTAACCTTCGGCCCAGGCACCGCCCTCCGCGCCATAGCCGCGCCGGATCGGCACCGCGACCATGACGCCGCGCGCGGCGAAGTGGCGCGCGACCGCGGCGAGCGTGCCTTTGCCGAACTCCGCCCGCCCCGCCGCATCGCGCGGGCTGCCATGGGACAGCACGAGGACGGGAAAGGGCCCGGTTCCCGACGGTTTGTGGAGGTAGACGGCGATCTGCCGATCCTCGATGCGCGCCTGCAGGGCCTCGATCGTTTCGGCCGCCGCAGCGGCGATCGTGAGCTGGAGGGCCAAGCTCGCCGAAGCCAGCGCTGCAACGATCCTGTGCATGACCAACGCCCCAACCGCGACATCTTCCATGGATCGCAGCTTCCGCCGGGGACGACAAGGATACTCTCCGCCATGGCCTTTCCGGCCAGCATCGCTAGGATCATGCCCATGACGACACCAGCTTTCGGCAAGGGCGGCCCGGCGGTCTCGCGGATCGGCCAGGGCACCTGGAACATCGAGCGCGCGCCCCGCACGGAGGCGATCGCAGCACTGCGGCGCGGGCTCGATCTCGGCCTTTCCCATATCGACACGGCCGAGATGTATGGCGATGGCCTTGCCGAGGAGATCGCCGGCGAAGCGCTCGCCGGCCGGCGCGACGAGGTCTTCCTGGTCTCGAAGGTGCTGCCCCACAACGCCTCGAAGGCCGGAACGCGCAAGGCCTGCGAGCAATCATTGCGCCGGCTCGGGACCGACCGGCTCGACTGCTATCTGCTGCACTGGCGCGGCTCATATCCCCTGGCGGAGACCTTCGCGGCCTTCGAGGAGCTCAAGGCCGAAGGCAAGATCCTGTCCTGGGGCGTCAGCAATTTCGACATCGCCGATCTCGACGAGGCCCTGCGGGTCGCCGGCCCCGGCAGGATCGCCTGCAACCAGGTGCTCTACCATCTGCGCGAACGGGCCATCGAGCATGCGGTGATCCCCTGGTGCGAGCGCAACGGCGTCGCCGTCACCGCCTACAGCCCGTTCGGGCAGGATGATTTTCCGCAAGTGGGCTCGGCGCAAGGCAAGGTGCTCGCCGAAATCGCCGCGGCCCATGGAGCGAGCCCGCGTCAGGTCGCGCTCGCCTTCCTGACGCGAAACCCTTCTGTCTTCGCGATCTCGAAGGCCGCGAAAGCAGGCCATACGCAGGACAATGCCGGCGCACTGAAGCTTGAACTGGGCAATGCGGACATCGCCAAGCTCGACGCGGCCTTCCCGCGCGGTCCGAAACCGCGCGGACTGCCGATGTTGTAGCCGCTACTTCTCGATGCGCCAGACCGTGCGCAGGGCGGCGCTGACAGTGACCTCGCCCGGCTCGATCGACACAGGCGCGGCACCGGCGGCCATGCGATAGGCGCGTGTATCGCCCATCGGCCGTACCGGCGGCTCGGCTTCCGCCTCCACGATCGAGACGAGCTCGCCCACTTTCACGCCAAGGCGCTTGGCATAGATCTCGGCCCGGGTGCGCGCCGCTTCCGCCGCCTTGTCGCGGGCCTGGTCCTTGGCCTTGTCCTCGTCGGCGAGGCCGAAGCTGATGCCGGACATGTCATTGGCGCCGGCGGCAACCAGCGCATCGATCAGCGGGCCGGCCTTGGCGAGATCGCGGACGATCACGGTGATGCCGGTGCGCGCCTCGTAGCCGTCGATCTTCGCCGCGCGCGCCTGCGGCGAGGACGAGGCCGAAGGCTGCGTCATCCGCGGCGATAGCGCGATCTGCGAGGTCGAAAGATCGCCCTGGGCGACGCCGGCGGCCTTCACCGCCTCGATCAGCTTGGCCAGCGCCGGCGTGTTCTTCGACAGCGCCTCCGCCGCGGTCTTGCCCTCGCTGACCACGCCGGCATGGACGGTGGCGAGATCGGGCTTCACCCTGACTTCGCCGGTGGTCTGGATCACGATGCCTTCCGCCGGCGCGAGCGGCCCAGCAGTCTGGGCGTGCACGGGAGCGGAAAACGCCGCGAGCGCGGCGATGAGCAGGGCCTTCTTGGTCTTCGACATGGTCGTCCTTCGCTGAGGAATAGTCCGCAGAAGCGGAGACCGCTCCTGCCGGGCGACCATGCGCAACCTATTGGGGCAGCATCAGGACGACACGCTCAGCGCGCCGCCAGAATTTCCGCGACCTGCGGGATGTCCTTGTCGCCGCGGCCGGAGAGGTTGACGACCATCAGATGGTCCTTGGGCTTCTTCGGAGCGAGCTCGGCGACCCGCGCCAGCGCATGCGCCGATTCCAGCGCCGGGATGATGCCTTCGAGCTTGGAGATCAGCTGGAAGGCCTCGAGCGCCTCCTCGTCCGTCGCCGAGAGATAGGTGGCGCGGCCGATATCGTGCAGCCAGGAATGCTCCGGGCCGATGCCGGGATAATCGAGCCCGGCCGAGATCGAATGGGCGTCGTTGATCTGCCCATCCTCGTTCATCAGCAGATAGGTGCGGTTGCCGTGCAGCACGCCGGGGCGCCCGCCGGTCAGCGAGGCCGCATGCAGGCCCGACGGAATGCCGTGGCCGGCCGCCTCGACGCCGTAGATCTCGACGCTCGTGTCGTCGAGGAAGGGATGGAACAGCCCCATCGCATTCGAGCCGCCGCCGATGCAGGCGACGAGCGAATCCGGCAGGCGGCCTTCCGCTTCCAGTATCTGCTCGCGCGTCTCCTTGCCGATGATCGACTGGAAGTCGCGCACCATCGCCGGATAGGGATGGGGGCCGGCGACCGTGCCGATGCAGTAGAAGGTCGTGCCGACATTGGTCACCCAGTCGCGCAGCGCCTCGTTCATCGCGTCCTTCAGCGTCTTGGTGCCGGATTCGACCGGCACCACCGTCGCGCCCAGCATCTGCATGCGGAAGACGTTCGGGGCCTGCCGGGCGACGTCGACCGCGCCCATATAGACGATGCATTCGAGGCCGTAGCGGGCGCAGAGCGTCGCGGTGGCGACGCCATGCTGGCCGGCGCCGGTTTCGGCGATGATCCTTTTCTTGCCCATGCGCCGGGCGAGCAGGATCTGGCCGAGCACATTGTTCACCTTGTGCGAGCCGGTGTGGTTCAGTTCCTCGCGCTTCAGATAAACCTTGGCGCCGCCGAAATACTCGGTGAGACGCTCGGCGAGATAGAGCGGCGAGGGCCGGCCGACATAGTGCTTCAGGCCGCTCGTCATCTCGGCGTGATAGGCCGGATCGGCCTTGGCGGCGTTGTAGGCCTGTTCCAGCTCGAGAATCAGCGGCATCAGCGTCTCGGCGACGAAGCGGCCGCCGAACTGGCCGAAGCGGCCGTTCTCGTCCGGGCCGTTCCGGAAGCTGTTGCGTGCGTGCGGCGCGTTCATGCCTGGCCTGCCTTCTTCAACTGTGCGGCCGCCGAACGGGCGGCCCTGACGAATTCCGCGATCTTTCCGGCATCCTTGACGCCGGGCGCGCTTTCGACCCCGGAAGAGACGTCGACGCCGTCCGGCCTCGCGATACGGATGGCCTCCGCGACATTCGCCGGATCGAGCCCGCCCGATAGCATGAAGCGGAAAGCCGGGTCGAGCCTGCTCAACAAGCGCCAGTCGAACGGCCTGCCGTGCCCGCCGGGATAGGCTGCGTCCTTTGGCGGCTTGGCGTCGAGCAGGATACGGTCGGCGATGCCGTGATAGCGCGCGACCGGGTCGAGATCGGCGGCGCTGGCGACGCCGAGCGCCTTCATCACCGGCAGGCCGGTCGCGGCCTTGATCGCGGCGACCTGCTCCGGCGTCTCCTTGCCGTGCAACTGCATCCAGTCCGGCCGCACGATCCGGGCGAGCTCGGCGGCCTGCTCCGGCGCATAGTCGACGACCAGCGCGACGATCCCGGTCCGGCCGCGCGCCTGCGCAGCCAGCTCTACAGCGCGCTGCGGCGTGACGTAGCGCGGACTCTTCGGATGGAAGTTGAGGCCGATCATGCTGGCACCGGCGACCAGCGCCGCATCCAGCGTCTCGGGAGTGGAGAGGCCGCAGATCTTGATCGGGAAGGCGTCGCCATGTGTCATGCCGTTCCTGTAGAGCAATGAGCCTTCCACGAAAACTCCCGGTCGTCCGGGACGACCGGCGGAAGAATCGCGCGCTGTGTCCGAGCCTTCGGCGGATACGCTGCGGCACAGATCCCGGATCTGCGCTTTGCCTTGTCCGGCACACGTGCGCATGTCTCCATTCTGAGCCATTGGCATGACCGATAACCCTTCCCGCCGCACTTGTGACATGATGCGCGGGAAGAGGCTGACATATTGGGGCAAAAGCGGGCGGGGCATGGGGCGGCGTTTCTTTGCAGGTCTGGCGGCGCTCCTGCTGATGGCCGGCCTCGTCGCGCTCGCCGTCTACATGTGGACCCAGCCCCGGACGCTGAAGCTCGCGGTCGGCCCGCTCGGCTCGGACGACGCCAGACTAGCCGCAGCCCTCGTCCAGGGGCTGAGCCGCGAGAAAAAGCCGGTGCGCCTGCGGCTCGTCCTGACCGAGGGCTCGGCCGAGAGCGCGAAGCGGATCGATGAGGGCAAGGTCGATCTCGCGATCGTCCGGCCCGACATCGCCCTGCCGGCCAAGGCCGACACGGCGCTGATCACCCGCCGTTCCTTCCCCTTCTTCATCGGCTCCAAGGATCTGGGCACCGACCGCATCTCCGGCCTGCGCGGCAAGCGCATCGGCGTGGTACGCGCGCCATCGGGCAATCTCGACCTGCTGAAGCTCGTGCTGTCGCAATACGACGTTTCGCCGGAGGCAGTGACGATCGTCCCGCTCGGTCCGGAGGATGTCGCGGCGGCGATCACGGATGGTCACATCGACGCGCTCTTTGCCGTCAATGTGCTGAACGCCCGCGTCGTCACCGAGACCAGCACGCGCCTGCACCGGGCCTTCGGAGACGAGCCGACCATCATCCCGATTCGTGAAGCCGATGCGCTCGCCGCCAGAAATCGCGCGATCGAGAGCGGCGAGATCGTCCGCGGCGCGCTCGGCGGCGACCCGCCGCTGCCGGCCGAGAACCTGCCGAGCATCTCGATCACCTCACGCCTGATGGCGGCGCAATCGCTCGACGATGCCAGGGTCGGCGAGCTCGTTGGCGCCATCCTGTCCCTGCGCGTCACGCTCGCTACCGATTTGCCGGCGATCCAGGGGCTGGAGACGCCCGAGACCGACAAGGACGCCCCGCTTGCGGTGCATAGCGGCGCCGCGGCCTTCATCGACGGCGAGCAGGAAACCTTCTTCGAGCGCTATGGCGACTGGTTCTATCTCGGCGTGATGGCGCTTTCTCTGCTCGGCTCCGGCGCGGCCGGCCTGCTCGGCTATGACAGCTCGGCACGCCGCAAGCGGGCGATGGCGGACCTCAGCCGTCTCGTCGTCCTGCTCGGCGCGATGCGGACCGCGGCGGACGAGCCGGAGCTTTCGGCGATGGAGCGCGAAGCCGATGCCATCCTCGCGGGCGTGCTGGCGAGTTATGCGCGCGGCGACATCGATTCCGGCGGGATCGGCGCCTATCGCTTCGCCATGGACCAGCTCGGCCGCGCCGCAACCGAAAGGCGCATCGCACTGCTGGAAGGCGCGGCTGAGTGATCAGCTTTATTCCCGCCGCAAAGCCGGGCCATCCGTTCGCGCGTTCTTTGTCCCGGTGACCTCCCGAATGGCTACGACCTCCGCAAGCACCGCCCTCATCCTCGGGGCGCTCGTCCTTCTTCCCGTCTCGCCGGCATCGGCCCAGACCGAGCCGGCGCCGCCCTCACAGATCACGGGAGCCTGGCCAGAGGTGAAATGCCAGCGCTGGCGCAGCGCCTATGATGAGGCGCTCAAGCGTTTCGGCCGGAAGGGGCTCGGGCAGGAGTTCATCACCGGCAACGAAGCCTTCATCGCCTCCGGCTGCCAGAGCCGGTCAGATGTCTGCCCGCGCAGCGCCGAGGAGCTTAACTTCGCCAATGTCATGGTGATGGCGGGCATGAATGCCGGGCTCGCCTCGACCTTCATGCCCTATGCCTGCCGGAAATCGTAAGCAGGCGACAGATGCTGGTCGCCTGACACTGCGGCCCATCCGGGCCCGATCCCGCCGCGCGGCCTTGATTCGACGGCGATATCTGCTTACCCGCTGCTGCTGGATGAGCGTGGGCGGCACGTCACTGGGCTGCCTGAAGTGGATACTTGCTCGGGCGCAGCGACTGGAATTCGACCGGAGACCGGAATGGCCCGACATCACACCTTTCTCGACCGGCTCCTCGACCTCAAACCGCTGGCCTTCTCGCTCTGTGACGCGACGCTCGGCCGAAGCCGGTTCTCGCGGCTCGCGACCGGCTTTTTTCCCGATTTCGAATGGCCGGGCGATGCAAGGGTCATCCACGACCTGCAATGGAAGCATCGGCTCTTCGAGCCGCGCCATGACGAAGCCCGGGCCATCGTGACGCAATTCAACGTCGACGTACCGAACCCGATGGAGACGGCCGGGGCGCCCGACATGTCGCGCACCATGGTCGCCGAGATCGCCGACGTCGTGATTCCCGGCCACACGCTGACGCCGGCCAGCGCCTCCTCAGGCAAGCAGATCTCACTCGGCCAGCGCGGCAAGGCGCGCTGGGCCTTCGCCTATCCGGCTCCGGTGGCGCTCAAGCGCATCAGGATCAGCGAGCCCTGCCTCGCGATTCCACCCCTGTGGCACTACACCCATCTCCTCACCGACGTGCTGATGCCGATCTGCGAAGCCGTCCGCGTCGGCGCGATCAACGAGCGCGAGGGCATCGTGATCGTCTCGCGCACGAACCCGCCGATGCTGGACGCCTTCATCGAGGGGATCAGGCTGCTGGGCATCCCCGTCAGGCATCTCAAGCTCGAGCCGACGCAGCATGTGCTGGCAGAGCGCTATCTCTACGCCCGCAGCCACTGCCCCAATATCGAGCGCATCTTCGGCGTGCCGGAGGCGCTGCCGACGGCGCATGCGATCTTCGGCGCCGCCTATCGCGACGTCCCGCCGCCCCCGCCGGCGGCGCGGCTGTATCTGCGCCGGCGCAACCACCGGCTGCGCGTCGTCGCCGGGGAAGAGGAGATGATCGGCTATCTCGAGAAGGCCGGCTTCCGCGTCATGGAGCCGAATTGGGGCAACCATGCCGAGCAGATCGCGGCCTGCGCCGGCGCCGACGTGATTGCGGCGATGCATGGCGCGGCGCTGGCGAACTCCCTATTCTGCAAGCCGGGCGCCACCGTCGTCGAGATCATGGCCGAAAACGCACGCAAGACCACGGTGCTGCACTGGGCCGGCGAGGCCGGCGCAAAGGTCGTCCCGCTGCTCGGCGGGCCGGAAGGCGCCAAGCAGAGCTTCGCGATCGAGCCGCGGCAGATGGCGGATGCGATCATCCGCGTCGCCGACGCCGCGACCGTGTGACAGGCTGGACGCGCGATGGCCTCCCTGCCGAAGCCGATCGAGAGCTGGCGTGGCCGGCGACTGCTCGAACCGGACATGCTGTGCATCGCCGGCTTCCATGCCTTCCTGCTCTCGGCCTATTTCATTCCCAAGAATCTCTCGGCGAAGCTGATGATCGCCTCGCTGGCGCTCATCGTGCTCTCGGACCGCAACCTGCTGCGTGCGCCGCTGCCGCGCCCGCTGGCCTGGGCGCTCGCCAGCGTCGCGGGCTTTTGCGCATGGACGGCCGCGAGCCTCGCCGTCAACCGCGTCGCTGCGGGACCTGCCGCCGAAAGCCTCACGAGCTTCGTGCTCATCGGTCTGGTGCTGCTGGCGGGCAGGCGACTGCTCGCCTGCTGCAGCCTCGCCTTCATCTGCCGCAGCCTGCTCGTGGTGGCCAGCGTAAGCGCGACGGCATCGCTCGTCCTGCACACGGCCTCCGGCCTGCCCTGGAGCGAGCGGCTGGTGCCGCTCGGCCGGCCCGGCAACGCCATCCTCGGTGCCGGCGGCCTATCCATCGCGCTGATCGCGGCAATGACCCTATGGCGCAGCGGGCGCCCCCTCGCCATGCTTGCCATCGCGGCGGCACCGATCGTGGTCACGCTCGTGCTGACCCAGAGCCGGGGGCCCCTGATCGCGCTCCTGATCGCGCTCGCGGCGGCGCAGACCCCATTGCGGACGCAGCCCGGACGCCTGTTCGGCACCGCACTCCTGGCCTGGGCGCTGACCACCAGCCTGATCCTCGTCGAGCCCTATCTGCGAGCGCAGTTCTGCGCCGACGACCAGAGCTTCTGCCGCCCCTCCGCCCGGCTGGAGATCTGGTCCTGGGCCATCGCCAATCTCGCCGAGCACCCGCTCTTCGGCCTCGGCCCGACTTTCCGCTTCGACAGCATCGTGCTGAACCACCCGCATAACAGCTTCCTCGGCATGGCGATGTTCTTCGGTCTGCCGGCGCTCGCGGCCTTCATCGCCCTTGCCTACGCATATTGCCTGCGCCTGACGCAGGCGGGCGGGCAGCTCAACTATTTCTGCTCGGCGGCGCTGGTCTTCAGCTTCGCCTATATGGGCACGGACCTGCCGAACATCTTCGCGTTCGCCAACATGCATTACCTGTTCCTGTGGCTGCCGGTCGCCTTCGGCCTCTCCTTCGAGGCCGAGGCGCCCGCGCCCGCACCACGCGGCTGAGCAGCCAGGCAGACGACCGCGCCACGACGTCGTGAGCCGATCCTAGAGCATTTTCGAGCGAAGTGGACACCGGTTCGCGTGAAGGAAATGCGATAAAACAAGGACCTAGAGCAATTTCGCGATTCGAAGAATTGCGGCAATGCTCTAAAGCAGGGATATGTGCAGGCCGGTGCCGGCGAGGACGCCGTCGGCGACCGCGAGCGCGACACTGTGCCGGGCGGTCGCGGCATCGCCCGCCGCATAGACTCCGGAAACGCTGGTCTGTTTCATGCCGTCGACCCGCAGCAGCGGGCCGAAGGGGCCATCGTCGAAGGCGCAGCCAAGCTCCTCCGCCAGCGGACTCGCCGGGCAGATGCCAGCGGCGACGAACAGCGCCTTGACCGGTACTAGCCGGCCGTCAGTGAGACGCAGGCCAGCCATCGCCGTACCTTCGCCCTCGGCAGCGACGATGGGCACGCGCTCGACTGACACGCCGCGCCGCGCCAGCAGGGCGGCCGCCTCGGCATCCGGCTCGGCCTCGCCGTTGAGGAACAGCGTGACCTCGCCCCAATCGGCGACGAGCGCCGCCTTCAGCGCCGAGAAAGGACCGCTCGCCAGCACGCCGAGCTTGCCGCCGCCAAGTTCGTAGCCGTCGCAATAGGGGCAATGCAGCACGGTCTTGCCCCAGCGTTCTTTGAGGCCGGGGATCGCAGGCAGCTCGTCGCGCACCCCGGTCGCCAGCAGCAGGCGTTTTGCCTGGTGTTCTTCGCCATTGGCATCGACGACGCTGAATCCATCCTCTTCGGCTCTCGCCTCGGCCGCCCTGGCATCGTGCCAGGCGACAGTCGGATAGGCGAGCAACTGCGCCTTCGCCTCGGCGACGATCGCCGCCGGCTCTCGCCCGTCCTGGCCGAGGAAGCCATGCGAATGGCTGGAGAAGCGGTTGCGCCTTTGGCCTTCGTCGATCACCAGGATGCTGCGGCGCGCCCGCGCCAGCTGCAATCCGGCCGAGAGCCCGGCGAAACTGCCGCCGACGATGATGGCGTCATAGGGCTTTGTCGTGCTTGGCATGGGCCTGTCTCCGATCGTCGAAGCGGCGGCTGAAATCCGCCGCGAGATCGGACAGCCGCACCCGGTCGAAATGGCCGGCGAGCAGCACCTCTGCCTCGGCGAAGGCCTTGCCCAGCGCCGCATTCACCGCCTGCTCGACCAGGCATTGCGGGTTCTCGCTGCGATGGCCGAGTGCGATCAGCGCGGGCTCGCCGAGCGCGCGGTGGACGTCGCCGAGCGTGATCGCGTCGAGCGCGCGCGCCAGCGTCCAGCCGCCGCCATGGCCCTTCTCGGAACGAACCAGCCCGGTTTCCCTGAGGCCCGCCATGGTGCGGCGGATCACGACCGGATTGGTGCCGAGGCAGGCGGCGAGCTCCTCCGAGGTCATCGGCGTGCCGCGATCAGCCATGTGCAGCAGCACGTGCAGGGTGGCTGAGAGGCGGCTGTCCTGTTTCATGTAACTTTTTATGTTACATGACGGAGAGCCTGTCAAGCGCTGCGCGAAGGACTGGCATCGCCCGGTTCCGGTTGCCCAAACGCCATCAAGCGTCTATGTGCAGCGCAACGAATTCCAGATTCACTCAAGGCACAGGCTGAGCCGGCCGGGGTTTCCCTGCCGGCTTCCGGTCATGACACAAGGCCCTTTCCGCATGTCCATGCGCAACATCGCCATCATCGCACACGTCGACCACGGCAAGACCACGCTGGTCGACAAGCTGCTGCAGCAGTCCGGCGCCTTCCGCGAGAACCAGCGCGTCGCCGAGCGGGTGATGGATTCCAACGACCTCGAAAAGGAGCGCGGCATCACCATCCTGGCCAAGGCGACCTCGGTGGTCTGGAAGGACACGCGCATCAACATCGTCGACACCCCCGGCCACGCAGATTTCGGCGGCGAGGTCGAGCGCATCCTCAATATGGTCGACTCGGCCATCGTGCTGGTCGACGCCGCCGAGGGCCCGATGCCGCAGACCAAGTTCGTGGTCTCCAAGGCGCTCAAGCTCGGCCTTCGCCCGATCGTCGCGATCAACAAGGTCGACAAGCCCGACGCCCGCGTCACCGAGGTGATCAACGAGGTCTTCGACCTCTTCGCCGCGCTCGACGCCACCGATGAGCAGCTCGACTTCCCGATCCTCTACGGTTCGGGCAAGCAGGGCTGGATGGCCCCGTCGCCGGAAGGCCCGCAGGACCAGGGCCTGGCGCCGATGTACGACCTTATTCTGAAGCACGTGCCCGAGCCCAAGGTCGAGGACGGCCCGTTCCGCATGATCGGCACGCTGCTGGAAGCCAACCCCTATCTCGGCCGCATCATCACGGGCCGCGTCACCTCCGGCTCGGCCAAGCCGAACCAGACGATCAAGGTGCTGTCCGGCGACGGCTTCACCGTCGAGACCGGCCGCATCACCAAGATCCTCGCCTTCCGCGGCCTCGAGCGCCAGCCGATCGAGGAAGCGGTCGCCGGTGACATCGTCTCGATCGCGGGCCTGGTGAAGGGCACCGTCGCCGATACCTTCTGCGATCCGTCGGTCGAGACCCCGATCACGGCTCAGCCGATCGACCCGCCGACGGTGTCGATGACCTTCATGGTCAACGATTCCCCGCTCGCCGGCACCGAGGGCGACAAGGTGACCAGCCGCGTCATCCGCGACCGCCTGCTCAAGGAGGCCGAGGGCAATGTCGCCTTGAAGATCGAGGAATCCTCCGACAAGGACTCGTTCGTCGTCGCCGGCCGCGGCGAATTGCAGCTCGCGATCCTGATCGAGACCATGCGCCGCGAGGGCTTCGAGCTCGGGGTCTCGCGTCCGCGGGTCGTCTTCACCCGTGACGAGGCCGGCCAGTTGCTGGAGCCCGTCGAGGAGGTCGTCATCGACGTCGACGAGGAGCATTCCGGCGTCGTCGTGCAGAAGATGTCCGAGCGCAAGGCCGACATGCTGGAGATGCGCCCGTCCGGCGGCAATCGCCTGCGTCTCGTCTTCCACGCCCCGACCCGCGGCCTGATCGGCTATCAGGGCGAATTGCTGACCGATACGCGCGGCACCGCGATCATGAACCGGCTCTTCCACGCCTATCTGCCCTATAAGGGCGAGATCGCCGGCCGCCGCAACGGCGTGCTGATCGCGATGGAGACCGGCGAGGCCGTTGCGTATGCGCTGTGGAACCTGGAAGATCGCGGCCCGATGATGATCGAGCCGGGCTGGAAGGTCTATCAGGGCATGATTGTCGGCGAGCACACCCGCGAGAACGATCTCGAGGTGAACGTGCTCAAGGGCAAGAAGCTCACCAATATCCGCACGACCTCGAAGGACGAGGCGGTCCGCCTGACGCCGCCGATCCGGATGACGCTGGAGCGTTCGCTCGCCTGGATCGACGATGACGAGCTCGTCGAGGTCACGCCGAAGTCGATCCGCCTGCGCAAGGCGATCCTCGACCCGAACGACCGCAAGCGCTCGCAGAAGCAAAAGGCGGAAGTGGCCTGAATTTGGCCCCTGTCGGCGCCCCGGTCGAAATCCTGCTGATCACCGGCCCGGCCGGAGTCGGCAAATCGACCCTGTGCTGGGAAATGGGCGCGGTGCTGGCCGAGGCCGGCATCGCCCATGTCGCGATCGAGAGCGACGAGCTCGACCGCGTCTTCCCCAAGCCCGGCGCAGAGGAATTGGCACCGCTTGCGCCCGGCGCCCGCGACGTCAGCCAGCTCAACCTCCCGGCGCTCTGGGGCACCTATCGCGCCCTCGGCCACAACCGCCTGATCATGTCCGGTGTGATGCTTCATGTCGGTTTCGACAAAAGCTGGATCCTCGCCGCGATCCCGGAGGCCCGCATCACCGTGGTGCGTCTGCGTGCCGGCGACGCGGCGCTGCTCGCAAGGCTCGACCGGCGCGAGGCGGGGGCGGGCCGCGACACCCAGGTCGAGCGCTCCTTGCGCCAGGCGAAACGCATGGCTGACGAAAACGGAACGGGTTTCATCGTTGTCGAGACCGACGGTCGCTCGCCCACCGAACTGGCTGGTTTCGTGCTCGGCAAGGCCGGCTGGCTCCCGGTCTCCTGACCAATAGCTTAGGCCGTTCGATCATCGCGGACCCGCCCTGCAGCAGGCGCCATTGTCGCGCGCTTTCAGCTCTGCTCCCGTGCGCTCCGCGACTAAGGGGAAGGATGTCACCATGCAGTTCCGCAATCTCGGCCGCTCCGGCCTGCGCGTCTCGCTCGTCGGCCTCGGCTGCAACAATTTCGGCGGCCGGATCGATCTGGAGGCGGCGCGCAAGGTCGTCGACGCCGCGATCGAGCATGGCATCACCCTGTTCGACACCGCCGACATCTATGGCAATCGCGGCGGCTCGGAGCTGGCGCTCGGCGAACTGCTCGGCGCCCGCCGCAAGGACATCGTGCTCGCCAGCAAGTTCGGCATGAACATGGACGAGGAGGGCGTGAAGAAGGGCGGCTCGCGGCGCTATATCATCGAGGCGGTCGAGGCCTCGCTGAAGCGGATGAAGACCGACTGGATCGACCTCTACCAGATCCACCGGCCCGATCCGCTGACCCCGATCGCCGAGACGCTGCGCGCGCTCGAAGACCTGATCCGCCAGGGCAAGGTCCGCTATATCGGCTGCTCGAACCTGCCGTCCTGGCAGGTCGCCGACGCCTATTGGACGGCCAGGACGCTGGGCATTGAGGGGTTCGCCTCGGCGCAGGACGAGTACAGCCTGCTGGTGCGCGGCGCCGAGAAGGAGCTGATCCCGGCCCTCAGCCATTTCGGCATGGGCCTCCTGCCCTATTTCCCGCTCGCCAATGGCCTCCTCACCGGCAAATACCAGCGCAATGCCCCGATGCCGGAGGGCGCGCGCATGACCCGCGAGGCCCAGCGCGCCGGCGAAGTGCTGACCGAGGCGAACTGGGTGAAGACCGAGACGCTCGCCGCCTTCTGCGCAGCGCGTGGCAAGACGCTGCTGGAACTCGCCTTCTCCTGGCTCGCCGCTCAGCCGGTCGTCTCCAGCGTCATCGCCGGCGCGACGAAGCCAGAGCAGGTCGCTGCCAACGTCAAGGCGGCAGACTGGGCGTTAACCCCTGAGGAACTCGCTGAGATCGACACGATCACGCGCTGAAATCGGCCGCGAGAGCGCCTCAAAGACGGCCAATGGCACAGCGAAAGCGGCAACCCTGCCTCCCTGCCCTTGCAACGGGCCGAGGAGTCTGTTGTCAAATCCCTGCGCCTGGGGTTCCCTTGCGCACCCCCGGCGGAGCTCGCTGATTTGGTGATGCGTATCGTTCCTCTCCCGGCCTTGGCTTTTTCGCTCTTTGCCTTGCCCGCGATGGCGCAGGACAAGCCGCCGGCCGCGCCACAGCCGGAGCCGATGCGCATCGTGCTGACGCGCAGCGCCGAGCCCTGCGAGCCCGACTGCCGCGAATGGCTCGCCGCCCAGGGCGCCATCACTAAGGATACGCCGGCTGAATTGCGTCGCGCGCTCGCCGAATTGAACGGGCGCAAGCTACCGCTACTTGTCTATTCGACCGGCGGCACAGTGGAGGCCGCGATCGCCATGGGCGAGCTCGCCCGCAGGAGCGGCCTCGACATTGCCGTCGCCCGCACCGTCTTCAGCCAGCGCGAGCCGGCGCTCGGCACCATCGACGAGCGCAGCCCGCTCTGCGCCTCGGCCTGCACGCTCTTCCTCGCCGGGGGTCAACGCCGGATCATCCCGCCGCAATCGCGCATCGGCGTGCACCAGCAGACCATCGTCGAGACCGAGACGACGACGGTGCGCGACTACAAGATCGTGCGCGGGCGCAAGGAGCTGGTCGACGAGAGAACCGAGACGCGAACGGTCAAGCAAGAGCAGGCGACCGGCGAGATCGACGCCAAGATGCGGCGCTATCTCGATGCCATGGGGCTCGACCGCTCCTTCATCGAAGTGACGGTGTCGACCCCGGCCGACACGATGCGCTATCTCAAACCCGACGAGATGCTGGCGACGACGATCGCGACGGAGATCGGCTCGGCGACGCTCGCCTTCTCGGGGCTGCGGTCCTCCCAGGCGCCGGGACAGCCGGCGAACATCAACGCAGCCCCGGTGCTTCCTGCGACGCTGATCGCGCCGGCGACGCCGATCGGCTCGGTTGAGCTCGGCCCGCATCGCGGTAGTACCTTGCGGCTGGCGCTGTCCGTCGGAGAAGGCCGCTACCAGCAGACGGCGGCGCTGCAGTTCCAGCTCTTTATCGGCCAGGCGCCGCTTCCGACGCGGCTGCGCACCGTCACGATCACTCTGCCCGGAAGCCCACTGATTGTCGCCTCGAACGAGGACGGCTCCGCGCCGGACGGTCCGATGACCGTCGAGATCCAGCGTGAAATCGTGTGCCGGCTGACGGATCGCAGCTCGATCTTCCTGCGCGTCGACCCACCGGCCGAGGACAGCAGCCCCGCCAGCTGGCAGCGCACCGGGACGGCAGCCGAGGTGCTGCGTCTCCCAGCCCTGCGTGCCGCGCTCTGCCGCTAGCTGCTGTTCAGCGGGCCTTCGTGCCCGATTGTGACAGCCGTCGCACGATTCCATCCGGAACCAATCGCTTCCCGGCAGGCGCAATCGATTACATGCACGCAGTGCGTGCAATCGGCACTGCCTTCAATGTGAGCTTGACGGGCCGGAGCCGATACGCTCACCTTCCCTCCAATCCGACGCGCTGCACGAAAGCGCGCGGCCGCAGATGAGGGAGAAACGCCGTGTTGAGACGCCATATTCTCGTCGCGGGCCTCGCGCTCGCAGCCTTCGGCAGCGCATTCCCCGCTTTCGCCCAAAGCAAGGGCCCGGTGATCGGGGTCAGCTGGTCGAACTTCCAGGAGGAACGCTGGAAGACCGACGAGGCAGCGATCAAGGCCGCGATCGAGAAGGTCGGCGGCACCTATCTCTCTGCCGATGCGCAATCCTCGCCGGCCAAGCAGCTCACCGATGTCGAGAGCCTGATCGCGCGCGGCGCCAAGGCGATCATCGTGCTGGCTCAGGACGCGCAGGCGATCCGCCCGGCCGTGCAGAAGGCGGTCGACGAGGGTATCGCCATCGTCGGCTATGACCGGCTGATCGAGATCCCGCAGGCCTTCTACCTGACCTTCGACAATGTCGAGGTCGGCCGAATGATGGCACGCGAGATCCAGAAGGCGAAGCCGGAAGGCAACTACGTCTTCATCAAGGGCTCAAGCTCGGACCCGAACGCCAACTTCCTGTTTCAGGGCTCGATCGAGGTGCTGAAACCGGCGATCGACGCCGGCAAGATCAAGAATGTCGGCGAGGCCTATACCGATGGCTGGCTGCCGGCCAACGCCCAGCGCAACATGGAGCAGTTCCTGACGCGCAACGCCAACAAGGTCGATGCCGTGATCGCCGCCAACGACGGCACCGGCGGCGGCGCCATCGCCGCGCTTGCCGCGCAAGGTCTCGCCGGCTCCGTGCCGGTCTCCGGCCAGGACGCCGACCGCGCCGCGCTCAACCGTGTCGCGCTCGGCACCCAGACGGTGACGATCTGGAAGGATGCGCGCGAGCTCGGGCGCAATGCCGCCGAGATCGCGATCAAGCTCGCCGGCGGCGCCAAGCTGACCGAGGTCGCAGGCGCCACCGCCTGGGACCAGGGCCCGAGCAGAGCCAAGATGACCGCCCTCTTCCTGAAGCCGGTGCCGGTGACCAAGGACAATCTCGGCGTGGTGATCGAGGCCGGCTGGGCGCCGAAGGCCGCCGTCTGCCAGGGCGTCGCCGCCGGCAAGGTAAAGGCCTGTGACTGAAAGCGTACCAGCACCGGCAACGCCGTCGCAGGATGCGAAGAGCTTCGCCGATCATCTGCGCGCCATCGAGTTCGATGCGCGGATGATCGGCATGATCGCCGCCCTGGCGGCGATCTGGCTCGGCTTCAACTGGCTCTCGGGCGGCGCCTTCCTGACGCCGCGCAATGTCTGGAACCTCTCGGTCCAGACCGCCTCGATCGCGGTGATGGCCTGCGGCATGGTGCTGGTCATCGTCACCCGCAACATCGACCTATCGGTCGGCTCCATGCTCGGCTTCGTCGGCATGGTGACCGGCCTCGTCCAGGCGCGGTTGCTGCCGGAGCTGCTCGGCTTCGAGCATCCGGCGACCTGGCTGCTCGCGATCCTCGCAGCGATCGCGCTTGGTGGGCTGATCGGCCTGTTCCAGGGCGCGCTGATCGCCTATCTCGCCATCCCCTCCTTCATCGTTACGCTCGGCGGCCTGCTGGTCTGGCGCGGCGCAGCGTGGTGGGTGACGCAAGGCCAGACAATCGCGCCGATGGATTCGCGTTTCCGCCCGCTCGGCGGCGGCATCGAGGGCGCGATCGGCACCACCGCCTCTTGGGCGATCGGCCTCGTCATCTGCGCCCTGATCCTCGCGGGAATCGCCTTCGCGCGACGCCGGCGCAAGCGCTACGGTTTCGCCCTGCGCGCGCTCTGGGCCGAGATCGTGCTCGCCGCGCTCGCCTGCGGCACGGTGATCGGCGCGGTCATGATCGCCAACGCCTATGCACTACCAGCCGGTGTCGCCCGCCGGCTGGTCGAGGCCAAGGGCGGGACCTGGCCCGAGGGCGGGCTCGTGACCGGCCATGGCCTCGCCGTACCGGTGCTGCTCGCGCTCGCAGTCGGCATCGCCATGAGCTTCCTGGCGCGGCGCCTGCGCTTCGGGCGCTATGTCTTCTCGATCGGCGGCAATCCCGAGGCGGCCCAGCTCTCCGGCGTCAACACCCGCAAAGTGCTGATGCTGGTCTACGGGCTGATGGGCATGCTGGTCGGCATCGCCGCCTGCATCTCGACCGCCCGCCTCAACGCCGCCACCAACTCCGCCGGCCAGCTCGACGAGCTCTATGTCATCGCCGCGGCGGTGATCGGCGGCACCTCGCTCGCCGGTGGCGTCGGCACCATCGCCGGCGCGATGCTGGGCGCGCTGGTGATGCAGTCGCTGCAGTCGGGCATGGTGCTGATCGGCGTCGACACGCCCTTGCAGAACATCGTCGTCGGCATCGTGCTCGTCCTCGCCGTCTGGCTCGACGGGCTCTATCGCAAGCGGCTTGGATGACGGAGAGCGCCATGGACGCAACTACGCCCCTGGTCGAGATGCGCGAGATCTCGATCGCCTTCGGCGGCATCAAGGCGGTCGACCATGCCAGCGTGGACCTCCATGCCGGCGAGGTCGTCGGCCTGCTCGGCCATAACGGCGCCGGCAAGTCGACGCTGATCAAGATCCTGTCGGGGGCCTATCGCGCCGATGCCGGCGAGATCAGGATCGCCGGCGAGCCGGTGTCGATCTCCTCGCCGCGCGACGCCAAGCGCCACGGCATCGAGACGATCTATCAGACGCTGGCACTGGCCGACAATGTCGACGCCGCCGCCAACATCTTCCTCGGCCGCGAGCTTTTGACCTCCTGGGGCACGCTCGACGACAGCGCGATGGAAGCCGAGACCCGCCAGGTGATGGGCCGGCTCAACCCGCATTTCCGCCGCTTCAAGGAGCCGGTGAAGGCGCTCTCCGGCGGCCAGCGCCAGTCGGTCGCGATCGCCCGCGCGATCTATTTCAACGCCCGCGTGCTGATCATGGACGAGCCGACGGCGGCGCTCGGCCCGGCCGAGACCAAGCAGGTCGCCGACCTTATCCTGGAGCTGAAGAAGCAGGGCATCGGCATCTTCCTGATCAGCCATGACCTGCACGATGTCTTCGACCTCGCCGACCGCGTCAGCGTGATGAAGAATGGCAAGGTGGTCGGCAGCGCCCATGTCCACGACGTCACGCAGGACGAGGTGCTGGGGATGATCATCTCCGGCAAATGCCCGCCCGGCGCAGTGGCCGGGCCGGGCGCGCTGCGGAGCTAGCAGCGCTGGCGAACCGACGGGACGCGCCTCAGCGCAAGCCGTCCTCGCCCTTCGCCTCGGCATGGGTGAGCCCTCCGACGCGCGGCAAGGGCCGGCCGCCGCTGGTCAGGGCGACCGCGACGACGATCTCGCCAGCGCGCGGCGCATCGGAAATGCGGACCTCCATGCCGTCGAAATGGCTGCGGACATAGGCTGCCGCCTTGTGGCCGAGCGGCACGTCGAGAACGACGCCGAGCGAGCCGCGCTTCTTCGAGGACGGGATCAGCGCCGGCGCCTTGCCCAGCAGCTTGCGCAGGGGGGCGCCGAGCTTGGGATGCAGGATCGCCGCGGCGTGCTCCAATTCGCCATCTTCGCCGACGGCTGCCGCCTTGCCATAGCCCTGGACCGCCTCGCCCTCGATGCCGAGCGCGGCGAGCGCATGGCGGCCGAGCAGGTCACCGAGCTCCTCGCCGATGTCGATCAGTTCGGAGAGGTCGTCCTGATATTTGCCGGCGAAAGGATTGGCGATCACGGCAACGGCGGCGGCGCGCTTGACCGGCGGCGAGACGATCCGGCCGAGCTCGCTATGGGTCTCGTCGAGGACGGTGACGATCTTGCGGATGCTGGCTTTCATCTCAGACCGTCCTCGCCCTTGATCTCGCTCGCCTTGAGGCCGCCGACGCGGGCATGGATGCGCGAGCCGGTGGTCATCACCAGCGCGAACAGCAATTCGTCGGCCTTGGGCGCGTCGGTGATGCCGATCTCGAAGGAATCGAAATGGCTGCGGACATAGGAGGCGTTGACGTGGGTGACCGGGATGTCGAGCCGCGTGCCGGGGCCGCCGACCTTCTTGGTCGAGGGCACGATCGCCTTGGCGTCGCCCAATAATTCGCGCATGGCGTAGCCGCCCGGCACATGCCAGAGCGCGCCATGCTCGAGCTCGCCGGCGGCGCCGACGATGGCGCCCTTGCCATAGCCCTGGATCGTCTTGGCGTCGCCGCCCATCGCGGCGAGCAGGCGCTGCGCCATGGCCAAGCCGAAGGGTTTGAGATCGTCCATGAAGCCCTGGATGTCCTCGACATAGCGGCCGGCATAGGGGTTGGCGATCACGGCCAGAGCCGCACCGCGCTTCAGCGGCACCGCGGCGGCCGGACCGCCCTCGTGAAAAATCTCCTCGACGGTCACTGCGTATTTGCGGACGGCGATCTCAGGCACGGGCCAGTCTCCTCTCAGGCTTTTCTTGAACGATCATAGGCGTGGCGAGCATGCGGCTCACGCCCTGAAGATGCATGGCGGCCGAGACGATCAAGCCTGCCGAACGCAGGCGCTCCCCCTCGGCGAGGCCGGCGGCGAGCGCGGTTTCGATCTCGTCCGTGGCCAGCTGGCCGACGTCACGGGTCACCAGCCGCTCGCCGAGATCGCTGTCGCTCTGGATGGCGTTGGCCGGCAGACGCTCGATCGCGGGATGGCCGGGCAGGTCGATCGCGTTGGCGATCACGGTGGCCGCTGCATCGGCCATGGCGGCGGTCGGGGCCAGCACCGTCACTGCCTCGGCGATCCCCAGCGAGAAGCTGCGGCCGGGATAGCCTGATGTCGCGATGCCGGCGACGCCGTGTTCAGGCCGAATCGTCGCGGTCGCGAAGAACTCCGGCCGGTCGGGGCGCTTCACCAGGCCGATGCGGAACTGCTCGCCGGCTGCGAGATGCAGGGCGATGTCGCCGCCATTGTTGACATAGGCGCGGTGCAGCGGCGCGGCCTCGCACATCACGCCGAGGATTTCCTGCGCCACCGAGCCGGCGACGGCGGCCATCGGAGTGATGAAGCCGCCGATGGCGAAGGGGCTGACGGCCGCATGCATGCGCCGGGCGACGGAGCCAAGCGGCAGCGGACTCGTCCGGCTCACGGCCGTGCGCAGCAGCTGCAGCTCGTCACAGAGTTCGGCAAGCAGACCGTCGAAGCGGAGAATCGCCGCCTCGTGCGCGGCCCTGACCGCGGCTTGCTCGCCGACGGCCTCGATGACGAGATCGATCGGGCCCTGCTGCAGCAGCAGGCGCCGGCCATCCGGGAGAATGCGCGCGGAAGGCTTCTCCCACATCGCCCTAGCCGAGCGAGCGGCGCGGCTGCTCCGGCGCCAGCGGCCAGGGATTGTCCGGGCGCTGCGGCAGGCGCAGGCGGCTGCCGCCCTTCAGCGAAACCAGCGGCTGGATCGCGTCCATATGGCCGCCGAGCGCCTCGTAGTCGGTCAGGCTCATGGTGAACTCCAGCGGCGCGACCAAGGCCGGGGTCGGCACATAGCCGAAGGCGTTCTCGGGCAGGCGGGTGACGTCGACCATGAAGGTGATGCCGCCGCCCGGCCAGATATAGACCGGAGCGCCACCGCAAGTGACATAGGTCAGCGCATCCTTGACCGAGCGCGTCAGGCGGACCGGGTTCTCGGTGACGCCGGCGCGCAGCGAGCCGCCGGCGCCGCCGATGAACAGCACCGTGGAGAGCGCCGGTTCGCAATTCTCGGCGATGCGCTCGACCGGCTCGACCAGCGGCTGCGGCATCTGCATCTCGACCGGCACGAGGTTCTCGTCGAGCTCGTAATAGGCGGCGTGCTCGCCGGTGGTCGAGACCATCAAAAGGCGCAGGCCGGGATAGGCGACCTTGGGATCGAAGGGCCCGAGAATGGTCAGAGGGTCGCTGATATTGGTGCCGCCCCAGCCGGTGCCGGGCTGCGCCACCTGGAAATAGCGGCCTGGCGTCGAGCGGCGGCCCTTCAGCTTGATGCCGGTGCCGGCCATGCCGAGCAATTTACCGGCCTGGTGCTCGGAGAGCACGCCGGTGATGTGATCGTCGACGACGACGACCTCGTCGACCTTGCCATGCCACTGCTTGGCGAAGATGCCGATCGTCGCCGAGCCGCAGCCGACGCGCATCCGGCTCTCCTGGATGCCGTTGACGATCGGCGGCTTGCCGGCCTGGACGATCACCGTCTCGCCCTCGTCGATGGTCAGCTCGACCGCCTTGCCGTTGCTGAGCTGGAGCAGGGCGTCGCAGGTGACGCGGCCCTCCTTCTTCGAGCCGCCGGTGAGATGGTGGACGCCGCCGAGCGAGAGCATCTGCGAGCCGTACTCGCCGGTGGTGACGTGGCCGATCGCCTCGCCCTCGACGCGCACCGTCGCCTGCTCGGGGCCGAGGAAGCGGTCGGTGTCGATCTTCACCTTGACGCCGCAATAGCTGAAAATGCCCTCGGTCACGACGGTGACCATGTCGACGCCGTCGACCTCGGAGGAGACGATGAACGGGGCCGGCTTGTAGTCGGGATAGGTGGTGCCGGCGCCGATCGCGGTGATGAAGGTGCCCTGCTGGTGGACGATCTCGCCGTCCCATTCGCGCGATCCGGCGAAGGGAACGACCTCGCCGCCATGCTCCAGCGTGCGCTCGAGCACGATATGCGGCTCCATCCGCACCAGCTCACCGTCGACATTGCCGTAGCGGTCGCAGGCGCCGACGGCGCCCGGCTTGATGAAGCACATCACCGGGCAGGCATCGCAGCGGATCTTGTCGTCCGCGACCGGGCTCGCTTCGTCCAGCGCCATGCTTGATCCTCCCGCAGAGCGGGCCTTGAGGATTTTGTTTGTGTACAAACGATACTGGCGCGCCTCTTGGATCAAGTCAAGACAGCGGCGCGGGGCAGGATGGCGGGCCACTCTACGCTCGATATCGGGATTGGCACACAGCCTCGGCCGGCACGGCGGGACTCGCGCTGATTCGTCGGTAAGGAGGAGATGCAGCCGCCTAATCTTGCATACAAGATTATTTGCGACGCTGCCGAGCGAGGTTCGTAGCCGGCGGAGATGACCTCCGCATGACGCGATTCTCGGTTGCAAGCACGGCTTCGATGGCGCATTGACAGCCAAATTTTCCCGCTGCTATTGTTTGCATACAAACATGTTTGGAGCGGCATTGCCGCGGGAGAGAGGGCCCTTCCATGTATGACGTCTTCGCCACGGATCGCCTGATCGACCACTGGCTCGTCGAGGATATCGGCGCCTGCGACCTCACCGTCCAGGTGATGATCGAGCCGAACGAGACCGGCAAGTTCCACATGAACGCCCGCGAGCCGATGATCGTCGCCGGCGTCGAGGTCGCCGCCCGCGTGTTCAAGCGCTACGACCCCGATCTCAAGGTGACGCTGCGCGTCAAGGACGGCGACAAGGTCGAGAAGGGCGCGATCCTGGTCGAGATCGAAGGCTCGGCCCGCAGCGTGCTCACCGCCGAGCGCACCGCGCTCAACATCGCCCAGCGCCTCTCCGGCATCGCCAACGAGACCGCCCGCTACGCCGCCGCCATCGCCGGCAGCAAGGCGCGCCTGATCGACACCCGCAAGACCACGCCCGGCCTGCGCATGATGGAGAAGCACGCCGTGACCTGCGGCGGCGGCCTCAACCATCGGCTCGGCCTCGACAATGGCGTGATGATCAAGGACAACCACATCGCCGTCTGCGGCAGCATCACCGCCGCCGTCGAACGCGCCCGCAAGAAGCTGCCGGTGCTGACCAAGCTCGAGGTCGAGTGCGACCGGCTCGAGCAGGTCGAAGAGGCCGCCAGGGCCGGCGCCGACGTGATCATGCTCGACAACATGTCGGTCGCCGACATGACACGGGCGGTCGAGCTGATCGCCGGCCGCGCCAAGGTCGAGGCCTCCGGCGGCATCAATATCGACACGATCGGCCCGATCTCCAGGACCGGTGTCGACTATATCTCGACCAGCAAGATCACCCAGTCGGCGCCGGCGGTGGATATCGGCCTCGACGAAGCCTGAGCAGGGACTGCGGCCAGGGAATGCGGCAAGGCACCTTCTTCCTCGTCGTCGGCCCGAGCGGGGCCGGCAAGGACTCGCTGATCGACGGCGCCCGCGCTCTGCTGGAGCCGACCGGCCGTTATGTCTTCGCGCGCCGCGTCGTCACCCGCCCCGCGGGCTCGCCGGGCGAGGACCATGAGGCGGCGACGGACGAGGCCTTCGACGCGCGCGAGGCCAAGGGCGATTTCCTGATCACCTGGGGCGCCCATGGCCTGCGCTACGGCCTGCCGGCCGAACTCAAGCGGCTGGTTGAATCCGGCCGCAACGTCATCGCCAACGGCTCGCGCGCCACGATCGCGGCGCTCGCCGCCCGTCTGCCGCGCTTCGTCGTGGTCGAGGTCACCGCGCCGCCCGAGGTGCTCGCCGCCCGCATCGCCGGCCGCGGGCGCGAGAGCGGCGAAGCCATCGAGAAGCGCCTGTCGCGCACGGTCGAGCCCCGCCCGGAAGGGATCCGGGCGACGACGATCTGCAACGACCAAAGCGTCGAGATCGGCATCGAGCGCTTCGTCGCTGCGGTCGAGGCCGCCGCCAATACGATGCGCCTGCGCCGCCTGCCACTTTTCGCGGGACGGGCGCATTGCGCCTATCTCCCGGCCAAGGGCGAGATCGTCAACGGCTTCGATTATCTCGGGCCGGGCCGGATCGAGATCTCAGGCGCGACCGCCAGCATTCGCTCCGACGTGCAGGTGGTCGATTCACCCGCGCTGCTTGGCGGCGACGAGATCGGCCTCTCGGCCGAGGCCTTCGACGAGCTCGGTCTGCCCGAGGGCAGCGAGGTCACGCTAAGGCGCACGCCTTCGCCGGAGAGCCGGGCGGCGCTGACCCGCAAGATCCAGGGCGGCGAGCTCACTGAGGAGCAGTACCACACGCTGATCCGCGACATCGTCGAGGCCCGCTATCCCGATGGCGAGGTCGCGGCCTTCCTGGTCGCGGCGACGCAGACGCTCTCCGATGACGAGGTCGTTTCGCTGGCGCGGGTGCGCACCCGCTTCGCGCAGACAATCGCCTGGCCCGACCAGATCGTCGTCGACAAGCATTCGATGGGCGGCATTCCCGGCAGCCGGATCACGCTGATCGTCGTGCCGATCGTCGCGGCCCATGGCGCCTTCCTGATGCCCAAAACCTCGTCGCGCGCCATCACCTCGGCGGCTGGCACGGCCGATGCGATGGAGACGCTTGCCCGCGTCGAGCTCAACCCGGCCGAATTGCGCGCCTGCGTGGAAAAGGCGCGCGGCTCGATCGCCTGGAACGGACGGCTCAACCATTCCGTCGTCGACGACGTGATGAACGCGATCACGCGGCCGCTCGGCATCGATTCCAATCGCTGGTCGGTCGCCTCGATCCTGTCGAAGAAGCTCACCGCGGGCTCGACCCATGTCATCGTCGACCTGCCCTATGGCCCGCGCGCCAAGCTGAGAAGCGAAGCGGAAGCCGCCGAATTGGCTGATTTGTTCGAGACGGTCGGTGCCGGGCTCGGCCTCGTCGTCAACGCCTTCCCGACCGATGGCAGCCGGCCGATCGGGCGCGGCATCGGCCCCGCGCTGGAATGCCGCGATGTCGGCTGGGTGCTCGATAACGACCCGCAGGCACCGGCCGACCTGGTCGAGAAGGCGCTGTTCTTCGCCAGCCGCATCCTCGCCTGGGACCCTGCGCTTGGCTCGGTCGCGGCCGGGCGGGCACGCGCGGAGGAGCTGCTGCGCTCCGGCGCGGCGCGCGCCGCCTTTGAGCGGATCATCGATGCGCAGGGGCGGCGCGAGCCGCCGGTCGCGCCCGGACTGCTCGTGCATACGGTGCGCTCCCCCAGGGCCGGGGTCATCACCGAGATCGACGGTTGGGCGGTCGCGGGAATCGCGCGGCGTGCGGGTGCGCCGTTCGACAAGGCGGCCGGCATCGACCTGCGCCGCCATGTCGGCGACGCCGTTGCAGTCGGCGATCCGCTCTTCGCCATCCACGCCAGCGCCTCGAGCGATCTCGACGAGGCCAAGGCCATCGCCGAGAGCTGCGACTGCTATGTGATCGGGTAGGCACATCCGTCATTGCGAGGAGCGTCAGCGACGAAGCAATCCAGAAGGGCTCGCTCTACGTCTCCTGGATTGCTTCGCTGCGCTCGCAATGACGAAGAACCTCAGCGCAGCTGCTTCAGCAGCGCGATCAGCGTCGCCCGCTGGTTGGTCGCGAGCGGCGCCAGCGTCACCTTGGTCACCGTCTCCGCCTTGGGCAGCAATTCACGGGTGTAAGCGACGCCGGCCGGGCTGAGCTCGACGATGAGCCGGCGGCCATCCTCCGGATCCGGCTTGGTCTGCACCAGCTTGCGCTTGAGCAGACGGTCGACCACGCCCTTGATCGTGGCGGCGTCCATCGCGGTCTGGCGTCCCAGAAGGTTCTGCGAGGAGCCGCCATCCTGATAGAGCCGCGCCAGCACCGCCCATTGCGTCGGCGTCAGGTCGGCGCCCATGATCTCGTTGAAGATCGAGACATGGCGCTGCGCCGCCTGGCGCATGATGAAGCCGACCTGCTCGGCGAGATCATAGCTCTCGTCGGCGGGTTCGGGCGTCTCGGCCGCAGTGCTCGATCGCGCCATCGCTGATCCTCGTTCGTATACGAACGATATTCCTAGCGCGGTTTCCAGTCGACCGAAACCGGCTGCATCGCCGAGAATCACGCTTCGTCCACGATGTCAGCGAAGCAGGTCCTTAGATCGTCGTCCAGCGCCCCTCGCGGAAACTCCGGGCAGCGGCGTCGACCGTACGCTCGATGCGCAGGCCGGCCTCGAAATCGAGGAGATGCGCAGGCTCGCCGGCGATGGCGCGGAGCAGCTCGCGACATTCGATGATCTTGAGCTCGTTGAAGCCGAGGCCGTGGCCCGGCGCCGGGATGAACCGGCCATAGGGCTCATGTGCCGGCGCGGTCAGGATGCGGCGGAAGCCCTGAACGTCAGCCGCTCCTTCTGCGGTGTACAGTTCGATCTCGTTCATCCGCTCCTGGTCGTAGGCGATCGTCCCCCTGGCACCAAAAACCTGCAGAGCGATGCGGCCCTTGCGGCCCCAGGACGAGCGGTTGAGCGCGACGAGCCCGGAAGCGCCGGACGACAGGCGCAAGAGCAGGGTGGCGATGTCGTGGGTCTCGACCGCGCGAGTGCCGCCAGCCCGGAGCGGGCGTTCGGCGTAGGGTTTGGCCATGTCAGCCATCACGGCTTCGACCTCGCCGATCAGCACCTTGATCAGCGAGAAGGCGTGGACGCCAAAATCGTCGAGCGCGCCATGGCCGGAGGCGGCTTCGCTCTTCCAGGAGAAGAGCGCGCCGGCATCGGCCATGAAGTCCTCGTCCATCTCGACGCGGACATGGTTGACCGGCCCGATCGTGCCCTCGGTGATCAGCCGCTGCGCCAGCCGGATCGCCGGGTTCTGGATGTAGTTGTAGCCGAGCGCAGCGACCGTCCCGGCCGCTTTGGCCGCCGCCAGCATCGCTTGCGCATCGCCAAGGCTGGTCGCCATCGGCTTCTCGCACCAGACATGCTTGCCGGCGCTCAAGGCCGCGATCGCCATCTCGGCATGGAAGGCGTTCGGCGTGGTGATCGAGACGACGTCGACATCGGGATGAGCGATGAGCGCCTGCCAGTCGGCGGTCGACTGGGCGAAACCGAACTCGCCGGCCCGCTGCGCCGCCAGGGCCTCGTCGACCTCGCAGAGTATGGCGAGCTTCGGACGACGCACGTCGCCGAAAACCGGGGCGACGGCGTTCCAGGCGAGGGCGTGGCACTTGCCCATATAGCCGGTGCCGATCAGGCCGACGCCGAGCGCGCGCATGAGCAATCTCCATAGCGAAGAGGAAGGAGTGGACGTGCCAGGGACGTCAGACTGTGCCGCCGAGCTCCTCGGAGACCGCCTGCAATTCCTTGCCGCCGGCCATCAGGTTCTGCAGCTCGTCCATCGCGATTTCGGACTTGGCGTAGGTGCCGAGCGTCTTGCCGCGGTTGAGCACGGTGAAGCGGTCGCCGACGGCATAGGCGTGACGGACATTGTGGGTGATGAAGATCACGCCGAGGCCCTTGGCGCGGACGAGGTTGATGTATTTCAGCACCATCGAGGTCTGCGCGACGCCGAGTGCGGAAGTGGGCTCGTCCAGGATCAGCACCTTGGCGCCGAAATAGACGGCGCGGGCGATGGCGACGCATTGGCGCTCGCCGCCGGAGAGCGTGCCGACCGCCTGATGCGGATCGCGGATGTCGATGCCGATCCTGTGCATCTCGTCGCGGGTCACCGCATGGGCGAGGTCGAAATCGATCCATTTCAGCGGGCCGAAGCCGCGGATCGGCTCGCGGCCCATGAAGAAATTCCGCGTGATCGACATCAGCGGGATCATCGCCAGATCCTGGTAGACGGTGGCGATGCCGGCATCGAGCGCGTCGCGCGGGCTCGAGAAGGTGACCGGCCGGCCCTCGACCAGGAACTCGCCCGAGCTCGGGCGATGGCAGCCCGAGAGCGTCTTGATCAGCGTCGACTTGCCGGCGCCGTTGTCGCCGAGCAGGCAGAGCACCTCGCCGGCGGAGACCTTGAGCGAGACGCCCGAGAGCGCGATCACCGAGCCGAAATGCTTGACGATGTCGCGGACCTCGATGAGGGGCGTCTGTTCTGGAGCTGCGGTTGTCATGTTCAGCGCTCCCCTGTCGCCTTGCGGCGGATGAAGTTGTTGAACAGCACGGCGAGCAGCAGCATGCCGCCGAGGAAGACCTGGAACCAGTCGCTGTCGAAGCTGGTGTAGGTCAGGCCAATCGAAACCATGCCGAAGATGATCGCGCCGAAGAAGGCGCCGATCGCCGAGCCGTAGCCGCCGGTCAGGAGGCAACCGCCGATCACCGCGGCGATGATCGCCTCGAACTCCTTCTGGAAGCCGCGCCGGGCGTCGGTCGAGCCGGCATCGAGCACGGTCAGGATGGCGACGAGAGTGGCGGCGCAGGCGGTTAGCACGAACAAAGTCGTCTTGACCATGTTGACCGGCACGCCGGAATTGCGGGCCGCATTGGGATCGCCGCCGGCGGCGAAGATCCAGTTGCCGAAGCGGGTGCGCAAGAGGACATAGGTCGCGAGCGCTGCGATGGCGAGGAACCAGAGGACCCCGACGGGAACGCCGGTGACGGTCGGCGTCCCGTTCGGAAACTTGGCGATCAGGTTGGCCTGCGCCAGCCAGGCGAACAGCCCTTCCAGCGCCTGGCCGGAAAAAAGCTCGCGGACGACGCCTGTGCCGGCCTTGTCGCCGATGCCGCGCAATTGCGTCGAGCCGCCGGTCGCCCATTTCAGCCCGACCAGCGAAAGCCCGCGCAGGATGAACAGGAAGGCGAGGGTGACGATGAAGGAGGGCAGGCGCGTCCGGATGACGATCTGCCCGTTCACCGCGCCCATCAGCCCGGCGAAGACAAAGGTCGCGACGATCGCCGCCAAAAGCGGCATATCGCCGACGACGATCAGTGCGCCGAAGACGAGGCCGGCGAAGGCGATCATCGAGCCGATCGAAAGGTCGAACTCGCCGCCGATCATCAAGAGCGCCGCCGCGATGGCGAGGATGCCGAGCTGGGCCGCCGGCGACAGCACGGTCATCAGGCCGGCGAGGGTGAACATCGCCGGATTGGCGGTGAGGCCGAAGAAGACGGTGACCAGGACGAGGCCGGCAACCGCGCCCAATTCAGGCCGGCGCATCAATCGGGCGATCAGCGAGACGCGGCGCAAGCGTTCGTCGCGAGCGGCAGCGGCCGGATCAGGGGAACGGGACGCACCCGCGGCAAGATCGGCGGTCGACGTCGTCATGGCGCACACCTTCAGCTTCTGAACCGTCCGGGGAGGGAGCGGCGGCGCTGGACGCGCCGCCGCAAAAGCTCAGCGGATGCCCTTGGCCGAGAGGTCGACGACCTGGGCCGCCTTCTCCTTGGTGACGAGGTTCGGGCCGGAGGGGACGTTGCCGCCGGGGACGAGGCCGTACTCGGCATTGAGCGCCAGGAAAGCGACCGGCAGATAGCCCTGCAGGAACTGCTGCTGGTCGATGCCGAAGGCCGCTTCGCCCGCCACGATCGCCTTGAGGAAATTGGCCGAAAGATCGAAGGTGGCGACGCGGACGCTGGTGATCTTGCCGGCCTCCTTGACGCCCGCAAGGGTCGGCTCGCCGCCGAGCGAGGCGCTCAGCGCCATCACCGTGTCGACGCTGGCGTCGGAGAGCGCCGCCTTGACCTTGGAGCGGATCTCGGACGGGTCGTTCGAGACCGGCAGCACGGTGACCTTGCCCTTGAAGCCTTCGGCAAAACCCTTGCAGCGCAAATCGAGCGCGACATTGCCGACCTCGTGGTTGACGCAGACGCCGACCTTGCCGCCCATGCTGGCGAGCTTCTCGCCGGCGGCCTTGCCGGCATCGAACTCGTCCTGGCCGACATGCAGGAGCGCGCCGAGCTTCTTCGAGACGTCGGAGCCCGAGTTCATCGAGATCACCGGGATGCCGGCGGCGACGGCCTTCTGGATGGACGGGCCGAGCGCCGAGGCGTCGGGGATCGAGACGACCAGGCCGGCCGGCTTCTGGTTCACCGCGGCATCGATCAATTGGCTCATCGCGACCATGTCGAAGGTCTCGGGCGCGCGGTAGTCGACGGCGACCTTCAGATCGGCCGCCGCCTTGGCGACGCCGTTCTTGACCACCGACCAGAACGGATCCGCGGCCTGGCCATGGCTGACGACGATGATCCTGGTCTGCTGCGCGACGCTCGGCGTCGTCCCTGCAACCGCGATGGCGGCGGCAGCAATCATCCCTGCGAGAAAACGCTTCATCTCATCCTCCCTTGCGGGGATGTCCCCGCTGTCGTTATCGGTCCGATCGGGCTCGATCGGCCGGTTGTCCGGCGATTTGGCCGGCCGCGAAGCGTCGCGGACTGCCTGGGATGGCGTAGGAGGGAGGACGCGCCAGGCGCGACCGCCGACACTGCGCTTCAGTCAAAACGAAACAAAAAAACCGTTTTTAATACTCAATGGAACAATCATTCCATCGTGCATGCGCAGCTGTCAAGCGCCTTCTGCGCCGCCGACATACCCGGGCGTGTGGCGACCCGTGCCACGAAGACCGACGAAACCCATCACCAATATCGATTTGCCAGCAGCGGGCCGAGGCCTCGATTGTCGTTGCTCGAGGCGGCGCGCTCAGCGTCCGGAAACAGGGGGAATCCATGGGCCTGCCAGCGACCGCGCGCATCGATATCGGGCGCTTCTGGACGACGATCGAGCGTTCCGGCGAGATCGGGGTCGGCCGGCCGGGCGGGCTGTCACGGCTGGCGCTCGGTGATGCCGACCGGGAGGTCCGCGACGCCTTCATCGCCTGGTGCCGGGAGGCGGGGTTGAGCGTCCGGATCGACGGCATCGGCAACATCTTCGCGCGGCGGGCCGGGCAGGACGACAGCCTGCCGCCGGTGGTGATGGGCAGCCATCTCGACACGCAGGTGAATGGCGGGCGCTTCGACGGCATTGCCGGCGTGCTCGGCGGGCTGGAGGTCTGCCGCACGCTCGACCGGCTCGGCCACCGCACGAAACGGCCGATCGAAGTGGTCAACTGGACCAATGAGGAGGGTGGGCGTTTCTCGCCGCCGATGGTCGGATCGGGCTGCTTCACCGGCGCCTATACGCTCGACTGGGCGCTGGGTCGGCGCGACGATGACGGCAGGACGATCGGCGAGGAGCTCGACCGGATCGGCTATCGCGGGCAGATGGAGGCGACGCCCCATCCATTCGACGCCTATGTCGAATTCCATATCGAGCAGGGCCCTATCCTCGACCGCGAGGGCATGCAGGTCGGCGTCGTCACCGGCGGCTATGCCAGCACCGGCATGCTGGTCGAGTTCAAGGGGGAGACCGCCCATACCGGCCCCTGGCCGATGGAGCGGCGCAAGAACGCGCTGATCGCCGGGGCGCGCCTGCTGGTGGCGGTCGATGATCTCGGCTGGGAGCATGCCGGCAGCGGCGGCAAGGCGACGGCCTCGCGTTTGGTCGCCTGGCCGAACAAGCCCGGCATCCTCTCCGACTGGGCCCAGGCGACCTGCGACGTCCGCCATGCCGATCCGGAAACCGCCAAGGTGATGGCCGAGCGCGTGCGCCGTGCCGTGCATGAGGCGGCGGCGCGGGCCGATTGCACCGCCGAGATCCTCGACATCTGGAGCTGGGGCGGCAAGATCTTTGCCGAGGAGCTGATCGAGCAGGTCCGCTCGACCTCGCTAGGACTCGGCTATCGCACGCGCGATATCCTGAGCCAGGCCGGGCACGACGCCTATTTCGTCGCCCGCCATGCGCCGGCGACGATGATCTTCGCGCCCTGCAAGGGCGGCATCACCCACAACAACCAGGAGCTCTGCACGCCCGATGACCTGGAACCGGGTCTCAACGTGCTGCTGCACACCGTGGTGGCGCGGGCGGATCGTTAAGCGTCAGCCAATCGCGGCGACGCATTCGATCTCGATGTCGAAAGGCAATGGCCACGGCCGGATCGCGGCGCTGGTCCGGGCCGGGAAGCCGTCCGTGAAATAAGTCCGGTAGACCGCGTTAACGCCAGCCATTAGCGCGGGATCGGTGACGAAAATCGTCGCCTTGACGACGGCGTCGAGCGAAGCGCCGCCATGGCGCAGAGTCACGGCGAGCGCCTCCATCGCGGCGCGGGTCTGCATTTCGATATCGCCGCTGACGATCTCGCCGGTCGTCACGTCGATCGGCGGCATGCCACAGGTGAAGAGCAGGTCGCCGGCGCGAGCTAGTGCCGAGGTCGGCGCGCCGAGCCGGCGGATCGCCTCGGAGATGACGGGGACTTCGATGATCTCGCGGCGCATGGTGGTCCCCGCTTCCCCTTGTTGCAGACGGATAAGCCGGCTTAACGGCGCCGCAGCAGGCCGTCGATGCCGGCGGCGCAGAAGCTGGTCAGGCGCTGCAGGAGCTGCTCGGCGTTCTCGACCACCGGTACCGCCCCGCGCTCCTGGTCGAGCCGCATGGCGCGGTCGCCGGCAGCCATAGTCGTGACGAGCGCGCCGACCATGAAGAGATAGGCATCGACGAGCGCGCCCTCCGGTGCCTGCGGATAGAGCTTGCCCAGCGCCGCGACGAACTGCCGTGCGGTCGGATCGAAATGCTCGGCGACGACGCCGCGCGCCGCCTCGCGCGGGTCGACGGCCTCGCGGGCGGTCATCATGGCGAAGGCTGCGCCCTGCACGCCTTCGCTGAAACGCTGGCGCACGGACGGGCCGATCAGGGCGGCGACGATCTCGCCGACATCGAGCACCGGCCGGGCCATGGCCTCGCCCAGGGCCTGCGCGCGCGCCAGCGCCAGAGCATGCGCCCGGCGGGCAAAGACGGCGCGGTAGAGCGCCTCCTTCGAGCCGAAATGATAGCTGAGCTGCGAGAGTCGCACGCCGGCCGCGGCCGCAAGATCGCGCATCGAGGCGCCATCGGCGCCGCCGCGCTCGGCGAAGAGCCGTTCGGCGGCGTCGAGAATGCGGTCGCGCGTCGGCATCGCGGACATCGGGCCCCTCCAGAATCCAGCGATTCCCCTCTTACCAGAAACAGGGCGCCCTGCTATAGGTCGGACGTTCGTCCAAATTCGAACGACAGAGAATACATCCTCAAGGGAGGACATACCGGCATGCTGCCAGGCCGCCTCGTCGATCTGTCGATTCCGCTCGAGAACGACGTTCCTGCCGATCCGCCCTTCCAGAAGGTCAGAATCGACTATCGCACGCATCAGGCGACGGCAAAGGACATCGCTGCGGCCTTTCCCGGCCTGAAGCCCGAGCAGCTCCCGGACGGCATGGGCTGGGCAGTCGAGCTCGCGACGATCTCGACCCATAACGGCACCCATATCGACGCGCCCTGGCACTACCATCCGACGCAGGATGGCGGCGCTCCGGCGCTCCGGATCGACGAATGCCCGCTCGACTGGTTCTTGCAGCCGGGCGTGAAACTGGATTTCCGCCATCTGCCCGACGGACACGTCGTCACCCCTGCCGAGATCGACGCCGAGCTTAAGCGCATCGGCCATGTCTTGAGCCCGTTGGAGATCGTCATCGCCAACACACGGGCCGGCGCCCGCTATGGCCAGGCCGACTATGTCGATTCCGGTTGCGGTTTCGGCCGCGAGGCGACGCTGCATCTGGTCCGGCAGGGCATCAAGGTCGTCGGCACCGATGGCTGGAGCTGGGACGCGCCGTTCAGCCATACCGCCCGCCGCTTTGCGCAGACCGGCGACGCCTCGCTGATCTGGGAAGGCCACAAGGCCGGGCGCGAGGCCGGCTACTGCCAGATCGAGAAGCTGCACAATCTCGAAGCGCTGCCGGCGACCGGCTTCACCATCAGCTGCCTGCCGGTGAAGGTCCGCAACGGCTCGGCCGGCTGGACGCGGGCAGTCGCCATTCTACCGGTCTGAGCGCAGGGACGAAGGAAAGCCTCATGAGCAAGGTCATCATCACCTGCGCCGTCACCGGCGGCATCCATACGCCGACCATGTCGGATCACCTGCCGATCACCCCGGACGAGATCGCCAGCCAGGCGATCGCGGCGGCGGAAGCCGGCGCGGCGATCCTGCATCTGCACGCTCGCGATCCCCGGGACGGCCGCCCAACGCCGGACCCTGCCGTGTTCATGGAGTTCCTGCCGCGGATCAAGCAGGCGACCGATGCCGTCGTGAACATTACCACTGGTGGTGGCCTGACCATGACCGTCGAGGAGCGCCTCGCCGCGCCGCTCAAGGCCGCGCCGGAGATGTGCTCGCTCAACATGGGCTCGATGAATTTTGCGCTGCATCCGCTGGCGGAGAAGTACAGCGACTGGAAGCACCCCTGGGAGCAGCCTTACCTCGCCAACACCAAGGACTTCATCTTCCGCAACACCTTCGGCGATATCGAACGCATCTACAAGCTGCTCGGCGAGGGCCACGGCACCAAGTTCGAGCACGAATGCTACGATGTCGGGCACCTCTACAATCTCGCCCATTGCCTCGATCGCGGCTGGTTCCGGCCGCCGGTCTTCCTGCAGTTGATCTTCGGGATTCTCGGCGGCATCGGCGCCGATCTCGACAACCTGATGTTCATGAAGCGTACCGCCGACAAGCTCTTCGGTCGGGACTACCACTGGTCGGTTCTCGCTGCCGGGCGCCATCAGATGGCCTTCTGCACGCAGGCGGCGATGCTGGGCGGCAATGTCCGCGTCGGGCTCGAGGACAGCCTGTTCATCGGCAGGGGCAAGCTCGCCACCTCCAATGCCGAGCAGGTCGCCAAGATCCGCCGCATCGTCGAGGAGCTCGGCTACGAGATCGCCACCCCCGATGAGGCCCGCGCCACGCTCGGCCTCAAGGGCGGCGACCGCGTGAACTTCTGATGTCACCCCCACCCAACCCGCTTGACGGCTTTGTCATCGATCCCGCCGCGATCACCTATGTCGGCGAGGGCCTGCAGCGGCCGGAATGCATCCTGGCCGAGCGCGACGGCTCGCTCTGGAGCGCCGATGCGCGCGGCGGCGTCGTCCATATCCGGCCGGACGGCACGCAGCAGCTGATCACGCAGAGGGCGAGCCGCGGCTTCGCCGAGGCAGCCGACGAGGAGGCACGCTTCGTCTCCGGCACCTTGCCGAATGGCCTTGCCTTCGCCCGCAATGGCGATGTCCTCATCTCGAATTTCGGCACCGACCGGCTGGAGCTGATGACGCGCTCGGGCGAGACGCGCGTGCTCGTCGACAGCATCGATGGGCAGGCGATCGGCAAGGTCAATTTCGTGCTGCGCGACAGCAAGGACCGGATCTGGCTGACGATCTCGACGCGGACGAGGAACTGGATGCGGGCGATGAGCCCCAATGTCCGCGACGGTTCTATCGCGCTCTATAATGGCGGACGCCTGCGCATTGTCGCCGATGGCTTCGCCTTCACCAACGAGATCAGGCTCGATGCCAGCGAGGAGTGGCTCTACGTCGCCGAGACCTGCGCCTGCCGGGTGACGCGATTGCGGGTCGGGGACGATGGCAGCCTGAGCGACCGCGAGATCTTCGGCCCGAGCGATCATGGCGCCTTCATCGACGGCATCGCTTTCGACGCCCATGGCAATCTCTGGGGCACGCATGTGATGCTCGACCGGGTCTTCGCGATCACGCCCGAGGGCGAGCTGCGCATCCTGCTCGACGACGATCGCGGCAGCACTGCCGGCAAGGCGCTGATGGAAGCCTTCGCCCGCGACGAAGCGACGCCCGAACTGATGCTCGCCTGCGGCGGCACGATCGCGCCCTGGTTCGCCAGCATCACCTTCGGCGGTGCCGATCTCAGCACCGCCTATATCGGCAGCCTGCGCGGCAGCCGCATTCCCAGTTTCAGATCACCGGTCGCCGGCCTGCCGATGGCGCACTGGCACGACCGCTAGCAACGACAAACGACAAGCACGGGAGGAATTCACATGAAGGGTCTGGTTTCGGCGCTCACTCTGACCACCGCATTGCTCGGCGCCCTGCCCGCCGCGGCCGAATTCTCGGACGGCGCCGTCAAGATCGGTGTGCTGACCGACATGTCCGGCGTCTATTCCGACATCACCGGCAAGGGCTCGATCACGGCCGCCCGCATGGCGGTCGAGGACTGCCTGAAGGCCGAATGCCAGGGCATGAAGATCGAGGTCGTCTCGGCCGACCACCAGAACAAGGCCGATATCGGCTCGGCGATCGCCCGCGAATGGATCGACCGGCAGGGCGTCGACGTCCTCGCCGACATGTCCAACGCGTCGCTGCAGCTCGCCATCCCGCCGTTGCTGAAGGACAAGAACCGCGTCGGCCTCTTCCCCGGCGGCACGGCGCGCCTGACCGGCGACGCCTGCCAGCCCGACCATATCGTCCAGTGGATGTGGGACACCTATGTCCAGGTCGCCGGGATCGCCAATCACCTGACCAAGCCCGGCACCAAATGGTATCTGGTCACCGCCGACTACGCGCTCGGCCACCAGCTCGAGGCCGATGCCAAGACGCTCGTCACCGCCAAGGGCGGCACCTATGTCGGCTCTGTCCGACATGCTTTCCCTGCGGTCGATCTCTCCTCGCAGCTGCTGACGGCGCAGGGCTCGGGCGCCGACCTGATCGCGCTCGCCAATGCCGGCGGCGATACCGTCGCCGGGATCAAGACCGCCCGCGATTTCGGCATCGGCCAGGACAAGCAGAAGCTGGTCGCCTTCTTCCTGACCGCGATGGACGTGAAGAGCGTCGGCCTTGCCTCGGCGCAAGGCACGATCCTGACCGAGGGCTTCTACTGGAACATCGACGAGCGCACCCGCGCTTTCTCGGAGCGCTTCAAGACGGCGCATGGCGCGGTGCCCTCGGCGATCCAGGCCGGCGTCTATTCCTCGGTCCGGCATTATCTCAAGGCGGTCGTCGCGGCGAAGTCGGACGAGGCCAAGACCGTGATCGCCAAGATGCGGGAGGTTCCGATCGAGGACGAGGTCGTTCGCAACGCCAAATTGCGCGAGGACGGGCGCATGGTCCACGACTTCTACGTCTTCCAGGTCAAGAAGCCGGCGGAATCGAAGGGCGAATGGGACCTCTACGACCTCGTCGCCACCATCCCCGGCGACCAGGCCTTCCGCCCGCTCGCCCAGAGCGCCTGCCCGGCGATCAAGAAGTAGCCGCGCGCTTCAGGCGAAGCGGCGCTGCCGCGGCCCGGCCTCGGACGGCAGGCCGACCTTGAGGTCGATGACGAAGCGGCCCTGATCGAGCACCAGCACGCGCTGGGCGAGATGGATCGCTTCGTCGACGTCATCGGTGACGAGCTCTCAGCGCGTCTTCTCCGATCAGCAGCCGCATACCTGCCGGTCCGGTTGCTCGACCTTGGCAGGACCGCGTCCGTCAAACCGTCGATGCCCGGGATCCCGTCCTAGGATCAGGGCCAGGTCGGCGGCCGTCCCGCGAAGAATTCACGAGAGCTCGACCGCAACGATCCGGCTTTTTCGATAACGCCATTCGATGATCGCCTTACACCCGTTAGATTAGGTGCTCTTTTCCGCCCCAGCCGATCGGCTAACGTAGAGGCAATGAAGATCATCGGATGATGGCGGCTCGGCCATCGTCATCGGCTTGGGACGCAAGTGGCCGTGAGGCGAGGATTGCTCGACGTCTACGACGAGGACCGCGTGTCGGTGATCAGCCGGAACGTGGCGGCGGCCATCGATGCCGCAACGTTCGGCGAGGGCTCCTGGGACCGGGTGCCGGCGATCCTGAGCGAGGCTTTCCCTGGCTCCTGGGGAGGGCTCGCCAACATGAATTTCCCCGAAAGCCGCCTCAACTTTCTATCGCTCCAGAACATGGAGCCGGCCTTCGTGACCGCCTATGCGGAGCATTTCGCCTATATCAATCCCTGGAACGCCTATTGGCGGAGCCTGAAGGGAACGACTATTGGCGCCTCGGAAGAGGTCTGCCCGGCGAGGGCGTTCACCAACACGGAATTCTACAATGATTGGCTGCTGCCTCAGGGCGGTGCCATCGCCGCCTCCGGCATGAAGATCGTTGGCGAGAGCGACGAGGTCGCGAATCTGCTTCTGCACTACCCGCTCTCGAAATCCGGCCGTTACGACCGGGCGGCCGTGGCTGTTCTGAGCAACGTCCGCGGCAACTTCGAGCGTTCGATCAATCTCGCCCGCCTGCTGCGCTCGGATGTGGAAACGGCGGTCGCCAAAGCCGCCTTGGTGGAGCGCAGCCGCTATGCGGCTTTCGTCGTCGCCGGCGATCGGCGCCTACGCGACACCAATGCCCTGGCCGAGCGCCTCTTCGTCTCGGGACAATGCGCGACCATACGACACGGCCGCTGCCATCTGGCGGATGCAGGCGCCGATGCCCGCTTCGCAGCAGCGCTGGCCCTGCTTTCTCAGGGCAGGCCCACATCCGCCTCGCGCATCGGTTTCCGCACGGCCTCCGGCGCCTGGCAAGTATCGGTCGCCGCGCTGCCGATCGCCCAGCCGGTCAGGGGCCGGCTCATTCTGCTTCCACCCGAGCGGCTGATCCTGGTGCAGATCGTCGAGCTCGGCTCGAAAGGATTGGATGGTGGCGACCTTGCGCCTCTCGCCCCTGCCTTTGGTCTCACGCCATCGGAGATCGCGCTCTGCCGGCGACTCCTATCGGGCGCATCGGTCGGCGATGCCGCCGAGCAGCTCGGCATCACCCAGGAAACCGTCAGGACGAGACTGAAGATGATCTTCCAGAAGACCGGCACCTCGCGGCAGGCCGAGCTGATGCTGCTTTTGGCCAGGGCGGGCTAGCGGGCGATCGCTTGGCAAACCACAACCCGGGCAGCGCCGCTGCCTTGATGCCGAAGGTCAAAAGAGCTTGCGATCTTGCCGGAGAGATTTGGTGGAGCCAGGCGGAATCGAACCGCCGACCTCTTGAATGCCATTCAAGCGCTCTCCCAACTGAGCTATGGCCCCACTCTGCCGACCTTCTTGGGGAAAGGCCGGGAAATCATCGCGATCCTTAAGGCTCCTTGGAGCCGGTCCGCGCTCGTCGCCGCAGCGACGAAGCGCTCTATAGGCAAGCTTGCGGCAAGACACAAGCACTGATGTCACGTTATCGTCGCGCTTTTTTCAGGAGCGCGATCCGACCCGATTTCGGCACCGCTCAGACGTCTTCGTCGCCCTCGATGTCGCCATCGATCAGGTCGGAGACGTCGTCGTCGCCTTCCTCGTCCTCTTCCAGGAAGGTGTCATCGTCATCGCCGGCGACGCCGTCATCCTCGATCTCGATGTCGTCGTCGGTGGTGACCACCGGCTCCTTCTCGGCAGCCTCAGCATCAGCGTCGTCGAGCGAGACGAGCTCGACCGCGCCGTCGGCGACCTCCGTCTCGTCCTCGTCATCCGCCGGCTTCGGCGCCGGAGCGGCAGCCTTGGCCTGCGGCTCGAACAGCGAGCGCGGATAGGACTGACCGGTATAGGGCGAGACAATCGGATCCTTGTCGAGATCGTAGAATTTGCGGCCCGTGACCGGGCAAACGCGCTTGGTACCAAGTTCCGGTTTCGCCACGGCGTCGGACCTTCAAGTTCGGACAGAGTTCATAAAAAGCAGGGGCGTCCGTTAGTCGGGCAAAGCGTCCCTGTCAAATATTGATTTGGCCGCGGCGCGAGCCTGCGGCATCGGCTGTAAAACCGCTTCGCATCGGCGCGTCCCGTGCTTTAGAACTCTGCCCTCTCGATAGCACTGACGAAAGACGGGAATCGTGCCAGCAAGCCAGCCGACAGCCGCTCCGATCCAGCAGGCAGACCGGCTGGTCATCGCCGTCGATGGGCCGGCCGCCTCCGGCAAGGGCACGCTGGCGCGCCGGCTCGCCGCGCATTACGGCCTGCCCTATCTTGACACCGGCTTGCTCTACCGCATGGTCGCCCGCACTCTGCTCGACGCCGGCGAGCCGCTCGACGATGCGCAAGCCGCAGCCGCGAGCGCGGCCGGCTTCGACGATGCTGCAATCGACGAATCGCGGCTGCGTGGCCGGGAGATCGGCGAGGCCGCCTCGGTGGTGGCGGCGATCCCCGCGGTCCGGCGCGCTTTGATCGATCGACAGCGCCGCTTTGCGGCGGCCGATGGCGGCGCAGTACTCGACGGGCGCGACATCGGCACGGTGATCTGCCCGGACGCGACCGTGAAGCTCTTCGTCACAGCAACTCCGGAGGTCCGCGCCGCGCGACGGCACAAGGAGCTGGCGGGGCGGGGCGAGACCGCCACCTTCGACGGCATCCTGGCCGATATCCGCCGCCGCGACGCCAGGGATGCGGGCCGCGGCGACGCGCCGCTGAAGGCGGCGGAGGATGCGGTGCAGCTCGACACCTCAGCGCTCGGCGTCGAGGAAGCCTTCCAGGCCGCGCTCGCCATCGTCGAGGATCGCCGGCGCGGATAATCCTTTCAAAGGCATCGATTTGTGCAAGCCGATGCTCATTTTCCGACCTGAACTTGCGTTTTCGTGCTTTGCGCGAATCGAAACCGGGCGCAGACTTCAATGACATTCGTTTGAAGCCTGCCTTCGCCCGAAACCGCCTTCTTTCGGCGTCACGCTTCGACGACAGATGACGGAGGTTTCGATGCGGCGCTGGCTGTTCGGTCTCTTTTGTCTCGCTGCCGCTGGCGCTTGGCCCGCCTCGGCGCCTGATGCCCAGCAGGCGGCGCCGCCGCCCGAGGAGGTCGACGTCGCCCTCGTCCTGGCGGTCGACGTCTCCTATTCGATGGACGTCGACGAGCTCGCTCTGCAGCGCAACGGCTATATCGAGGCCTTCCGCTCGAAGCAGTTGCACGAAGCCATCGCAAAAGGCGCGATCGGCAAGATCGCCGTCACCTATTTCGAATGGGCGGGCGGCGACTTCCAGCACATCGTCCGCCCCTGGACGATCATCGAGACCCCGCAATCGGCGATCGCCTTCGCCGAGGAGCTTGGCGAGGCTCCGACCCGGCGCGGCCGGCGCACCTCGATCTCCGGAGCGATCGACCTCGCCGTCTCGCTGCTCGAGGCAAGCAATGTCACGCCGATGCGCCGCGTCATCGACATCTCCGGCGACGGCGCCAACAATGACGGGCGCCCGGTGACGGCCGCCCGCGACGCCGCCCGCGACAAGGGCATCGCCATCAATGGCCTGCCGGTGATGCTGAAGCAGGCGAGCTATTTCGACATCGACAATCTCGACGTCTATTACGAGGACTGCGTCGTCACCGGCGTCGGCGCCTTCGTCATTCCGATCCGCGAGCGCCATCAATTCGTCGACGCGACCAGGACCAAGCTGGTGCGCGAGATCGCCGAGATGCCGGCCTCCGGCCCCGATACCTTGATCCAGAAGGCACAGGCGAAGGCGCCGCGCGTCTCCTGCATGCAGGGCGAGCGGCAATGGCGCGACCGGATGGGGAACTGACCGGCGCAGTCAGGTCTTGCCGGCGCGAATTGCCCGGCTGGCATGGAAGAGGATCAGCGTCGTCACGCCGATCAGCGACATCACGATCGGAAGCGGCAGCGCGCTGCCCTTGAGCAGATGGCCGACCAGCAAACCGACGCAGGCCGCGAGCAGCATCTGGCACAGGCCGGTCAGGGACGAGGCTGCGCCGGCCCGGTCCGGGAAGGGCATCATCGCCGACGCCTGCGCCTGTGGCATGACGAGGCCGACGCCGCAGGCATAGAGCGCCATCGGCGCGACGACGCCGGCCGCTCCGCCAAAACCGATGGCGATGGCGACGAGCATGGCGAGGCCGCCAGCGGCAAGGCAGATCACGCCGAGCCCGATCACACCGTCGAGGCCGCGGCGACCGACAAGGCGCTGCGCGATGATCGTGCCGAGGATGAAGCCCAGCACGGCGCAGCCGAAGGACAGGCCATAGGCCGGCGCCGACAGGCCGTAGACGCCCATCAGCACGAAGGAGGAGCCTGAGATGAAGGCGAAGAGCCCGGCATAGGCGAGCGAGGTCAGGGCGACATAGACCCGATAGGGTCGGTTCCGGAGCAGCAGCCGGTAACCGCGCAGGATCGCCGGCAGCGACAGGCCGTCCGGCGAGCGCTGGCGCAGCGTTTCCGGCATGATCGCCGCGATGATGGCGAGCATGGCGAGCGCGAAGACCAGCGACGCCAGGAAGGTCGAGCGCCAGCCGAAGGCATTTTGCAGCAGGCCGCCGAGGACGGGCGCGATCGCCGGCACCAGCCCCATGATCATGCCCATGCGGGCGAGCTCGCGGCCGGCGCGCGGGCCTTCGTAGAGATCGCGCACCATGGCGCGGCCGAGGACGATCGGCCCGGACGCACCAAGCGCCTGGGCGAAACGGGCGCCGATCAGCGCCTCGATCGAGGGTGCGAAGGCGCAGGCGAGGGTGGTGACTATGAAGAGGCCGAGGCCGATCATCAGCACCGGCCGGCGGCCGAGCCGGTCCGAGAGCGGGCCCCAGATGATCTGGCCGGCGGCATAGCCGAACAGGAACGCCGAGAGCGTCGCCTGCGCGCCGGCGAAATCCGTGCCCATCACCCGCGCGATCTCTGGCAGCGAGGGCAAATAGAAATCGGTCGAGAGCGGGCCGAGCGCCGTCAGCATGGCGAGGACGGCGGTCATCGCCAAGGTGTCGGGGCGCAGTGGCATCGGGGCTTCCTTCGGACGCCGCGTTTAGACCAAGTCGATGCGCGACGGAACCAGACCGTCATTGCGAGGAGCGAAGCGACGAAACGATCTAGGGGAGGTAGGGCTCTGCTGCCCCTGGATTGCTTCGCTTACGCTCGCAAAGCCGGGTGAATGCTCAGCGGAAGAAGATCAGGGTCTGCAGCAGGAAGAGCGGGACCAGGATCGCGCCCGACCAGAGCATGTAGCCGAAGAAGCTCGGCATCGCGACCTTCCGGTCCTTGGCGATAGCATAGACCATGAAGTTCGGCGCGTTGCCGATATAGGTGTTGGCGCCCATGAAGACGGCGCCGGCCGAGATCGCGGTCAGCGTCAGAGCACCCGTCGTCATCAAAGCCTGCGCATTGCCACCGGCGAGCTCGAAGAAGACCAGGTAGGTCGGCGCATTGTCGAGGAAGGACGACAGGCCGCCGGTCAGCCAAAAATAGGCGACATTATTCGCGCTGCCATCGGCATTGCTGACGAGGGCGACGAGCGGCGCAAACGCGCCGTTGCGGCCGGCCTGCAGCATCGCCAGCACCGGAATGATGCAGGCGAAGATGCCGGCGAAGAGCTTGGCGACCTCCTTGATCGGCCCCCAGCTGAATTCGTTGCCGGCCCGCACCGGCTTCGGCGTCAGGACGAGCGAGAGGCCGGCCAGCGCCAGCAGGACGAAGTCGCGCGCCAGGTTCTGCCATTCGACGGCAACGCCATGGACGGTGAAGGCGACGCCCGGCTTCCAGCTCGCCGACATCAGGATAGCGAGGATGACGCCGGCAAGCAGAAGGATGTTGACCTTGCCGAACAGCTTGATGGCGCGATCCGGCGTCGGGTCGCGCAGCGGCGGGAAATTCTCCTCCTTGCGGAAGAACCAGCTGTCGAGCGCGTAGAACAAGGCGAGCAGGACGGCGACGGCGAACACCGTCTCCGGCAGCAGATGCGTCGTCGTCCAGAAGAAGGAGACGCCGCGTAGGAAGCCGAGGAAGAGCGGCGGGTCGCCGAGTGGGGTCAGCGATCCCCCGATATTCGAGACCAGGAAGATGAAGAGGACGACGACGTGGACGTTGAAGCGCCGGTCGTCATTGGCCCGCAGCACGGGGCGGATCATGATGATCGAGGCGCCGGTGGTGCCGACGAAGCTCGCCATCAGCGTGCCGATCGCGAGCAGCGCCGTGTTGGTCGCCGGCGTACCGTGCAGATTGCCGGTGATCAGGATGCCGCCGGCGATGGTGAACAGCGCGAAGAGCAGGATGATGAAGGGGATGTATTCGAGCAGCCCGGTGTGCAGCAAGGCGCCGAGCGCCGGATCGAGGCCACGGAACAGGACGAGCGGCACGATGACCAGCACGGCCCAGAAGGCGGCGAACTTGCCGTAGTTCAGCTCCCAGAAATGCGGGAACAGCACCGGGCCGAGCGCGATCGAGAGCAGCATCCCGGCGAAGGGCAGGGCCCAGGCGACGCCCATGGTCGCGCCGCCAATGTCGCCAGCGGCGAAGGCGGCCTGGGGGACAAGAGCGAACAGGACCGCCACGCCAGCAAGCTTCATCAGCATCAAATCGGCCCCTTTGCCCGCCCGCTTGCCGCGGGACATCGTCCTCACCCCATTCCAGCGACGGTTATAGCAAGGCCATGGGAGCGACAACCGGGCGACCGCCACCATTATGCCGGCATTCATTCTCATGGAATAATCTTCTCCTGCGGCGTCCCGCCCGCAGCTGATTCGGGACCGTCATGTGCCGTTTCCTCGCCTATGCAGGCGCCCCGGTTTTCCTCGAGGACTTCATCGCCTCGCCCTGCCATTCGCTGATCCACCAGTCGCTGCATGCCGAGGAAGCCAAGACCGGCACCAATGGCGACGGCTTCGGCGTCGGCTGGTATGGCGAGCGGGCCGAGCCCGGCCAGTATCGCGAGATCAGGCCGGCCTGGTCGGATGAGAACCTGCTCTCGATCGCGCGCCTGGTGCGCTCGCATCTGTTCTTCGCGCATGTGCGTGCCGCGACCGGCACCGCCTCGACCCGGGCGAACTGCCATCCCTTCGTTCATGGCCGCCATCTGTTCATGCATAACGGCCAGATCGGCGGCTACGCCGTGATCAAGCGCCGGCTCGAAAGCCTGATTCCCGATGCGCTCTATGACGCCCGCGTCGGCACCACCGATTCGGAGGCCCTGTTCCTGCTGGCGCTGGCGCGCATCGCGGAGGGCGCCGCGCCGGGCGACGCATTGGCGGGGGCGCTCGGCGACGCGCTCGCGCTGATGCAGGAGGCCGGCGTCAGGGAACCCCTGCGCTGCGCCGCCGCCCTTGCCGATGGCGAGACGATCCACGCAATACGCTGGTCGTCCGATCCGAAGCCGCCGACGCTGTATGTCTGCGATCGCGGCGATGCGGTGGTGATCGCCTCCGAACCGGTCGATGCCGCACGGGACTGCTGGCAGGCCCTGCCCTGCAACACGCTGGTCTGCGTCAAGGCCGGCGCGGTCAGCATGACGCCCTTCGAGGTCGGATTGCGGCAGGCGGCCTGAGCCGGCTTGCACCGCGCCGCCGCCTGCGCCACATCGCAGGTGCATGCGCGCCTTTGACACTGCCCTTCCGATCGACGCGGTTCTCGACGCTCTCGCCAGCTCGTTGCGCGAGACGCCGAACGCCGTGCTCGTCGCCCCACCCGGCGCCGGCAAGACGACACGCGTGCCGCTCGCGCTGCTCGACCAGCCCTGGGCTGAAGGCGGCAAGCTGATCGTGCTGGAGCCGCGGCGCCTGGCGGCGCGCGGCGCGGCCAATCGCATGGCGCAGACGCTCGGCGAGCGCGTGGGCGAGACGGTCGGCCTGCGCGTCCGGCTTGGCTCCAAGATCGGGCCGAAGACGCGGATCGAGGTCGTTACCGAAGGCGTCTTCGCCCGGATGATCCTCGATGATCCCACGCTCGACGGCGTCGCCGCCGTGCTGTTCGACGAGTTCCACGAGCGTTCGCTCGACGCCGATTTCGGGCTGGCGCTCGCGCTCGATGCCCAGGCCGGCCTGCGCGAGGACCTCCGCATCCTGGTGATGTCGGCGACGCTGGACGGCGCGCGCGTCGCGAAGCTGCTCGGCGATGCCGAGGTGATCGAGAGCGAGGGCCGCGCCTATCCGGTCGAGACGCGCTATCTCGGCCGCGATCCGTTGAAGCGGATCGAGGACCAGGTCACCGAGGCGGTGCTGCAGGCGCTGAACGAGCAGGCCGGCTCGCTGCTGGTCTTCCTGCCTGGCCAGGGCGAGATTCGCCGGGTCGAGGAGCGGCTGCGCGAGAAGATCCGTGATCCCGCCATCGAGATCGCGCCGCTCTATGGTGCGCTCGATCAATCCGAGCAGGACCGCGCCGTGCTGCCGGCGCCGAAAGGCAGACGCAAGGTCGTGCTCGCGACCTCGATCGCCGAGACCTCGCTGACGATCGAGGGCGTGCGCGTCGTCATCGATTCCGGCCTCGCCCGCGTGCCGCTCTACGAGCCCGATATCGGCGTCACCCGCCTCGTCACCCAGCGCGCCAGCCGGGCCGCCTGCGACCAACGCCGCGGCCGCGCCGGCCGCACCGAGCCCGGCATCTGCTACCGGCTCTGGGAGGAGGCGGGCAATGGCGCGCTCGAAGCCTTCGCCCGGCCGGAAATCCTCTCGGCCGACCTCGCCCCGCTCTTGCTCGACTGCGCCGCCTGGGGCGTCAGCGACCCGACGACACTCGCCTTCCTCGATCCACCGCCTGCGCCGGCGCTGAAAGAGGCAGGGACGCTGCTCGGCGACCTCGACGCCCTCGATCCGGACGGGCGCATTACCGAGGACGGCAAGGCGCTGCAGGTGCTGCCATTACCTCCGCGGCTGGCGCATATGGTCGTCGGCGCAGCGCATCATCGCCAGGCCGAGCCGGCCGCCTTGCTGGCGGCGCTGCTGGTCGAGCGCGGGCTCGGCGGCGATGCGATCGACCTTTCCGAGCGGCTGGAGCGCTTCGGGCGCGAGCGCGGCGGCCGCGCCGCCGACATGCGCCGCCTCGCCGAAGGCTGGGCCAGGCAGGCGGCCAGCAAGGTGGCGGCGGGCACGGAGCAACCGCTCTCGCCCGGCTTCCTGCTCGGCCTCGCCTTCCCCGACCGCGTCGCCAAAGCGCGCCAGCCCGGCTCCGGACAGTACCTCCTCGCCAATGGCCGCGGCGCCGCGCTCGAGCCTGGTCAGAGGCTGGCGCGCGAGCCCTATCTCGTCGTCGGCGAGATGACCGGAAGCGCCCAGCAGGCCCGCATCCTCAGCGCCGCCGCGATAACCGAGGCCGAGATCGCTGCGCTCGCCGCCTCCGGCCTGATCCGGATCGGGCTGTCCGAGCGCAACGAGACCGTGTTCGACCGGCCGGCACGAGCGCTCCGGGCCCGCGCGGTGCGCAAATACGGCGCGCTGGTGCTGGCCGAGCGGCCCCTGCCGGTCGAGGCCTCGGCTGAGAATGCCGCGGTGCTGGCCAAGGGCATCGCGGCGCTCGGTATCGAGATGTTGCCGTGGAGCAAGGCGCAGGCGCAGCTGCGCCAGCGCGTCGCCTTCCTGCGTGCGGCCGAAGGCGAGGATGCCGGCTGGCCCGATCTCTCGGATGGCGGCCTCGCCGAGACCGTCGTGGACTGGCTGGCGCCGCACATCGCCGGGCGAAACTCACTCGCGGCGATCGCCGCGGGCGACCTCGACACAGCCCTCTCGGCCCTGCTGCCCTGGGAGCTGAAGCGGCGGCTCGACGTCGAGGCGCCGACGCATTTTACGGCGCCGACAGGCTCGCAGCTCGCGGTCGACTATGGCGCAGAGGCGGGACCGACCATCTCGGTCCGCGTGCAGGAGCTCTACGGGCTGGCGAAACACCCTTCTCTCGCTGGCGGACGGGTGCCACTCGTGCTGGAGCTGCTCTCGCCGGCGCATCGGCCGATCCAGGTGACGCGCGACCTGCCGGGCTTCTGGTGCGGCTCCTGGGCTGCTGTGAAGAGCGAGATGAAGGGGCGCTATCCGCGCCATCCCTGGCCGGACGATCCGGCCGCGGCAGCGCCGACGACCCGCGCCAAGCCGCGCGGGACGTAAGGAATCAGCCGCCGAACAAGCGCTCGAAGAAGTTCTTCTCCTGCGGCGCCGGCGGCGTCCAGGCGCGGTCGCCCGAGGCGGCCTGCTGCGTCCGCGCCGGCGGCGCGATGCCGGCGACCGGCTCGCCGCCGTCGAAGATCGACCTCGGCGCCGACTGCCAGAGCCCGCCAGGCAGTTGCACCGGCTGCTGGCCGGCATGGGCCGCCTTCATGTACTTGCCCCAGATCTCGGCCGGCAGGCCGGCGCCGGTGACGCGCTTCATCGTCGAATTGTCGTCATTGCCGACCCAGACGGCGGTGACGAGGCGCCCGGTGAAACCGACGAACCAGGCGTCGCGGTAGTCCTGCGTCGTGCCCGATTTTCCGCCGACCTCCCAGCCGGGGATGTTCACCTTGCTGCCGGTTCCGCCGGTCATCACCGCGTGGAACATCGCATTCATCATCGACAGCGTCTGCGGCTGGATCACCGGGCCGAAATTATTGGCCTTGCGGGCGTAGACGAGCTTGCCATTGGTCGATTTGACCTCGCGGATGACATAAGGGAGCACCGACTGGCCGCCATTGGCGAAGGTCGCATAGGCGGCGGTCATCTCGAGCGGCGTCACCTCCGACGTCCCGAGCGACAGCGACGGGTTGGCCTGCAGCGACGAGTTTATGCCGAGGCGCTGGGCCGTGCGCACGACCTCGCGCGGCGTCACCTCCTGGATCAGGCGGGCCACGACCGTGTTGAGCGAATGGGCGAAGGCGGTCTGCAGCGTCACCGGGCCGCGGAAGGTGCGCGAGAAGTTCTCCGGCTCCCAGCCCTTGATCGAGACCGGGGAATCGTCGCGGATCGTATCCGGCGTCAGGCCCTTCTCGAGCGCGGTGAGATAGACGAAAGGCTTGAAGGACGAGCCCGGCTGGCGATGCGCGGCCGTGGCGCGGTTGAATTGGCTCTTGGTGTAGTCGCGCCCGCCGATCAAAGCGCGGATCGCCCCATCCGGCGCCAGCGAGACCACAGCGCCCTGCGAGGCGTTGAGCTTGCCGCCCTGCGCCGCGAGCCCCTCGACCAGGATCGTCTCGGCCGAGCTCTGCAGCCTGGTGTCGATCGTGGTCAGCACGGTGACGTCGCCCTCGATCGCGCCGATGAAGTCGTCGAGCACGTCCATGACATAGTCGGCGGCGTAGTTGACCGAGCCGGCCCCGACACGCTCCGGCACCTCGGCCGGCGCCCCTAGCGCGGTCTTGGCCGCCGATTGCGAGATAAGGCCCTGATCGGCCATCGCCGAGATCACCAGCTGGGCGCGCTTCTCGGCGGCCTCCGGATTGCGGTTCGGCGCAAGGCGCGAGGGCGCCTGGACGAGGCCGGCGAGCATCGCCGCCTCGGCGATCGTGACCGAGCGGGCCGACTTGTTGAAATAGCGCTGCGCCGCCGCCTCGACGCCATAGGCGCCCGAGCCGAAATAGACGCGGTTGAGATAGAGTTCGAGGATCTGGTCCTTGGTGTAGGTCCGCTCCAGCCAGAGCGAGAGGATCGCCTCCTGGATCTTGCGCGCGGCGGTGCGCTCCTGGGTCAGGAACAGGTTCTTGGCGAGCTGCTGCGTCAGGGTCGAGCCGCCCTGCACGCCGCCGCGCTTCGTCACATTGTTGACGACGGCGCGGGTCAGGCCGATCGGGTCGATGCCGAAATGCTCGTAGAAGCGCTTGTCCTCGATCGCGACGAAAGCCTTGGGCAGATAGGGCGGGACTTCGCCGATGGTGATGGTGCGCCCGCCGGTCTCGCCGCGATTGGCGAGCAGCGTGCCGTCCGCCGCGAGGATGGCGATGTTCGGCGGCCGCTTCGGCACGGTGAGCTGGTCGATCGGCGGCAATTGCGCGGCGTGGTAGGCGACGAGGCCGCCGACGGCGAGCACCGCCCACAGGCCGAGCACGAAACCCCAATAGAAGATGCGGCCGAAGAAGGAGCCGCGCTTGCGGCGCTGCTTGCGACCACCCTTGCTGCGCTCGTTCTGCTGGCGGCGCGGTTGCTGGCGCGGTGCCACCGAATTCCTTCCTCCGCGATAGGGGCGGTCCTCGGCCGACAGGCGCAGATCGCCGTCGTCGCGCTCGTGATCGTCGCGCGCACGCTCGAATGACGGCTCCCGCCGCTCACCGCCTCGTTTCGACCGGTCGTTCATCCCGCCCCGTTCAGGCCCCGCCGCCGCGCTGCGATCCACAGCCCGGCGGTTTTCCAGACAGGATTCAAACATGGCGCTTTTAAGGGGTGGTTAAGCCCGATTCCGGCGAATTTTCCGCAATGGTGAACGAGGCGGCCGCTGTTGCGGATTTGCCGCTCGGTCAATTTGCTGCACTGCAAACGAAAACGTGACTTGATCGTCCTTGCTTGCACAGGAACAAGCGCGGAGCGATCAAGGTGACTTCTTCGCCAGCAAACACAATCACTTAGCAATTTTTTCCAATTCGAAACAGGACGGAAGGCAACCCGCCCATGCAGGCTCTCAACTCCCTGAACCGCTTTGCGCCGCAGGCGCTCGCGCTGTTGCGGATCGCAACCGCGCTGATCTTCATCGCCCATGGCACGCAGAAGCTGTTCGGCTTCCCGGCCGCGCCGGCCAGCGGCCTGCCGGCAGCGTTCACGCTGTTCTGGTTCGGCGCGATCCTCGAGGCCTTCGGCGGCCTGCTGATCCTGATCGGCCTGTGGACGCGCCCCGTCGCCTTCATCCTCTCGGGTGAGATGGCCTATGCCTACTGGATGTTCCATGCGCCACGGAACGCCTATCCGCTGCTGAACAATGGCGACGCCGCGATCCTCTACTGCTTCATCTTCTTCTATCTGGTCTTCGCCGGCGCCGGCGCCTGGGCGCTCGACAACCGCTCGAAGTGACCCGCATCTAGCCCGACAACGAAGAAGGCCCGCCCTCGATGAGGGCGGGCCTTCTATTTTGAAGCTTGGCTCCAGATCAGACCGCGGCCGAGATCCAGCGCGACAGGTCGCTCTTGGGGGCAGCGCCGACCTTCTGCGAGGCCAGCTTGCCGTCCTTGAACAGCATCAGCGTCGGGATCGAGCGGATGCCGTACTGCGCCGGGATCTGCTGGTTCTCGTCGACGTTCATCTTGACGATCTTGACCTTGCCGTCGAGCTCGCCGGCGATCTCCTCGAGCGCCGGGCCGATCATCCGGCAGGGGCCGCACCACTCGGCCCAGAAATCCACCACCACCGGCTCAGCCGACTTCAGCACGTCGGACTCGAAGCTCGCATCGGTCACTTTGGTCGTCGCCATGGCTCATCGCCTTTCGATTCGCATGCGGCAACAACGCCGCTATTCGTCGCTGAAGCTATGAACGGGCAGCCGCAGGGTCAAGGCTGGCTCACCTTCCGGTGAAGCGGGGCTGATGTGCTTCCACTGAGGATAGACCGCCGCCTCCTGTCATTGCGAGGAGCGCAGCGACGAAGCAATCCAGAGAGACTGGAGCGAGTCCTCCTGGAATTGCTTCGCTTACGCTCGCAATGACGGCGCGGTCATAGCCGCCAGCGCGGCGTCGAGCAATTCCGGAGAGGGCTCCAGCGGCTTCAGGCTCGCCGTATAGATCGCAACTGTCCGAACCCGGCGGCCGGGATAGATCTGACTGATCAGTCGGCGATAGACCGCCAGCTGCGCCAGTGTCGCGGCCGGTAGCGCGGACGCATCCTGCGGTGGACGGGCAGCCGTCTTGAAATCGGCGATCAGGACCGCGCTCTCGCCGACCGCGAGCCGGTCGATCCGGCCCTGCACCGGCCGCCTGCTGCCATCGCCCATGGTGATCACGCCGGCGAGCGGTACCTCGGCCAGGCTGCCCGGCCCGAACAGCCCGCCGAACTCCGGCGCGGCGATCAGCGCGAGCGCGTCGTCGACGATCCTGGTGCGACGCTCCTCCGGCAGTGAGCCACCGCGCGCCAGCGCCAGCGCATGGGCCGTGCTGGCGCGACGTTCGGGCGGCACCTCCGGCAGGACCTGCAGCAGGAGATGCGCGAGCCGGCCGGCCGCGGCTGCGTTGGCGAGGAAGGGCCCGTCATGCGGACGCTCCTGCGCATCGGCAGCGGAGAGCGCGCTCGACGGGCGCAAGGGCGGAGCCGGCTCGGCCTCTTCCGGCGCGGAGCGCGTCAGCCAGTCCGGCGGCATCGCCGCCGCCCGCACAGCGACCGCTTCCTCGGCGGCTTCCTCTCCCGGCTGCGAGACCATGAAGCGGCGGCCCTCGCCGTCGCCATCGGGTGCCGGAACGTCGCGCAGCCAAGGCTCGGAACCGGCGAGGCCGAGCTCGGCCATGGCGTACCAGGATCCCTCAGGCGCCTCGCCCTTGGCCTGCACGCCGCAGAGGATCAAGCGCTCCTCGGCCCGTGTCAGCGCGACATAGAGCAGGCGGTGATGTTCCTCGACCATCTGGGCGACTATGGCGTCCTTGGCGCGCCGCATCGCGGCGGGGTCGTCTGCGCGCCTGCTCGGCCAGACCGGCACCTGCGCGCCGCGCGGCGGCGCGACCGCCATCAGCTTCGGCAGGCGGCGCTCGCCGGGGGCGATGCCGAGATCGGCGAGAATGACCACGGGCGCCTCCAGCCCTTTCGAACCGTGCACAGTCATCACCCGGACCTCGCCGGCGCTGGCCGAGAGATCGCGCTTCACCTGCGTCGCCACCGCGCCGATATGGTGCAGGAAACCGGCGAGCGAGGGGCCGTAACGCCGCTCATGGTCGAGCGCGGCGCTCAAGAAGGCGTCGAGCGCGTCGCCGGCTTCCGGGCCGAGCCGGGCGAGGGCGAGATTGCGGCCGCCGCCCGGGCCGAGCAGGCCGGCGTAGAAGCGGAACGGGCCGCAGCGCCCGGCCTCCTCGGCAAGCTCGGTCAAGCGCGCCTCGATCGCGGCGTAACGCGGCTCGGTCTGAGCCGCCGCGCGGAAGGCGTCGCGCAGCGAGCCTTTCCGCTCCGGCGCAAGGCGCATCAGATCGTCGTCGTCGAGACCGAAGAGCGGCGCCTTCAGCGTGATCGCCAGCGAGAGATCGTCCTGCGGGAGCAGGATCGTCCGCCCGAGCGCGACGAGATCCTCGACCGCCGGATGGTCGGCCAGAGTCAGGCGGTCGCGGCCGGCGACCGGCACTTCGCGATCCTTCAGCGCCTTGACGATCGCCTCGAACAGCGCGCCGCGCTGGCGCAGCAGGATCATCACGTCGCCCGGCTTGAACGGCCGGCCAATATCGTCGCGGCCGGCGTCGCTCCAGCGCTTCAGCACATCGGCGATGCGGGCGGCGAGCTTGACGAGGCCCGAGCGCCGCTCGGGTGCATCGACCGGCGTCGTCCAGGCATCGGGCTTCTCGCTGGCGTCATCGGCCGAGACCGGCCAGAGATCGACCGCGCCGACCGAGGCGCGCCTGACCGTATCGTGCCGCTCGGGGCCGGCGCCGCCGTCGAAGACGAGGCCGCGCCAGTGCTCCGGCGGCGCGAACACCGCATCGACCGCGCGCATGATGTCGGGCGCCGAACGGAAGGAGGTGGTGAGGCTGATCGGCTCGAAGCGCTGCCCAGCCTCTGAGAGGCGCCGGCCGAGCAGCCGCCGCTCCTCGCTGAAATGGGCGGGGGCCGCGCCCTGGAAGCCGTAGATCGACTGCTTCTCGTCGCCGACGACGAAGACGGTGCGCGGCCGCACCAGCTCGCGCGCGCCCTCGCCGGAAGAGAACTCCTCGGCGAGGCGGCGCAGGATCGCCCATTGCGCCTCGCTGGTGTCCTGGGCTTCGTCGAGCAGGATGTGGTCGATGCCGGCGTCGAGCTTGTAGAGCGCCCAGGCCGGATCGACCCGGTCGAGCAAAGAACGGGTCTTCGCGATCAGGTCGTCATAGTCGAGCAGCGAGCGCTGCGCCTTCAGCTTGCGGTAGGCGGAAAGGATATGCGTCACCAGCACGGCGAGCGCCGCGCTGCGCTCGCGCACGGTGATGGCGTTGAGCTGGTCGATCGCCGTGGTGAGGCAGGCGGCGACGGCGTCGAGCGCAGTGTCGAGATCGGACGGCAGGGCGCTGTTGCCCTTGCCGCGGACATGCTGGGCGACATTGCCTTCGGCGGTGAGCAGGCCGGCGCGGCAGGCGGAGACCGGATCGATGCCCGGCGCATCCGACAGCGCGAGCCTGATCGCAGCCGCCGCCTTGGCGCGCGTCGCGCTGCCGGTCTCGAAGGCGGCGACGAGCCGCTCGAGATCGGGGACAGCAGCCAGGTCGCGTTGGAAGCGCTCTCGCACCGTCTCGGCGGCGAGATCCGGCCCGATGCCGAGGAAGGCGCTGAGCCCCGAAACGATCTCCTCCGGCTGGCGCGCCCGCCCCTCGGCATCGCTGAAGACGGCGCGCTGGTGCAGGGCCTCGCGCATGATCTGGTCGAAGGTGTCCTGCGCGGCGTGCTCGGCCATGTAGCGCAGCGCCCTGGCCTGCGGCCCGTCCGGGTTGGCCTCGGCAACGGCGAGCAGGTCACGTCTGGCATCGCGCATCAACTCGTCCTGGGCGAGATCGTCGGCGACCTCGAAGCGCGGCGGGACATTGGCCTCGAAGGGGGCGCTCTGCAGCACGCGGGTGCAGAAGGCGTGGATCGTCTCGATCTTCAGGCCGCCCGGCGTCTCCAGCGCCTGGGCGAAGAGACGCCGGGCCCGGCTAATGTCGCTCGGGGGCGGCAATTCTCCCGTCAGTTCCTTCAACGCCTTCCACAGGTCTCCGTCTTTGGCGACAGCCCATTTCGAGAGCGCCCGGAAGATCCGGTTCGACATGTTGGCAGCGGCCGCCTTGGTATAGGTGATGCAGAGCATCCGGCCGGGCGCAACGCCGTCCAGCAGCAGCCTGAGCACCCGGTTGACCAGCACATGGGTCTTGCCCGAGCCGGCATTGGCCGAGACCCAGGCGCTGAGATCGGGCTGCGCCGCCAGCGCCTGGTTGCGGCGCGTCTGCTCGGGAATGGTCCAGCCGGCGGGCGTCATGGCAAGGTGACCTCACCAATGAAGCGCGGGAGCCCTCCCCCCTTGTGGGGGAGGGTTGGGAGGGGGGTGACCGGGTGAGCCGCGTCGAGGCTTCGCGGATGATCGGCCTCACGGCTGACTACCCTCCTCTCCAACTCTCTCCCACAAGGGGGGAGAGGGCCGGTTGCGGCTCCACCGCCTCGCCAGGATACCACCCTCATGCCTCGTCTCCGGCATCGCCGAGATCGGGCGCCGCCGACCATTCCTTGACCCGGGCGAGCTGGTCATAGGGGCTGGCGTATTTGATGTAGGCCGGGGCGCGCCGCGAGAGCCAGGGCTCGCGGCCGGCGCGCAGCACGGAGAGATGGTCGAGCAATTGCGCGAGATGGCGGGCGGTGACGTCGGCCTGCGCCTCGTCCTTGAACGACAGCCTCTTGTCCTTCTCCCAGCTCTTGGGATCATGGTTGAGACGCAGATAGAGCAGCGCCTCGACCGGGCCGGGCAGGATGTCCGGCGAAAAGCCATGGCGCAAAGCGAGCTCGGCCTCCAGCGTCAATTGCGGAGCGAAGCCGAGGCGGACCTGCTCGTCGCTCGGCGGCGCGCCAGTCTTGAAATCGATGATGCGCAGCGTGCCTTCGCGCGTGATCTCGACGCGGTCGGCCCGGCCGGTCAGCAGGATCGAGGAGCCATCGATCAGCGGAAACTCGCCTTGCGTATCGCGCTCGACCGCGACGCGGGCAAGCCCCGGCCGGCGCCTCTCCTCCCAGCCGAGGAAGTTCTGTGCGATCAGCAGGAAGCGCGGCCACCAGAAGGCGCGCACCTCCGGCGTCTCCTCATAGGCGCGGAAAAAGCGCTCGCCGATCTCGATCAGGCTGCCGAGGGCGCCGGCCGGAATCTGCTCCGGGTAGGTCTCGGCGAAGGTTCCGACGATGTCGTGCAGCAGCGAGCCGCGATCGGTCGCGCCGGGATCCTCGACCAGCTCGGGCAGGGCGTCGAGCCTGAGGATCTTGCGGGCATAGACCGCATAGGGATCGCGATAGAGCGTCTCGACCTCGGTGACGCTGAGCCGCTTCGGCTGCAGATGCGCCGCCGGAAAGGGTTTTGGCCGCGGCACCGGCAGGAGGTCGGCCGGCTTGCCGAGCAACGCGGCCCAGGCGATCAGCTCGCGCCCGCGTCCCTCGGCCGCTTCCCAGCCTTCAGCCGGCGCCACCGCCTTGAGGCGCTGCCAGAAGCGCGAGGGGATCGTCTCGGCCTCGCCGGCCTTGCGGGCGCGGGTCAGCGTCACCTTGCCGGCGAGCGCCGCCGCGACGAAGTCATGCGCGGTCTGGCCGATGCGGCGCTCCGGTGGCGAAAGGCCGAGCTCCGCCCGCATCGGCCGGTTGATGAAGGAATCGGTCTCGGTCGCCGGCGGCCAGACGCTCTCAATCAGGCCGCCGAGCACGACATGCTCGGCTTCGAGAAGGCGGGCTTCAAGCAGGCCCCAGATCTTGACGCGCGGATGGCCCGGGTAACGGCGCTGAACGACGCGCTCGCCGATCAGGGCCTCAAAGATCGCGACCCAGTCGCGGGCGCGGCCCTCACCGGGGGCTTCCGGCAAGGCCGCATCGAGATCATCGAACAGGGCGGCCAGCGCCTCGCCATCCGGCCCGCGCCAGGCAAGGATGGCGCCGTTCTCGTCACCACTCAGCGTTTCGACGGCCCGGCGGGCCTGCGCCGCGATCTCGCGCAGTTCGGGTGCCGGGCCCGCCAAGGCCGCCCCGAGCGGCGCGAGCGCATCTTCCAGCCCGGCGAGCACCTGTTCGGCGGCGCCGACATCCTCGTCCGTGAGCTTGCGGCGCGGGCGCGGGGCGTATGTCGCCTCGCGCAGCTCCGGCAGCGCCTCGAAGGCGCGGCGCAGGCCCGGAAAGCCCGGTCCGACCGGCTCGCCGCGCCAGCAGCCGATCTCCAGCGTCGCCGCGCCTTGCCGCAGGCGCGGCTCGGCCAGGCCCAGGCGGCAGAGCGGATGCGCCAGCAGTGCGACGAGGCTTGCCGGCGAGAGGTCGCCCTCGACCGCATCGAGCGCCAGCCGCAGCAGGGCGCCGGCCGGCCAGCGGCCGAGCGGCATGCCGGCGGAATCGTCGGCCTGGATGCCCCAGCGCCGGAGCTCGACAGCGACGCGCTCGGCAAGGCCGCGATCGGGGGTAATCAGGGCGGCACGGGCATTTGGCTCTTCCAGTGCCTCACGCAGGGCGAGCGCCGCGACCAGCGCCTCCTCGCGTTCATCTGCCGCCTCGACGATACGCAGCCCGTCGAGCGCCCCGGCAGCTAGGGGCGCAGCGCCGGCCCAGTCATCCGTGATCGAGGCCGGCAGCAGGGCACGGCGCAGCAGGTCGCGGCGCGTTTCCAGCCCGGGTGAGGGCTCGGCAAGGGTGATGACCTCGTCCCGGTTCGCACCGATCTCGTCGAGCAGTCGATGCAGCGCCGCCTGCGGGTGGGACGGCGCCGGTTCCTGGACGATGGCGCGCCAGCCCTGCTCCGAGAGCGCCTCGTCGAGATCGGGCAGCACGACGGCGCCGTTCGGGGCGCGGGCGAGCGCGGCGAGCAGGCGCGCCGTCGCCGGCACCGTGCCGGTCGATCCGGCCGCGATCACCGGCCCGTGGAAATCGCCGGCGAGCAGGCGCTCGCGCTCGGCCGCGAGCATGCGGTTGCGGAACTCGGCCGGGTCGCATTCGGCCCGCTGTTCGAGAATCGCAGGCCAGGCTTGCGCGATGATGTCGAGGAAACGCGCGTTGAACTGCCAGATCTCGTCGAAGCGGGCGGCGTCGAGCCCCTTCAACCGCGCCGGCGAGACGCCTTCGGTCTGGAGCTGGTCAAGCAGATGGGCGAGGTCGCCGGCAAGCCCCCAGGCCTCGGCCAAGGTCGCCGGCATCAGCGAGGGCTCGGCCGGATCGAGCTTGAGATGCTGGCGATTGGCGGTGCGGCCCCAGGCCGAGATCAGCGTCGTCAGGATGAAGCGACGGTGCAAGGGGTCGATCGGCGCGACGCGCTGCAGCGCCAACGCATCGCCGGCACCGGCGATCAGCGCCGTCTCGGCCTCGTCGACATCGCCAAGCGGGACGATGCGCGGCAGCAGCAGTGGCCGGCCACCGAGCTTTTCCGAGAGGATCGTGCCGAAGGCCCGCGCCGCGCGCTGGGTTGGCAGGTAGAGCGTGGTACGCGAGAGCGCGGCGGGATCGCCAGGGTCGAAGGCCCGGCCGAAGCGGCCTGCGATCAGCGCCTCGGCGAGCACGGAGAGGAAGGGCGCGCCGGCCGGGATGCTGAACAGGTTGAGCCCGGCCATCGCGGCTCACCCGTTCTGATGGGCGGCGTAGGCCTGCTCCGCCAGCGGGATTGCCTCGGGCGTGCCGACATGCAGCCAGCGCCCGTCGAGCAGATGGCCGAACAGCGTTCCCCTGGCGATGCAGCGATCGAACAGCAGGTTGAGCGAGAACGGCCCTTCCGGCGTATCGGCGAAGAGGTCCGGCTTGATGATGGCGACGCCGGCATAGACATAAGGCGCGCTCGCAGCCTGTCCGCGCCGCGCAAGCCGGCCGGCCTCGTCGCGGAAGAAGTCGCCGGCGCCGTCGAAGCCGACACTGCTCTGCCGCTCTGCCAGCAGGAGCAGCATGTCCATGCGCCCGGCATCCCAGGCGGCGGCCATGGCGGAAAGGTTCGACGCTCCGAGCTCGCTCCAGAGCGAGTCGGAGTTGACGTGGAAGAACGGCTCGGTGCCGAGCAAAGGCAGCGCCTTCTTCACGCCGCCGCCGGTTTCGAGCAGGACGTCGCGCTCGTCGGAGATGGTGATGCGCGGGCTGGTGCGGCCGGCGACACGCGCCTCGATCTGCTCGGCGAGGTAGTGGACATTGACCACGGCGTCCGCAACGCCAGCTCCGGCCAGCCGGTCGAGTGCATGGTCGAGCATGGTCTTGCCGGCGATCGCAACCAGCGGCTTCGGCATGGTGTCGGTGATCGGGCGCATGCGCTTGCCGAGCCCGGCGGCGAGCACCATGGCCCGGCGGATCGGCGACGAACCGGTCTGCATGATCTCAGCGAATCTCCTGCCGGCCATATCGGTCTATCAGCCATGGCCGGCGCGATTGCTCAAGTGTGGCAGCGGCGGTTTCAGGCGGCGCGCAGGCTCTGTTCCGACAGGTGCCCCGCATTCGGCGCAACGGTGACGAAGCTCGCCATGGCGCTGCTGAGCTCGGCCATCTGGGCGGAGAGCGCCCGCGCCTCGGCGAGGCTCTGCTCGGCGAGCGCCGCATTGCGCTGCGTCGTCTCGTCAAGGTGCTCGGCGTTGCGGCTGACCTCGTCGATGCCGCTCGCCTGCTCCTGGCTCGCCGCGGCGATCTCGGCGACGGCGCTCGCGACCTCCTGCGAGGCGTTGAGGATGTCTTTCAGCGAGGTGCCGGCCGAGCGGACCAGCCTGACGCCGCTCTCGACTTCCGCAGTCGACGTCGCGAGCAACCCGCCGATAGCCTTCGCCGCCTGGCTGGAACGCTGGGCGAGCGTGCGCACCTCGCTCGCGACCACGGCAAAGCCCTTGCCGGCATCGCCGGCGCGGGCGGCCTCGACGGCAGCGTTCAGGGCGAGGAGATTGGTCTGGAAGGCAATCCCCTCGATCACCGAGGTGATCTCGGTGATGCGCCCGGAAGTCGCCTCGATCCGGCCGATCGCCAGGACCGCCTCCGCAGCAATCGCGCCGCCCCTTTCCGCAAGCGCGCGGGCGGATTCGGCTCGCGACGCTGCATTCCGCGCCACGAGCGAGCTGGTCTTGACCGAGGCCGCGAGCTCTTCGGTCGTCGCGGCGGTCCGGACCAGTGCACCGGCCTGGTCCTCCGCTCCTGCGGCAAGCGCCTGCGCATGCTTGCGCATGGCTTCCGCAATCGAACGCGCATCCTCCGCCGTGTCCTGAATGGACGAGATGGCCTGGGCCAGACGGCCGCCAGTCTCGTTGATCGCATCGCGCAGGTTGCCGAACAGACCAGAATAGCTTCGCTCGACCCGGCGTGTGAGGTCGCCCTGGGCCATGCCGCCCAGCGCATCGGCGAAATCGAGCGCCGCGCCGCGCACCGTCGCCGATATCTGGTTGAGTCCCTGCGCGATCTCGACGCCGGCGCCGGTCTTGTCGGCTGGATCGATCTCCTGGTCGAACTCGCCGCGGCTCGCCGCCTGGACGACGGAGGCGATCTCACGCTCGGCCGCGAGCTCGGCGGTCACGTCGTGCCATTGCAGGGTTTCGCCGATCAGTTCGCCGGCTGCGTTGCGGATGCCGCTGGCGGTGACGTCGACTGTGCGCCCGGCGATCTCGCAGCGGGTCTCCTCCTCCGCTCCGTCACTCTGCAGCACCGTGCGCCGGAAGGCGGGATTGGCGAAGAGGTGGTCGAGCTGGCTGCCGATCAGCGCCTCGACGGCGAAGTCGCGATCGCTTGCCCGCAGGGCCGGCTCCAGCCCCTCCAGCAACGTCCGCAAGCCACGACTCATCAGCGCGATGTTGCCATCAGGACCGGTGATCATCAGCATCGCCGTCGAGGATTCGATCGCCGTTGTCAGGGCCTGATGCGCACCCATCGCCTGGAAGCTTTTGAGGGCACGCGCGATCTCGCCGAGCTCGTCGCGGCTGTCGGCATGCGGGATGGCGGTGTCGTAGTCGCCCGCCTGAAAGCGCCGGATAGCGGCCACGAGACCGCGCACCGGCCGGTTGATCGAACGCAGGATCAACACGCCGAGTAGCACCGCCAGCAGGAAGAAGCCGGCTGCGACCACAAGCTTGACCCGGATATCGCTCTCGAGCGCGCCGATGCGCCGCTCGAGCAGGCTGGCCAGCTTGGCCTGCACCTTGGCCGAGATGTCGAAGCCGCCGGCAAGCAATTCGTCGGCCGCTTCGATGAACTGCGCGGCGCCTCGCACAGGTATTTCCGACTCGATCGCCGTCTGGGCATTGGCAGCTTGCGAGGACAGCCGGTGCGCCAGTCCGAGGAAGCGCTCCGCCGCGGCCTTGAGCTCCTCCTTGGCCGCATCGTCGGGAATGCGGTCGAGCGCTGTGAGGAGCGCGCCCTGCACGGCTTCGCGCGCCCGTCCGAAGCGGGTCTGCGCCGCGACGAATTCGCCAAACTCCGGCAGATCGGCCCGGCCGTTGCGGACATAATAGGCGAGCGTGCGGCGCAGGCCGACCGTGGCGACGACAAGTTCGGGAATCCGCGCCACCACGACATCGACGAGATAGTTGCTTTCGAGCCGGGGATCGAGCGTCAGGCCGGCGCCATCGGCGATCTTGTGAATGGCGCTGCGTGAGGCTTCCAGCGCCAATAGCCGATCCGGACGCGCCGCGGCGTCCAAGAATTCCGTCACCGCCGCTTCCGACTGGAAAAGCGGATCGAACCGCCGGCCAATCTCTCGCGCGGCGTTGATGACGCCGGCATCGAGCCCGCCGGAGGTCTGCTGCGTCAGAGCTGTGATGGTCGGCGTGAGCGCCTGGAGGTAGTCGGCGCCGCGCACTTCGTGCCGGGCGAAGGCGATATCCTTGCTGGCCTGCGCCAGGAACAGATAGGTCATGAGGGCGAAGGGAGCGGTCGCCGCGGCGATCAACACGCCGAGCTTGGCGCCGATCCTGAGATCGGAGAAGCGCCAGCGAAGCCTAGTCGTCATCATAAGGGTTCCGAAAACGGCCACAACGCCGGCCAAAGGCTGGCTGGCAGCGGATCAGGTTCGGAATCGGTCATAGCGACGCAATCCCTTCGATTTGGTCAATAGCTTCAGGTGGAAGCGACCAATGCATGCCTATTGCACAGCATCGATACCATTACGTCATGTCAAATTACCGACATACGAAATTTAATGCCTGTCAGAAAGCCTTTAAAGACATTTTTGCGAAGGTAAATGTGCCGGCTAATCGATAAGTCGATGGGATGAACGCTTCATGTTGCCTCAGCCCCACCAGCGGAGAGCTCGGGCGAAGGCTGCGGAGCAGTGACCCGATCGCTCCCGGCAGCAGGCTCAGAGAAAGCTCGCGATCTCCTCCAGCGGCTTCTTGCCGATCGCCGGGACGACGCAGCCCTCGGCGGGATAGCCGACGACGAGCAGGATCAGCGCCTTCTCATTGTCCGGCCGGCCGCAGAGCTCGTTGAGGAAGTTCATCGGCGCCGGCGTATGCGTCAGCGTCGCCAGGCCCGCCTGATGCAGCGAGGCGATCAGGAAACCGGCGGCGATGCCGACCGATTCAGGCACGTAGTAGTGCTTCACCTTGCAGCCTTCGGCGTCATAGCCCCAGCGCTGGGCGAAGATCGCGATCAGCCAGGGCGCGGTGTCGAGGAAGGGCTTGTGCTCGTCGGTGCCGAGATGGGCGAGCGCGCCCAGCCATTCCTCGCCGGCGCGGCCGGCATAGAAGGCGCGCTCTTCTTCCTCGGCGCCCTCGCGGATCTTCCGCTTGATAAGCGGATCGGAGATGCAGACGAAGGTCCAGGGCTGCTGGTTGGCGCCGGACGGCGCGGTGCCAGCGGTCGCAACCGCCGCCTCGATGATCTCGCGCGGGACCGGCCTGTCGGAATAGTCGCGCACCGTGCGGCGCGTCCTCATCGTCTCCAGAAATCTGAGCGCCTGCGCCTTCATCTCCTCCTCGGGCAGGCCCTGGAAGGCGAGCGGCATGGTGACATAGGCGTTCATCGGTTTCCTCCTGACAGCTTCTTGCGGGCACTGCTGCTTGCACAATAGACCATCCCGGCCTGCCGCCCTATGGTCCCGCCCATGACGAACCCGGCCTCACAGCTCAAGCCCGGCGACCACCTCTTCCTGGTCGATGGCTCGAATTTCATCTTCCGCGCCTATTTCCAGTCGATCAACCAGGACCGGAAATACAATGCCCGCTCCGACGGGCTGCCGTCGGGCGCGGTCCGGTTGTTCGCGACGAAGCTGTTCCAGTTCGTGCGCGAGGGCGTGCTCGGGGTGAAGCCGACCCATCTCGCGATCGTCTTCGACAAGAGCGAGAACTCCTTCCGCAAGGAGATCTACCCGGCCTATAAGGGCAATCGCTCCGATCCGCCGCCGGACCTGATCCCGCAGTTCCCGCTGATGCGCGACGCCGTGCGCGCCTTCGGGCTGATCCCGGTCGAGCAGGACATCTACGAGGCCGACGACCTGATCGCGACCTATGCGCGCCAGGCGCGCGAGGCCGGCGCCGACGTTCTGATCGTCTCGGCCGACAAGGACCTGATGCAGCTCGTGCGGCCGGGCGTCGCGATGTACGATCCAGCCTCGGGCGACGCCAAGAAGGGCGCCGGATTCCGGCCGGAGCGGCGGATCGGCGAGCCCGAGGTGGTCGAATATTTCGGCGTCACACCGGACAAGGTCACAGACGTCCAGGCGCTCGCCGGCGATGCGACCGACAATGTCCCCGGCGCGCCCGGCATCGGCATCAAGACCGCGGCGCAGCTGATCGGCGAATATGGCGATCTCGAAACGCTGCTGAAGCGCGCCGGCGAGATCAAGCAGCCCAAGCGCCGGGAGACGCTGACCAACCCCGAAGTGGTCGAGAAGGTCCGCATCTCGCACAAGCTTGTCACGCTGGTTGAGGATGTGCCGGTCGAGACGCCGCTCGGCGATCTCACCCTGAACCAGCCCGATCCGGCCAAGCTGATCGCCTTCCTCAAGGCGATGGAGTTCACAACCATCACCAAGCGCGCGGCCGAGGCCTATGAGGCCGATGTCGGCGCGATCGATGCCGACCCTGACCTTGCTCCGGGCGGCGCTCGCGCTGCCGCGCTCAAGGCGCTCTACGCCGAGACGGATTTGCCAGCCGTGGGCGCGGCCGTCGCGGTCGCGAGCGATGGCGAGACGGCGGTCGCCGCCGCGGTCGAGGGCAAGACGGCCCCCGCTGCCGATGGCTGGCTGCGGCCGGCCGATCTCGCCGCCGCGCGCAAGGACGCGGCGCTCGCGGTCAAGATCGACCATGGCGCCTATGAGTGCGTCCGCACGCTCGCCGATCTCGCGCGCTGGATCGGCTGGGCCTACGAGGCCGGCTTCGTCGCGCTCGACACCGAGACCAACTCGCTCGACGTGATGCAGGCCGATCTGATCGGCATCTCGCTCGCGGTCGCGCCGGGCAAGGCCTGCTACATCCCGCTGCAGCATCGCGCCGGCGACGGGCTGTTCGATTCCGGCCTGCTCGAGGGCCAGATCCCGCTCGACCAGGCGCTGGCCGAGTTGAAGCCGCTGCTCGCCGATGCCGGCGTGCTCAAGATCGGCCAGAACCTCAAATACGACATCGCCGTGTTCAACCGGCACGGCGTCGAGGTCGGCCCGATCGACGACACCATGCTGATCTCCTATGCTCTCGACGCCGGCAATGGCGGACAGGGCATGGACCGGCTTTCCGAGATTCATCTCGGCCACACGCCGATCGCCTATTCGGAGGTCGCCGGCACCGGCAAGAGCCAGGTCACCTTCGACAAGGTGCCGCTCGACAAGGCGACTGCCTATGCCGCGGAGGATGCCGACGTCACCTTGCGGCTCTGGCTCGCGCTGAAGCCGCGGCTGGTGCCGGAGCGCAAGACCACGGTCTACGAGACGATGGAGCGCCCGCTCGTGCCGGTGCTGGTGCGGATGGAGCGGCGCGGCATCGCGATCGACCGGCAGATCCTGTCGCGCCTCTCGGGCGAGTTCGCCCAGTCGCTGGCGCGGCTGGAGGACGAGATCCACACGCTCGCCGGCGAAAAATTCACGATCGGCAGCCCGAAGCAGCTCGGCGACATCCTGTTCGGCAAGATGGGACTGCCCGGCGCCAAGAAGACCGCGACCGGGCAATGGGCGACCGGCGCCGGCGTGCTCGAGGAGCTCGCCGAGCAGGGCAACGAACTTCCCGCCCGCATCCTCGACTGGCGCCAGCTCGCCAAGCTGAAATCGACCTATACCGACTCGCTACCGACCTATGTGAACCCGCAGACCCACCGGGTCCATACCTCCTACGCCTTGGCTGCGACCACCACAGGCCGTCTCTCCTCCTCCGAGCCGAACCTGCAGAACATCCCGATCCGCACCGAGGCTGGCCGCAAGATCCGGACCGCCTTCGTCGCCGAGAAGGGCCACAAGCTGGTCTCGGCCGACTACAGCCAGATCGAATTGCGCATCCTCGCCCATATCGCCGATATCCCGCAGCTCAGGCAGGCCTTCGCGGATGGCGTCGACATCCATGCGATGACCGCGTCGGAGATGTTCGGCGTGCCGGTCGCGGGCATGCCGAGCGAGGTGCGCCGGCGCGCCAAGGCGATCAATTTCGGCATCATCTACGGCATCTCGGCGTTCGGCCTCGCCAACCAGCTCGGCATCTCGCGCGAGGAAGCCAGCGCCTATATCCGCAAGTACTTCGAGCGTTTCCCCGGCATCCGCGACTATATGGACCAGGCCCGTACGACGGTGCGCGCAAAGGGCGCGGTCGAGACGATCTTCGGCCGCGTCTGCCATTTCCCAGCGGTCACCTCGAAGAACCCGTCCGAGCGCGCCTTCGTCGAGCGCCAGGCGATCAACGCGCCGATCCAGGGCTCGGCCTCCGACATCATCCGCCGGGCGATGATCCGGATGGAGGACGCGCTCGCCGCGGCGAAGCTCGATGCGCGCATGCTGCTGCAGGTGCATGACGAATTGGTCTTCGAGGTGCCGGAGAGCCAGGTCGAAGCGGCGCTGCCGGTGATCCGCAAGGTCATGGTCGAGGCGCCGCAGCCTGCGGTCGCGCTCAAGGTGCCGCTCGTCGTCGACGCACGCGCAGCCGACAACTGGGACGAGGCGCACTAACCTTACGGCCGGGAACCGACCGAGTGCTGAGGCGTTGAGCTTTCCGCCATGCGCTTCGCATGGCATCGTTCATTGCCGGCAGCAAGGAGGCGTTTATGGCCGCAACCAGTTCCACCGCAAAGCGACAGGCCGCGGCCTCGGTCAAACGCGCCAAGGACGAAGTCGCCGATGCAGCCTCCGACACGGCCGAGCGCGCCCGCCGCGCTGGCCGCCGCGTCAAGGACGAAGCCGACGAGATCGAGGCCAGCCTCACCCGCGGTGCCGAGGACCTTGCAGCGACCGTCAGCGAAAAGCTGAGATCGGTCGGCGTCGATACCGACCGCATGGCCGCGGTCGCCCGCGAACAGGCCAGCGATCTGGAAGAGCTGATCATCCGCGAGATCCGCGAGCGGCCGCTGCGGGCGCTCAGCCTGGCGGCCGCGGTCGGGTTGTTCGTCGGCTTCCTCTCGGCGCGCTGAACCATGCTTGGGGGGCTGACCGGTCTGGTCACGCGCGAGGTCGGCGGCGTCGTGCGCCGCAACGTGACGGTTCTCGTGCTTTACCTGCTAGCAGGCGTACTGGCGGCCGGTGCTGTCGGCTACGCGCTCAATGCGCTGCACACGGTGCTGACGCTGTACTACGGGCCGATCACCGCCAGCCTGTCGATCGCCGGCGGGCTGCTCGCCGCGGCGCTGCTCATGATCGGCATCGCGCTCTATGTGAAGAGCCGGCCGCGTCCGAACCGACGCTTGGCCGCGGCCGTCGCCGCCGCACCGATCGCAGCTTCGCTGGTCGGAAATCGCAAGCTTGGCTGGCGCGCTGGGATCGTCGGTGGCGTCGTGCTGCTCGGCCTCATTCTTGGACGACAGTTCTCCCAGGGCGATGACGACACTGAAACGTAAGGCCAATACCGCCTAACCCAGCTGCTTTTTCCGGGGAGGTTCGCGCCGACTTGTCTTTTTACCTTGGGCGATCGGTTTCCACCGTCTATTCAAGGCGGCAATGAATGCCCAGCTGAAGCTTCGTCCACGCTGGCTGTTGCCGGGACTGCCCTTGCTGCTCGGTACGCGCCTTTATACCGCCTCCTCGGCGGCGATCGCGATTGGCGTGGTCATGGTCGCGGTGGTGATCGCCACCTGGATCAACATGCAGGCCGACGAAGCCTCGCGGCTGGTCTCGCGCTCGATCGACATCCGCGAACGCAGCGAACGCTTTCTCGGCAATTTGCTCGACGCGGAAACCGGGCAGCGCGGCTTCCTCCTGACCGGCGACGAACATTATCTCGAACCCTACAACGAACGGCGCACTGAACTCGTGCCGAGCCTCGATCTGATCGAAGGTCTCGTCGCAGCCAGCCCGACGCAGGTCGAGCGCGTGAAGCGCGCCCGTGCCATTACGGTGCGCAAGCTCGGCGAAATGGCCGAGACCGTTGCGCTGATGCGTGCCGGTCAGCGCAACGAAGCGATCAAGTTCATGGCGCAGGGGCCTGGCAACCGCCTCACCCAGGATCTGCGCGATATCGTCGGCGCAATCCAGCGGGACGAGAATCATCGCGTCACAACCAGCAGCCGCCGGGAAGCGCGCCGTCGCATCTTCGCCAGCATCGGCATCCTGATCGCGCTCGCCGGCCTGTGCTTCGTGGCCTGGCTGCAATTACGGGTCCGCTATCGGCGCGCGATCTCGCTGTCGAGCTCCAATGCCGAGCTGGAGCGGAAAGTCGCCGAGCGCACGCTTCAGCTCGAGAACGAGCGCTTGCGCATCGAGGCGCTGCTGCGCGACGTCAATCATCGCGTCGGCAACAATCTCGCAATGGTCTCAGCCCTGCTCAACGTCCAGAGCCGGCAGACGCGCGAGCCGGCGGTCAAGCAGGCACTAGCCCAGGCGCAATCGCGCATCCAGGCGATCGCTGCCGGCCAGCGCCGCCTACGGCTCGACATCGAGGCCGACGAGATCGAGGCGCGGCCCTATCTGGAGGATCTGCTGGCCGAGATCAGCAAAGCGGCCGAAGGGCGTCCAATCGAGATCGCCCTGGCGATGGATGCGATCCGCCTGCCGGGACGCGACGCGGTCTCCTTCGTCGTGGTGATCAACGAGCTGGTGACCAATGCGATCAAGCACGCCTTTCCCGATGGCGCCGCCGGCAAGATCACCATTCGTCTGGCGCGCACGCCCGACGAGAATCTTGTCCTGGCGATCGAGGATGACGGCATCGGCATGCCGATGGACCAGCAGACGGTCGGGCTGGGCAAGTCCGTGATCAACGCCCTGCTGCGCAGCATGCGGGCAAAGATGGAGGTCACGCCGCTGTCGCCTGATTCGGTGCGGCCCGGCACCCGCGTCGCCGTCACCTTCCCAAAACGGGAAAGGCCTCCGGAAGAGGAGGCAACGGAATAGGCCGCGCGTCAGCCCTTATTGACGACCTTCGAGACGAAGCGGCCGAGCTCGTCGGCCGAGAAGGGCTTGCGCACGAAGCGTACGTCGCGCAATTCGGGAGGTACCTCGCTCGGCGCGGATCCTGAGACGAACACCAGCGGTGTGCCCCTGGCACGCAGGCTCGCAGCGACGCCGAAAGTCTTGCCGCCCACGACATCGATATCGAGCAGGGCGCAGTCGAGCTGCTGATCGGCGGCGCGACGCGCCTGCGACACCGATTCGACCACGATCAACTCGGCATTGTCGCCGAGCTCCTCGCTCACGGCGCTCTCGATATCCATCGCAATGAAGGGGTCGTCCTCGACGATAAGGATCCGAATACCGGACATGAGCCCCAGATCACCTTCCAACTTCACGACACGCCCCAAGGTTACCCGTTCGTGAGACTGGTCAACGCCCGCTTGGTCGGCCTTGTTCCGTTCTGAGCGGGATTGTCCGCCTCAAACCTTTCGAATTCAATTCAAATTGGCCGCATATGGTTAGGAAAGCGTAAGCTAACGCCGATCAGCGCCGGCGTGGGGAGCGAATAAGGCTTAACTCGAAAGCGGTGACGCCGAGCGCGACATTGGCGCCGCGCTGCAAGGGCAGAGCCCGAGGCACCAGCCGAACATCGCCATCATGGCTGCCGGTCAATGCGACCTCGCCCGGCTTGCGGGCATAAGCGCCGGCGAGCACGCCGAGCGGAGCACGCGCATAGGGGCCGTAAACGCGCCAGGCGAGCAGGCTGCGGCCAACCGTTCTGGCGTCGAGGGCAAAGCCGCGAATCACGCCGGAATAGGTCTGCAGCGGCCCGCGCCGCGGCCGGAAGCGGCATTCGAGCGGCTTCTGGGTCGCGATGGACTGGGCGAGGCCAGCGCCGATCGTGCAGGTCAGGCGTCCGGCCGGCGCGCCGCTCTGCGCCAGGACGGGCGCAGCATGAAGGCTGGGTCCGGCCGCCAGGACGATCATTGCGATCAAACGTTTCATCACCTTCTCCTGCCCCGTTCTTCGACTGCCCGCCCGCCGAAGGCTGCGGTACCGCTTGCGCGGAACAGCCCTCGCCCCGCCCCGAAACCGCACCAAAGCGCCGCAATCGCTCCATAGTTCCCAAATAATCCGGAACCTCAATCCGGTGCTTGCGTTAACGGGAACGGAACAGTGGACGCGCAAATGCCAAAGCAAGGACGGACCGACCCGGTGCGTATCTTCCCAACCCCTACGCTGGCGCGCGATCTTCCACCATTCTGGGAGCTCGAAAAACTTATGCGCGAGGGGTTCGACCACGATTCGGCATTGGCCGAGCTTGCCCGCCGCCGCGAGAGCTGGTCGAGCGGAAGGCGCCCGCCGCCGGTCGTGGCACAGTCGGAACCGCCCGACAGCGCCTTCACGATCGCGTCATAGGGCATCGCTGACGTCATTGACAGAAGCGACTCGATGCCGCGCGGCGCTGCTGGATATCGACATGGAGATGATTGGCGTGGGCCGCGTCCGAGCCAGGACCGAGCACCGTCATGAACGCGCCGCAGGCTGATTGGCGCACCGCATCCAGAAACCGCGTCTGCTCCAGGCCATTGGGCCGCTCCACGGACACCGCCAGCCCACCCTCTTTCTCCTCGCCGAGTTGGAAGGCGAAGATATCGAGCGCCTGCCCCGTCGCGTGTTCGCTCATTGAGCCTTGTGTCTGACGATTGCGACGGCGGCACTCGTGCCCGCCTCCGACGCGCATCGCCGTAAGCTCGCGACCGAAAACGCCGCGCGCCAGGGGTTGGAGGCTCGTGTCCAGCCAGAGCGAGACCGCGCGCGCCGTTTCGCAACTCACCGTTGGTGGCGGCACCAGCCTGACCTGCCCCGGACCTGCAGGGGTGCGAACGGCCAACGCCGCGACGACCACAGGCTCAACCACCTGGCAGCCTTCCGGCTCCGGTTTCGCCAGAGGCGCCACCGGGCGAATCTCGTTCCCGGCCACACCCGCCAGACGCCGGAGGCAAGCGCTGCCCTCTATCACGGGCGCCGGCCTGTCCGCGGACGACGGAGCCGCCGGCGGCAGAGCGGGAGCCTGCAAGGAGGCCGGCCGGGGCGGGGGCAAGAGCGTCACCACCGACCCTGAGTCACGGCCCCGGGCCTCGCCGGCGCCAGCAAGCCCGATGGCAGCGATGACCGCTGCCCAGCAGCCTCGCTGAAGAGACTGGCGTGGCCGCATATCGTCAGCCGACAGCCGTGAACAGGACCGTCAGCGAGGCCGCGACGATCAGCGCCGCCAGCAGAGCCATGGACATGACCGATCTCCTTAGCATCGCCCGGGCCGGGGCAACGCGAGGGATGGCCGATTTGTTCCCGATCACCGCAACGCGGCGTCAGGCGGCCTTGCGCCCGGCTCGCCGGTCGAAGAATAGTGCCTGGCTGATCGCCGCCTTCACCGCTTCCGGCTGGAACGGCTTGGTGATCAGGAAGGCCGGCTCCGGCCGATCGCCGGTGAGCAGCCGCTCGGGGTAGGCGGTGATGAAGATCACCGGGACCTCGATCGCCTCGAGGATCTCGTTGACCGCCTCGAGGCCGGAGCTGCCATCGGCCAGCTGGATATCGGCGAGGACCAGGCCGGGGCGCTTCTTGGCGGCCAGCGCGATCGCCTCGCGATGCGTCCTGGCGACGCCGGTGACTTTGTGGCCGAGCTCCTCGACCATTGTCTCGATGTCGAGGGCGATGATCGGCTCGTCCTCGATGATCAGCACGTCGGTGGCGACCTGCTCGGCAATCTCCTGGCCGGCGGTCTGCACGAGGGCGGCTGCATCGCTGCTGGAGATGTTCATGATCTGCGCGACCTCCTCGATGGAGAAACCTTCGACCGTTCGCAGCAGGAAGGCCTGGCGCGAGCGCGGCGTCAGCGCATCGAGATTGCGCTCGGCGGCGGAGCGTTCCGCCTCCGGCGCCGAGGCCTGGGTGTTGAGCCCGACGGACGACCACATCTGCAAGAACAGGCGGTATAGACCGACCCGCGGGCCGAGCTCACGCGGGAAGGTACCGGGATCGGCGATCAGCGCCTCCAGCGTCGCGACGACATAGGCGTCTCCGCCAGCCTGGGTGCCACTCAATGCTCGGGCGAAACGGCGCAGATACGGCAAATGCGGCGCGATTTCGGTGGCGATCGACATGGTGCTATCCCCCACGAGCCGGGCCCGATCAGCTTTCGATGCACGCTGATCGGGTCGGGCTCCATCCAGAATTGAGAGACGGATCGACAGGATCCGACTCTGGCCAAAGTTGTCGGAGAAAAGCACCCAAGTCGCTGTTATGACAAGAAAATTATTTTTTGCCCCCGACGGAACCTTTTGCCGTCGGTCTCGTTATTGGGCCGAATGAAGGTGCGTTTCGGGCAGTCGCGCGTTAGCGTCTCGAGGAGCGCGCGACATGTGGTTGGTGTGACCGGCAAAATGGCGGCGCGCCGATGGAGCGAGGGATCATGAATCTGATGAATGCCGATCCGCCCGAAGCGGCACGAGCCGAACCGGACGACGAGATGGTGCTCGACCCGCGCGTGCAGGAGTCAATCGGCCGGTCCCTCAAGGCGCATTACGACGATCTCGTCAACGCGCCGGTCCCCGATCGCTTCTTGGTGCTGCTGGCCCAGCTCGAAGATACCGAACGACGGCTGAAGGCCGAGGGCGGTGCCGATGAGCGCGGTTGACTTCAAGGACGGGCTGATCGCCGAAATCCCGAACCTGCGCGCTTTCGCGGCGTCGCTGTCGGGCTCGATGCAGCTCGCCGACGATCTGGTTCAGGACACGCTGCTCAAGGCCTGGGGCAATGCCGACAAGTTCCAGCCCGGCACAAGCCTGCGCGCCTGGCTCTTCACCATCCTGCGCAACACCTATTACTCGCTCTACCGCAAGCGCGGGCGCGAGGTGCAGGACAGCGAAGGCACCTATGCCGACCGGCTCGCCACCCATGGCAACCAGGAGAGCCATCTCGACCTCGCCGATTTCCGTAAGGCCCTGGCGAAACTCCCGGAGGAGCAGCGCGAAGTGCTGATCATGGTTGGCGCCACTGGGCTCTCCTATGAGGAGACGGCCGAAATCTGCGGCGTCGCGATCGGCACGATCAAGAGCCGCGTCAACCGGGCGCGTTCCAAACTGGCGGAGCTTCTGTCCATTGGGGGCGTCGACGATCTCGGCCCCGATCGCAGGATCACCGCGGCCGTGCAGCGCGCCGGACCCGAAACTGTCGGCAGCTGATGGCTCTCTCGCTGTTCAGGACGGTCCGCGGACGCCTCCTGGCACTGATGATCGCGATCGTACTGCCGATCGCCTGCCTCACGGCGGCGGCGGCGGTCGCGACCTATCGCACCGTCTTCGAGGCGATCGAGACCGCGCAGATGCGCGCGGCCGACGACTTCGCCGTGCGCACCCGAGTCTGGTATCGCGGCGCGTTGCGCTCGCTGGTCATCGGCGCCGCGACGATCCGGGCGGTGTCTCCGCCGCCCGATGCCTGCGGCCGGATCGCCGAGAAGGCGCTCGCTTCAGTCTCGAGCTACGAGGCGTTTCAACTGCGGGTTTCCGGGCGGCCCGATTGTATCGGCGGCATCGACGCCAGCATTCCGCCCGGCGAACTCGCCGCGGTGGCTAGCCGGCTCGCGGGGCGCGCTCCGATCAAGCTCTGGGTCGGCACGGAATTCACCAATGCCCGCTACGATCAGGTGACGATCGCCCGCCGCTCCTATCTGGCCATCTACAGCGAGTTCGACGAGGGAGACGCGCTTCTGCTCACCAAGCCGGACCCGCTCGACGATACCTTCGACCTCGGCAGCAGCGACAAGGGCATGATGGCGGCGCTGCTCCGAAGGGGCGGCGATGTGGTCGTTGCGCGCGGCGGCGCGCAGTCAGACCAATCTTGGCTCCCGCAGGCTGAGATCGTGCCCACGGAGACGGCGCACTGGAGTGCCCAGAGCCGGGCCGGGCCGAGCCGGACCTATGCCGCCCGCATGGTGGCGGAACCCGATCTCTACGTCGTGGTCAGCTTCGACGGAACCGCGGAACAGGCCGCAAAGGCCCAGTTCTATGCGCTCTTGCTCGCACCGCTGCTGACACTGGCCCTGCTCGGTCTCGTCTATATGAAGGCGATCGATCAGCAGTGCGTGCGTTGGCTGCGCAGCATCGAGACAACCGCGCGGGCACGGTCGAGTTCGGCCAGCGCTCATGTCCCCCTCACCGAGGAGATGCCACGCGACATCCGCAGCGTCGCCGAAGCCTTCAACGCGATGGTCGACGAGCAGGAGGTGCGCCAGAGCAAGCTGAGGGTCGCGCTCGACGACAACCGTTTCCTGGTTCGCGAGCTGCACCACCGGGTCAAGAACAGCCTGCAGGTCGTGCAGAGCTATATCGGCCTCGCCAAGCGCGACCGCCAGGGCGAGGCGCGTATGGCGCTGTCCGACGCCGAATGCCGCGTGCACGTCCTCTCCGCCGCCTATCGCTTCACCCTCGCCGACGGCGAAATGCAGCCAGTGCGGATCGACCTGTTCCTCGAGGATGTCGTGGCGATGGTCTCGAGCCTGATCCTGACCCGGACGCAGCGCCTGGAGAGCCGCATCGAGACACAAGCCGAGCTGCCGATCGACCGGATCATCCCGCTCGGCTTCCTGATCGTCGATGTCGTCAGCCGGGCGTTGCGCGCAGCTCCTGGCATCGGCCTCGAGCTCGCCGTCACGGATGCCGGCGAGGGCATCATCGACATCGCGATCACGGCGGATCGTGCCACCACCCAGCTCGCACCGCCGCGACTGTTTGCAGGATTGCTGATGCAGATCGAAGCGGTCGAAGTCAGCTCGCCGCAGGGCCGCAGCCTCGGCGTCTGGCGCCTCAGCCATGGCCTTCCGCGCAAGGGGGCCGAGGCTCAGCCCAGTCCTTCGGCCGGTGTGATCTCGACGCCGACGCCGAGCCCGACGAATGCGCCGGCGGGGCCGATATAGGAGCCCGAGACCGGCGAGGCGTCCTCGGGCACCCGCGCGACCGCGACGCGCAGCAATTGACGGTCGGCGACAAGATTGTTGGTCGGATCGAACTCGACCCAACCGTCATTGGGAATGAAGACCTCAGCCCAGGCATGGGTCAGTCCAACGACGGATGTGATGCCACCGGCCTCCAGGGAACGGTCGTGGATGTAGCCGGTGACGAAACGCGCAGCGAAGCCGAGCCGGCGCGCCAGCTCGATGAAGAGCCAGGCGTAGTCGCGGCAGGAGCCTGTCCCCATCTGCAAGGTGTCGAGCGGGTGCTGGGTGCCCTCGTCATAGCGGACGGCATAGCTCAGGCCGTTGCTGATCTCGCGCGCCAGAGCCCGCAGGAGATGGCCGCCGTTCAGCCGCGCCCTGAACTCCTGCAGCCAGGCGTCGAGCGCCCCGCCCGTATCGGCCGCGGCGAGGTCGAGATAGGGCTGCAGCACGGCGCGCTCCGCCGGCGTATAGCTGATCTCGGAACTCTCGATGTCGGGCTCGACCCGCGTGCGCGGCAGCGCCGAGCCGAAGCGCTGGACAGTGAGTTCACTGACGATGTCGAGCGTGTCCGACGTGCCGGCGAAGGTCGCCATGGCGACCGGATTGCCATAGGCATCGTGCATCCAGCGCAGATTGGCCCGGGGTGAGATCGTGATCGCCGTGTTGATCACGCGCAGATCGAAGGAATCGCGCGGGCGCAGCATCAGCCGGTGCGGACCGAAGTGCACCGGCAGGGCGTAGCGATAGGTCGTCGCGTGTCGGATGCGCAGATACATCGTCGTCCCAAGCCAGCCTCGTCGGTCGTCACGGCAAAAAGCCGCCTCGCGGCGGCCTTGCTGATCGGACAGATGTAATACGCGCGAAAGACGGTCAGGTTCCCGGCCCCGCCCAGCTCAGCGCAGGACCGTGTTGCCCCTCAGGCTGGCCTCGCGCTGCGAGGTCGGCACCACGCGGTGAGCGAGATCGCGGCGCATCTCGGCCGGGTTGACCGCTGCGAACTGGACATCGACCGGCGCGCCGCGCTGGAGCTTCGCCTGGGCGACGGCTTCCGAACTCTCGCCGACGCCGTTCTGGAAGGAAGCACCCATGGTCAGCGCGGTCACGACAAGCGCCATGCCGCCGAAGAAGGTGGCAGCGCGCTTGAAGGGGGCAAGGCTGGCGGTCGTCATCTTCGCTCTCCCGGTTCGTGTGATCGCTCTTGAAAGGCGGAACGGCTCTTCAACCCGTCTGGCCAGGGATTGTTCCGGTTTGCAGGGAAATCGCTGCGTTCCCGATCTTTTTCAGGCAGCCGAGCGATCATTGGCGGCCTCTCGGCGGAGGAGCAGGCGCCAGAGCGACCGAGTCAGGCGCTTCGATGTCAAGTGCGCGCCGGCCTCGCGCTTCTCGAAGGTGATCTTGCGCTCGTGGAAATCCTCGAGGCCCGGTCGATGACCCACACTGATGATCGTCGCATAGGAGAGCTCGCTCTCGATCAGCCCGAGCAGAGAGTCCTGGCTGGCCTCGTCCAGCGCCGAGGTCGCCTCGTCCATGATGATGATGTCCGGCTTCTGGATGAGCAGCCGCGCGAAGGCGACGCGCTGGCGCTCGCCGCCGGAGAGGGTCTGGTCCCAGCGCTCCTCCTCATCGAGCCGTTCGCCGAGCGAGGCGAGGCCGCAGCGCTTCAGCGCGCCCCTGACGGCCTCGTCGTCGACGCGGCTCTCGGCTTCCGGATAGAGCAGCACGTCGCGCAGCGTGCCGATCGGCAGATAGGGCTTCTGCGGCACGAAGGCGATGCGCTTGCCCGGCGGCAGCTTGATCGAGCCCGCACCCCAGGGCCAGAGGCCTGCGATCGCACGGATCAGGGTGCTCTTGCCCGAGCCGCTCTCGCCGGCGATCAGCACCTTTTCGCCGGCCGAGATCACGATCGACGCGTCAGCGATGACGATTCGCCCATTGAGGTGGGCGATCGAGAGATCGGCGATATGGATGCTGTCGTCCTCGCTCTTGCCGAGCTCGATGCGCGTCTCTCCTTCCATGATGGTCCCGACATCGAGCGCCTCCAGCGCTTCCGCCAGCTCGTCGACGCGCCGCACCGAGGCGAACCACTCTGCCAGCCGGACGAAGTTGTCGACGAACCAGATCAGCGCCGCCTGCACCGCGCTGAAGGCCGCGACGACCTGCATCACCGCACCCAAGGTGATCTCGCCGGAGAGATATTTGGGCGCGATCAGCAGCAGCGGCACGATCGGGAACAGCGCGCCATTGGTGTTGAGCACGATGGCGATGACGCCCTGCTGCCGGATCACCTTCAGCCAAGCGGCGACGACTCGGCCATAATTCTCGCCGACCGAATCACGCTCGTCGGCATCGCCCTTGATCAGGGCGATGCTCTCGGCATTCTCCCGCAACCGCGTCATCTCGGCGCGGAACTGCGCCTCGGCCTCGTTTTTGGCGGCGATGCGGGGCACGAGCGGCCGGCCGGCGAAATAGGCTGCGAGCGAGGCAACGACCGCATAGACGATCGCGGCGAGCGCCATGTAGCTGGGGATCACGATCTCGGTGCCGCCGAGGGTAAAACGCGCCGCTCCTGCGACCTGCCAGAGGATCGCGGCGAAGGTCACGGCCGTGACGAAGGCGCTGAGCAGCCCGATCGCGAACTCGACCAAGGGCTCGATGGCGAGGCGGACATCCTCGGCGATGCGGTATTCGGGCGCGCTCTGCTCCCGCGCGACGAACTGCATCCGGTAATAGCGCTGGTCGGCGATCCACCAGCCGGCGAGACGATGCGTCAGCCATTCCCGCCAGCGCATCTGCAGCAGCATCCGGCTGATCACCAGGCAGGACAACGACGCCGCCGATGCGGCGACGATCAGCGGCAGCCAGCCGACCACCGCCCAGATCTTGTCGAGATCGCGCTTCTCCAGCGCGTCGAAGAAGAGCCGGTTCCAGCTGTTGACACCAACGGCGGCGCCGAGTTGGGCCGCGACGAAGAGCAGGACCGCAAGGGTCAGCCCCCAGGCGCGCAACCGGCTTTCGCCCGTCCAGAAGCGCAGGGCCACGCGAAAGAACTGGCGCAGGCGCGAACGCCGCAACCCGGAGGCGTGTGATTTCATGCGGCGGCCTCCAGAGCCTACTGCTATGGCCAAGGGAGCGAGATTGCTAAGCGGCAAGTTTCGCGCCACAGAGAAAACGCAAGCATTCGCCGCGAGTTCCGGGCGAGTGAAGGAGTCATGCGTGATCGTTTCGTCGAGCAATCACCGCAATCATCGCAGCCCGTCCTGCCTTGCCTGCCCCTTGCGCCTGATGCCGGCGTTCAAGGACAAATCCGACGAGGAGATCCGTTTCATCCAGGGGATGAAGCTCGACCACCGGCAATTGCCGGCCGGAAGCGACATCATCCATCCCGGCCAGGAGGATGCCGAGCTCTACACGCTCTTCTCCGGCTGGGCGTTCCGCTACAAGTCCCTGCCCGACGGACGCCGCCAGATCCTCAACTTCCTCCTGCCGGGCGATCTCGTCGGCCTGCAGGCCTCGCTGCTCAGCGCGGCCCAGCACGGCATCGAGGCGCTCACCGAGGTCGAACTCTGCGTCTTCCCGCGGCGGCGCACCTACGAACTGTTCGGGCGGATGCCGGCGCTGGCCTATGAGCTCGCCTGGCTCGGCTCGCGCGAGGAAAGCCTGATCGACGAGAACCTGACCTCGGTCGGCCAGCGCAACGCGCAGGAGCGGATCGCGGCGCTGCTGATCTCGCTCTATCGCAGGGCCGATGCGCTCGGCCTCGTTGTCGGGAACAGCTTCGCCTTCCCGCTGACGCAGCAGCAGCTCGCCGACGCCCTCGGCCTCTCGCTGGTCCACACCAGCAAGACCTGGACCCGCCTGCGCAAGGCCGGGATGTTCTCGCTGGAACGCGGGCGCCTGACCATCCACAATCCGCGCCTGACCGAACGCATGGCGCTGCTGTTCGAGAGCGAATTGCATCCGCGCCCACTGATCTGAACGACAACGCAGCCGCGCTCGCAAGAAATCGCTGGATTCGGCCCGCTCTTGACCCCATATGACAGCGGCGTAACGTCACGGCATTGTCATGTCGCTCCGGTGCGGGCTTTCCGCCTGGCCGCTTCGAGGTTCTGGATGGCCCATTCCGCTTCCGGTCAGCGCTTGCGCGCCATTCGCTTCGGGCGCTCCTCCGTCGCGGCGCGGCTGGAGCATGAGGTGCGCCTGACGGCGGCCGACTTCGCCGACAGTGTGGCGGAAGCGCGGCTTCGCGTCGCGGCGGCGCGCTACAAGGTCGAGGACGAGGTCCGCAACACCGCCGGCAAGCTGAAATCGCATGTGCGCAAGGCGGCCGACGAAGCCAAGGCCCGCTTCGGCGACGATGCCCGCTTCCTCAAGTCCTGGATCGATTCGCCCGGGCGCACCGGCGCGGTCGCGCCGTCGAGCCCGTTCCTGGCCAGGCGCATGGCCTCCTATGTCGATCCGCAGGCGGAAGGGCCGGTGGTCGAGATCGGCCCCGGCACCGGGCCGGTCACCGAGGCGCTGATCGAGCGCGGCGTCGACGAAGGCCGCTTGATCCTGGTCGAGTACAGCCCGGAATTCTGCGAGCTGCTGCGCCGCCGCTTTCCACGCGCCACCGTCATCGAGGGCGATGCTTATGCCCTCTCGACCACGCTCTCCGGGCACCTCACGGAGAAGGCGAGCGCGGTCGTATCCTCGCTGCCGCTGTTCAACAAGCCTCCGGCCGAGCGTACCGAATTGGTGCGGGACGCCTTCGCCAAGGTGCTCAAGCCCGGCGCGCCCTTCATCCAGTTCACCTATGCGGTGATCTCACCGGTGCCACGCAAGGGCTCCGGCCTCAAGGCGCAGGTCTCCGACTGGGTGCTGCGCAACATCCCGCCGGCCCGCGTCTGGGTCTATCGCCGCGCCAAGCCGTGACGCGGGCTTGACGGCAAGCCTGCATCTCTCCGACATCGCGATATGAGAAGGCCGGGCTGCTCGCCGGCCGCGCTGTCGGAGTGACCATGCCCAAAATCCTCGTCTTCGCCGGCTCCTGGCGCCCGGGCTCGATGAACACAAGGCTCGCGACCCTGATCGCCGGGAATCTCCAGGCGGCGGGGGCCGAGGTGACGCAGATATCGCTCGGCGACTACCCGCTGCCGCTGATCGACGCGCGTGCCTATGACAACGAGCCCCCCGCCGAGGCCAAGGCGCTGGCGGCGCTGGTCGACGCGCATGACGGGCTGTTCATCGCCAGCCCCGAATACAATTCCGGCTATCCGCCGGCGCTGAAGAACGCGCTCGACTGGATCAGCATCGTCCGCAAGGGTGGGCCGGGCCTGCGCGAGAAGGTCGTCGCGATCGGCGGCGCCTCGGCCGGCAGCCTCGGCACCTATCGCTGCCTGACGCAGTTGCGGACCGTGCTGGAGCTCGGCTTCGGCGCGCTGCTGGTTCCGGAGATGCTGGCGGTCGCGGGCGCCGACAAGGCCTATGGCGAAGACGGCGACTTCACCGACAAGCGCCTCAGGGGCCTGCGCGACAAGATGGTGGCGCGGCTGGTGAAGGTGGCGGGGCTGAAGCCGTGACGGTACCCGTCATTGCGAGCGTCAGCGAAGCAATCGAGAAGGTCTCGCTCTACGCGCCCCGGGAATGCTTCGTCGCTCCGCTCCTCGCAATGACGGAAGCGCCGACTCATTCAAGCCCGCACGGCCCGCTCGCCGGCGACAGGCGCCAGAGGCCGTCGTCAGGCTTTGCGGGAATGCGGACGGCGCCATCTGCGATCTCCTCGGCGTCGTAAGGATTGGGATTGGCGATGATGCCGCCATTGCGGATATCGAGCGCCCCGTTCGGGCCGCGCTCGATCCGCCAGCTGCCGGCCTCCCATTCCGGCACGCAGCGCAAGCTCTGACCGGCCGCCTTGCAGATTCCGCCGAGCTGGTAGTCGAAGCTCTGACCGGCCTTCACGCGCTGGCGCAGGTTCAGATAGAGCGCGACGTAGAAGCCGCCCTGCCCGGTTTCGGACCAGTTCTGCGGCAGATGCACCAGCCGAATCCGTGCGACCTGCTGTCGGGGATGGCTGGCGAGATGTTTGGCGTCATAGGTCCGCTCCCAGCAGGCGGCCCGCGCCGGCGGTAGCTCGCGCTCGAGCGGCCTGGCTTGCACAAAGGCGGCGAGGCAGCAGATGGCGGCAGTCAGGGGCAGGCGCATCATGGCTCTCCTTGCCGGATTGCCGCAACGTGAGGCACGGCCCGCGGCCGATCAAGCCGGCTTGCGCGAACCGGGGATGGAATCGCGCGATGACTGGCCATCGCGCACCGAATCCGGCACATCCGCCTGATGTCGTCGCCCCGCGAATCAGAAGCCCGCGCGATCCTGAAGTCGGTCTTCGGCTATGATGATTTCCGCCCCGGGCAATGGGAGGTGATCGAGACCGCTCTGGCCGGCCGCGACGTCTTCGCGGTGATGCCGACCGGCTCGGGCAAGTCGATGTGCTACCAGCTCCCGGCGCTGGTCGCCGGCGGCCTGACACTGGTGGTCTCGCCCTTGATCGCGCTGATGCGCGACCAGGTCGGCCAACTGGTGCGGGCCGGCGTCTCCGCCGCCTCGCTCAACTCGATGAACAGCGAGGCCGAGGCGGCTCAGGCCTGGGACAAGCTCAATTCCGGCGAGCTGCGCCTGCTCTTCGTCTCGCCGGAGCGATTGGCCGGAGAGGGCCTCGTCACCCGCCTGCGCCGGCTCGGCGTCACCCGGCTCGCCATCGACGAAGCGCATTGCGTCTCGCAATGGGGTCATGACTTCCGGCCGGAATACCGGTTGCTCTCGAAGGTGCGCGAGGCGCTCGGCGACGTGCCGGTGACGGCGCTGACCGCGACCGCCGACCGCCAGACCCAGGCCGACATCGCCCAGCAGCTTTTCCCGCAGCCGCCGAAGCTGGTGATCCATTCCTTCGACAGGCCGAACCTGAAGCTTTCCTTCGCGCCTAAGGAGCAGCCGCGCCGGCAGATCGACGATTTCCTGAAAGTCCATCGTGGCGGCTCGGGCATCGTCTACTGCTCCTCGCGCGGCCGGACCGAAAGGCTGGCGCAGGGCCTGAGCGAGAAGGGCTGGAAGGCCTATCCCTACCATGCCGGACTGGAGCAGACGGAACGCAACCGAAATCAGGACATCTTCCTGCAGGAGGACGGCGTCGTCGTCTGCGCCACCATCGCCTTCGGCATGGGCATCAACAAGCCGGATGTCCGCTTCGTCGTCCATGCCGACATGCCGGGCTCGATCGAGGCCTACTACCAGGAGATCGGCCGCGCCGGGCGCGACGGGCTGCCGGCGGACACGCTGACGCTCTACGGCGTCGACGACATGGCGCTGCGCCGCCGCCAGATCGACGAGAAGCAGATCGACGACCAACGCCGCAGGATCGAGCACAAGCGCCTCAATGCGATGATCGATCTCTGCGAATCAGCGCTGTGCCGGCGCTCGGCGCTGCTCTCCTATTTCGGCGAACAGGTGCCACCCTGCCGGCATGGCGAGGCGCAGTTCCGCTGCGATCTCTGCGGCCCCGCCGCGCCCGAACTCTCGGACGCCACCCTCGATGCGCGCAAACTGCTCTCGGCGGTGATCCGCTCCGGCCAGCGCTACGGCGCCGGCCATCTCGCGGATATCCTCACCGGCACGGCGACCGAGGCGATCCGGCGCCAGAACCATGACGGGCTGAAGACCTTCGGCGTCGGCGTCGACAAGCCGAAGGGCGCCTGGATGGCGCTGACCCGCAAGCTCTTCGCCGCCGGTGCGCTGGCCGAGGCCAGCGTCGAGCATGGCGGCTTTTGCCTGACGGAGAAGGGCGAGGACATCCTGTTCGGCCGCGAGCCGATCGCCTTGCGGGTCGATCCGCTCGCCGAGCGGCGCTCGCGCCGCGGCCAGCGCGAGGCGGCGCGAGCCGACGGGCTCGACGGTGACACCGCAGCGCTGTTCGAGCATCTGCGCCAGCTGCGCCTGACCATCGCGCGCGAGGAAGGCGTCGCCGCCTATATCATCTTCACCGACCGGACGCTGATCGCGATGGCGCGCGAGCGCCCGCTCGGCCTCGATCAGATGCGCGCGATCGAAGGTGTCGGCGAGCGCAAGCTCGCCCAGTACGGCGAGATTTTCCTCGATGCGATCGCGACATTCCCTGGCTAAATCCTGTTCTCTCGCGTACGCGTGCGTGCGCACGTGAAAAAGCCATCCTCAGCGCTTATATTCGTGAGCCGAATCAAGTTGATCAGCGGGCCTCCCGCTCGCCCGCCGAAGGACCCTCTTTCATGACAGACGTCAGCAACGGCGCCGAAGACTACGGCGCCGACTCGATCAAGGTGCTCAAGGGCCTCGACGCGGTCCGCAAGCGCCCTGGCATGTATATCGGCGATACCGATGACGGCTCGGGCCTGCACCACATGGTCTACGAGGTCGTCGACAACGCCATCGACGAGGCGCTCGCCGGCCATGCCGACCTCGTCACGGTGACGCTCAACGCCGACGGCTCGGTCACCGTCTCCGACAATGGCCGCGGCATCCCGACCGATATCCACAGCGAGGAAGGCATCTCGGCGGCCGAGGTCATCATGACCCAGCTCCATGCCGGCGGTAAGTTCGACCAGAACTCCTACAAGGTCTCGGGCGGCCTGCACGGCGTCGGCGTCTCGGTCGTCAATGCGCTCTCGGTCTCGCTGAAGCTGCGGATCTGGCGCGGTGGCAACGAGCATTTCATGGAATTCCGCCATGGCGACGCGGTCGCTCCGCTCGCCGTGGTCGGCCCCGCCGGCGACAAGCGCGGCACCGAGGTGACCTTCCTGCCCTCGCAGGAAACCTTCACCATGGTCGAGTTCGACTACAAGACGCTGGAACATCGCCTGCGCGAGCTCGCCTTCCTGAACTCGGGCGTGCGCATCGTGCTGACCGATGCGCGCCATGCCGAGATCGTGCGCGAGGAGCTGATGTACGAGGGCGGCGTCGAGGCCTTCGTGCGCTATCTCGACCGCGCCAAGACGCCGATCATCTCCCAGCCGGTGATGCTCTCGAGCGAGAAGGACGGCATCACCGTCGACGTCGCCTTGTGGTGGAACGACAGCTACCACGAGAACGTGCTCTGCTTCACCAACAACATCCCGCAGCGCGACGGCGGCACCCATCTCGCCGGCTTCCGCGCCGCGCTGACACGGCAGGTCACCGGCTATGCCGAAACCTCCGGAATCTCGAAGAAGGAGAAAGTCTCGCTCACCGGCGACGATTGCCGCGAGGGCCTGACCGCGATCGTCTCAGTCAAGGTGCCCGATCCAAAATTCTCCTCGCAGACCAAGGACAAGCTGGTCTCCTCGGAGGTCCGCCCGGTCGTCGAGAACGTCGTCAACCAGGCGCTCTCGACCTGGCTCGAAGAGCATCCGAACGAGGCCAAGACCATCGTCGGCAAGGTGGCGGAAGCCGCCGCCGCCCGCGAGGCCGCCCGCAAGGCGCGCGACCTGACCCGGCGCAAGGGCGCGCTCGACATCGCTTCGCTCCCAGGCAAGCTCGCCGACTGCCAGGAGCGGGATCCAGCCAAGTCCGAGCTCTTCATCGTCGAGGGTGACTCGGCCGGCGGCTCGGCCAAGCAGGGCCGCGCCCGCGAATACCAGGCCGTTCTGCCGCTGCGCGGCAAGATCCTCAATGTCGAGCGGGCACGCTTCGACAAGATGCTGTCCTCCGACCAGGTCGGCACGCTGATCACCGCGCTCGGCACCGGCATCGGCCGCGACGAGAAGGATTCCGGCGCCTTCAACATCGAGAAGCTGCGCTACCACAAGATCATCATCATGACCGACGCGGACGTGGACGGCGCCCATATCCGCACCCTGCTCTTGACCTTCTTCTACCGGCAGATGCCGGAGCTGCTCGAACGCGGCCATCTCTTCATCGCCCAGCCGCCGCTCTACAAGGCGACGCGCGGCAAGTCGCAGACCTATCTCAAGGACGAGCGGGCGCTGGAGGACTATCTCGTCGACTCCGCCCTCGACGGCGCTGTCTTCCGCACGGGTGAAGGAGCTGAGCGCGGCGGCACCGACCTGCGCGCCTTGATCGAGGAAGCCCGCAGCATCCGCCATACGCTGTCGCAACTGCATTCGCGTTATGACCGGCGGGTGGTCGAGCAGACCGCGATCGCCGGAGCGCTACGCCCGCAGGGAGATCGCAGCGAGGCCGAGCTCGCTGAAGCGGCTGCCTATGTCGCGCGCCGGCTCGACGCGATCTCCGACGAGATCGAGCGTGGCTGGGACGGCAAGGCCGCCGATGGCGGCTTCACCTTCTCGCGGCTCGTGCGTGGCGTGAAGCAGGTGGTGGCGCTCGATGCCGGCCTGCTCGCCAGCGCCGAGGCCCGCAAACTCGATGCCGCCGCCTCGTCTTTGCAGGAGGCCTATGCCAAGCCGGGCGTGCTCAGCCGCAAGGGCGACGACCACATCGTCAACGGCCCGAGCGACCTGTTCGACGCGGTCAACACCATCGGCAAGAAAGGCGTCTCGCTGCAGCGCTACAAGGGCCTGGGCGAGATGAACCCGGACCAGCTCTGGGAGACTACACTCGACCGCGACGTGCGCTCGCTGCTGCGCGTCAAGAACGACCAGAACGACGAGGCCGACGACCTGTTCGTCAAGCTGATGGGCGACGTGGTCGAGCCGCGCCGCGAATTCATCCAGAGCAACGCGCTGAACGCGAACGTCGATACCTGAGCGGATCGGAGAGCGTATCACTCCCGCTCCGTCATGCTCATCCTCGTGGCGAGCATCCACGGCTTGAACACCGCATTCGATCGACGGCGTGACGACGCGAATGGTCGGGCCAAGCCCGACCATGACGAGGAGAATGCTGGTGATCCGCTGGCGCGAGGCTTCAGAAGCCCTGCGGCAGCGTGCCGCCGCCATAAAGCTCGCCTTGCCGAGGCGCGCTGCTGACGCCGGAGCGGACATAGGCCGGCCCGCCCTCGCGCGCCGGCGGCAGCCCGAGGTCGAGATCGCCGCGATCCGGCGGCGGCGCATTCCGCACCACACGGGTCCGCATCACCGGAGCAGGCTCGGAGGTCACGATCGGCTCCTCCCGCGAGACGCAGCCGCCCAGCAGGGCGACGAAGACAGCGGCGACGCCGAAACGGTAGAGGTTCATGGTTTTTCCAATACAGGGCGCAACCCGCGGCGAGCGGAGCGAGTCGGCTGCAACCTGCATGAGCGGCGCAGTCCGCGCAAGCACTCGAACGAGCTTCAGCGGTGCGTCAGGCGCCGGTCAAAGCGCATCATCAATGCGTTGCAGGTGACGGCGAAGACAGTGAGCAGCAAGGCGATCGCCATGATCGTGTCGATCTGGCCGAGATTGATCGCGCTGGTCAGCAGGAAGCCGAGGCCGCGCTGCGAGGCGAACATCTCGCCGATCAGCACGCCGAGCAGCGTCAGCGAGAAACCGAGCCGAACGCCCGAGATGATCTCGGGCAGGATCGCCGGCATGATCACGGTGAAGGCGTTCTGCGCGGGCGAGAGCCGCATCACCTGCGAGGTGCGGCGATAGACCGGCTTCATCTGGCGGATCGCATTCATCGAGAACAGCGTGATCGGGATCAGCCCATGCATCACGCCGAAGGCGATCTTGGCGGAGATGCCGAGGCCGAAGCAGAGCAGCACCAGCGGATAGAGCACGACTTTGGGAATCGAATACAGCGTCGTCAGGATCGGCTCGGCGACATTGCCGGCGAGCTTGCGCACGCCGAGCACGATGCCGAGCGCGATGCCGCCGAAAAGCGAGATCGCGAAGGCGGCGACAAAGGCCCGCATCGTCTCGGAGATGTTGAGCCAGAACTCGCCGGTGGCGAGCAGCGAGGCGAGCTTCGTGACCGTCTGCACCGGCGAGGCTAGCGAGGAGGCGCCGACCAGCAAATGCAGGCCCTGCCAGAGGACGAGCAAAGCGAAGAGGACGAGGAGCGTGCCGGCGGATCGTGGCATGAGAGCAGGCGCAAGGCTTGGCATCGGCGTTACCTCTGCCTGCGCGCCTGGAGGCGCCGGTCGATCACATTGAGGACGGTGTTGACCACGGTGACGACGATGAGGACGAGCAGCATCAGCGCGTACATGTGCCCGTTCTCGAACAGGTTGTAGGCATAGGCGATGGCATAGCCGACGCCGGCGCCCGACAGGATGAACTCAGAGGCGATCACGCCGATGAAGGAATAGGCGACCGAGAGCTTGACCCCGGTGAAGAGATAAGGCGTCGCCGCCGGCAGTTCGATCAGGAGCGCCGTCCTGACGCGTGACATCCGGTAGATCTGGCCGGTCTTGCGCAGCACCCGCGGGATGCGGTCGAGCCCGTTCAGCGTCGCGGTGACCATCGAGACGATGGCTAGCAGCACGGCGATGGCGATGATCGAAGCCGAGCCGACGCCGAACAGGGTGATGAAGATCGGATAGAAGACGAAGGTCGGGACGGCGTAATAGCTCGCCAGCAGCGGCTCGATCGCGTTGCGCAGGCTCGGCAGCGAGTAGATGATCACGCCGGCGGCGAAGCCGAGCAGGACCGAGAGCACGGTCGAGATCGCGATATTGGTGAAGGTGATCGCGATATCCGCCGAGAACTGGCCGGAGGCGAGAATTTTGCCGAGCTCGACGACCATGTCGGACGGGGCAATCATCACCATCCGCGGAATGACGCCGATGCGGCAGAGCAGTTCCACCAGCAGGATCATCGCGACGACGACGATGACCCGCAGCAGCTTCTCGGACATGGCTCAGCCCTTCCCGGCCGACATGATCTTCAGCGCCTCGATCCGGAGTTTTTCCCAGAGACGAGCGGTGATGTCGCCGAAATGCGGGGTCGACACGACGCGGCTGTCGCGGTCTCGTCCCCAGCCGGTCTCGACGAAATCGATGAAGGTGCCGGGCCGCGTCGACATCACGCCGACCCGGTCCGAGAGCATCGCGGCCTCATCCAGGGCGTGGGTGATCAGCAGGATCGTCGCCGAGGTCTCGCGCCAGAGCCGCAGCAACTCGTCGCCCATCAGCAGGCGGGTCTGCTGGTCGAGCGCGCCGAAGGGCTCGTCGAGCAGGATCAGGCGCGGCTGCATCACCAGGGTCCGGGCGATGCAGACGCGCTGGCGCATGCCGCCGGAGAGCTGGGCCGGGTATGACGCCGCAAAGTCCTTCAAGCCCATGAAGCCGACGGCGTAGTCGACGCGGCGGTTGATCTCCGCCGGGTCGACCCCGGCCCGGCGCAGGCCGAAGGCGACATTGTCGCGGACATTGAGCCAGGGGAAGGAGGCGTCCTCCTGAAAGACGACGCCGACGCCGTCGGGTACGCCCTGGATCGGCTTGCCCTCGAACTCGGCGGTGCCGGATTGCGGGGCGCTGAGGCCGGCGAGAATGTCGAGCAGGGTCGACTTGCCGCAGCCGGACGGGCCGACCACCGAGAAGAACTCGCCCTTGGCCAGATCGAGATCGACCGGGCCGAGCGCATGCAGGGTCGATTTCGGGAGATCGAAGACCCGGGTGACGCCGCGCAGCCTGGCATGGGCCGGGGCCATTGCGGACTGGGGCGCGAGCGGCACGACCTTGGCCCCCGGCGCCGCGCTCATTGCTTCGCCTGGAGGTCGGCGGGCAGATAGGTCTTGTCGAGCACGGTCGACCAGTCGACATCGGCCTTGATCTCGCCGATCAGCTTGAGGCCCTCGACCATACGGTTGAGCTCGGCGACGTTGAACTCGCCCTCGCTCCACATCTTCGGCGGGATCATGTTGTCGACCGCTTCCTTGGCGATCGGCGCGTCGAGCTTGTAGAGCTTCTCGATGATCTTGGCCGTCTCGGCCGGATCCTTATAGATCGCCTGCACGCCGGCGCGGCGGCCGGCGATGATCGCCTTGAGCTTCTCGGGATTCTCTTGCGCGAACTTGCGCGTGGTGATGCCGACCGACGTGGTCATCGGCTTCAGGATATCGCCGGCCTTGTAGAGCGTGCGGTACTTGTCCTTGCGGATGATCGAGAGCGGCTCGATCAGCACCGAGCCGACCACGGCGTTCTGCTCGAGCATGGTCAGCGCCGGGACATAGCCACCGGCGGCAACGCGCTGGACCTTGCCTTGGTCGACGCCCTTCTCGCGCAGCACCATCAGCAGCAGCATCTCGGAGACCGATTTCGGCGAGGTGATCGCCACCTTCTTGCCGGCGAGGTCCTCGACGCTCTTCACATCGGAGTTCGGCATCACGACCATCGAGGCTTCGGCGACGCTGCGCGTGCCGGTGTTGACGATGATCAGGTCGAGGCCCTGCGCCTTGGCTGCGAGCGCCGCCGAGACCGCGACCTCGCCATAGGGCGTCGCGCTGGCAAGGATGTTGCGCACCGTGGTGCCGCCGCCGCCCGAGCCGATGATGCCGGTGATGTCGATCCCGGCCTGCTTGAACAGGCCCTTCTCCATCGCCACCGCATAGGGCGCGCCATACATGCTGGCGCCCCATTGCGTGACGGAGATCTCCTCGGCGCGCGCCGGCGCCTGCACGGTGAGGACGGCCGCAGCGGCGAGGGCCGCGAGACGGTTGAACGAAGTCAGGCCAAGCCAAGCGGTCATGTCACTCTCCCGTTGAGGCAGGCCGCCGATCGTTATCGTTGCAGCACGCCGGACGTTCACGTTCAAATTTCATTTGTATGCAAACAACGATCTCAACGGATTTCAAGCTTGTCAAGCGATTTGAGATCGACGAGTTGCAAGCTGCGGACCGCAGCAGGGAAGCGAGACTATCGCGGCGGAACCCGTTCGCAACCGCGAAATGAAGGCTCGCTCAAATCGCGAAAGCCGAGGCGGATTCGCTAGAAAATGAAGGGCTTGTGTACGATGGCAGTCCATCGGGGCCGAGACGACGAGCGCTGAGGATTCGATCGGCGACATGCAGCATCGCCGACATGTCGATGGCTGCATCCGGGAAGAGCAGCGCAGCCTTATTTGTATGCAAATGATTTCCGAGCGCCCTTCGCCTCCATACTCCGGGCGCGTGGAGCTGGGTTTCGAAAACGGTCTCACCCAGCGGCCACCTCTCCCGACTCGACTCCGGCGCGGCGATAAGCAACCATAAGTTGCCGCGACTACGGGAGCCATCAGACGCGGCCCGGGGGACGGGGGGATGAGGGCTCAAGCTTGGCCGCAAGGCGGCGCGGGCCGCATTTACGCGCCCGGCCTGCCGGCAGAGATCGCGTTTCTGGCCGATCACGGCGTGCCGCCCGCACGCCTATGCGAGGCTGCATGGCTGTCGGAGCGGATCGGTGTTTCGCCGAGCCGCCAGGTGATCGCCAGCGGCCTCGTCACCGAAGAGCAGTTCTACCGGGCCCTGGCGGCCGAGCTCGACCTCCACTTCCAGTCGCATGCGCCGCCCTTGCAATCGGGCGGCGACGTCCCTGCGATCCTGCGCGAAGGCATGGCCGCCGCGATCGTCCGATCCGGCAGCCGGGTGCGTTTTGCCGTCGCACCGCCGCCCGGACCAGCCTTGCGCCGCTTCCTCGCGGCAAAGCCCGATGGCCGCCGCGACATCGTGGTGCTGACGCCATCGACGCTGGCGAGCGAGTTGCGACGCACCAATGCCGAAGCGCTCGTCCGCGCGGCGGCCTGGACGGACGAGGCGGGGCTCGCCCGCTTCAGCGCCCGAACCGGCACGAGCCGGCTTCAAAAGCTCCTGATGTTTCTCCTCGCCGGACTGCTCCTGGCCATCGGCTCGCTGACCCCGATCACGACACTGATCGGAGTGACCCTGACGCTGGGCCCCCTCTTCCTCGCGACGGTGCTCTTGCGGCTGGCGGCGCTGATCGAGAAGCCGTCCCACGATCTCTGGCGCGAGCATCGCTGGCAAGTCGACGACGCCCGTTTGCCCGTCTACACCGTCGCCGTGCCGATCTTCGGCGAGGAGGCCGTGCTCGATCAGTTGATCGAGGCACTGTCGGCGATCGACTACCCGCCAGCCAAGCTCGACATCCGCATCCTCGTCGAGGAAATCGATGGAGGCCTGCGCCGAGCCCTCGCGGCACGCGAGCTCCCGCCGTTCATGCAGGTCGTGATCGTGCCGCGTGGCGCCCCACAGACCAAGCCGCGCGCGCTCAACGTCGCGCTGGCCGAAGCGCGCGGCGAGCTGTTCACCATCTTCGACGCCGAGGATGTTCCCGATCCGCGCCAGCTACGCCTGGCGGCGGCGCGCTTCCTGCGCTCGGACGCCGAGCTCGTCTGCCTGCAGGCGCATCTCGTCATCGACAACCCCGGCGATAGCTGGATCAGCGGCTGCTTCGCCCTGGAGTATGCCGGGCTGTTCGACGTGCTCAATCCCGGCCTGCTGCAATCAGGGCTGCCGATCATGCTCGGCGGCACCTCGAACCATTTTCGGACCCAAGCACTCCGGCGCGTCGGCGGCTGGGACCCGTGGAACGTCACCGAGGACGCCGATATCGGCTTCCGGCTCGTCCGCGCCGGCGGCTACATGGCCGACCTGCCTTGCAGCACGCTCGAGGAAGCGCCGACGACGCTGCAGAGCTGGCTGAAGCAGCGCAGGCGCTGGCTCAAGGGCTATCTGCAGACGCTGATCAGCCACCTGTTGCAGCCCAGCCTGCTCCTGCGCGAGCTCGGCCTGGCCGGCGCGCTAACTTTTCTGGCGCTGGTGCTGGGCACCTTGCTCAGCACGCTGTTCTATCCGCTGTTCATCGCGACCACCGCGCTCTCGCTCGTCGACGGCTCATTGTTCGCGCCACGCAATGCGCTGGAGCTGCTCTGCTCTTCGCTGGCGCTGGCGCTCGCCGGCAGCGGGGTCTGCACCGTTTTCCTGGTGCCCGCGCTCGGTGCCTGGCGCCGCGGCGCGACCGACCTATGGCGCTGGTTGCCGCTGGTCCCGGTCTACCATCTGCTCACCTCGCTAGCAGCCTGGCTGGCATTCTACGACTATTTCCACGATCGCTTCGGCTGGCACAAGACGGCGCACGGCCTCGCTCGCTCGTCCCGCTATCGCGATCGGGGGCGGCCGCCGACCGCTACAGGTGCCGCAGCCACTCCTGCGCCGCCTCCGCCGCCGGGCGCTCGATATTGAAGGCGCCGACAAAGCCGCCGTTCTTGTCCATCAGATAGACCAGGGCGGTGTGGTCCATGGTGTAGTCGCCGTCCTTGAGCGGCACCTTGCGGGCATAGGCGCGGTAGGCCTTGATTGTAGCGTCGACCGCGGCGCGATCGCCGGTCAGCCCGACGATGCGCGGATCGAAGGAGCCGAGATAGCTCTTCATCGTCTCGGCGGTGTCGCGCTCCGGATCGACCGTGACGAACAGCGCCTTGAGCTTGTCGCCCTTGGCACCGGCAGCGCGCAGCACCTCGGAAATCTCGAACAGCTTGGTCGGGCAGATATCGGGGCAATGGGTGAAGCCGAAGAAGACCAGGAAGGGCGCGCCGCGCAGATCCTTTTCGGTCAGGGTCTTGCCTTCGGCGGTGGTGAGGGTGAACGGCCCGCCGACGCTGGACGCCAGGCTCTGCCCGCCCGAGCGCGAGGCCGGCGCGAAGGTGATGAAGGCGGCGGCGGCGAGCGCAACGGCGCCGAGCAGGAAGACGGCCAGAGGCAGGAGCAGGCGGCGGTTCACGGAAAAATCCTCGATCGCGGACGAGCGCCGCTCAGAAACAGGCGAGGAGCGCAGCGATCAGCCCGTCGGCGAACAGCCGGTCCCCCTCGCGCCACCAGAGCAGCAGGCCGGCGAGAAGCAGCAAGCCGAAGCCGCCGGCGAGCAGCCCGAGACCGAGCCGGGACGGGGCCGCTGCATCCTGCGTGTCGATCTGCGAGGGCGCGCTCATGGAGCCAATCTAGCGCCGCGCGCCGCCGGCCGGAAGCGGCGTTCATGCCGCAGGGGTGCCTGAAAAGCTCAGCGGCGACGACAAATCCTGAAGGGCGAGGCGCGACTTACTCCAGCGGCAGACTGCCGCGAAGATTACGGGCGGGAGGCATCAGCACGGCGAGGCGGGCATCGCTCTTCGGCGGCGCGATGAAAGTCTTCGCGAGCTTCTTGGGCATGTCGAGATCGTAAGGCCGGCTCGGCGGCAGCGTCATGTTGGCGACGAGCTGCGAGGCCGGGTTCGCGGGCGCGGCGGCGGTCGTTTCCGGCGCAAAGGCCAGCGGTGCGCTCGCGAAGGAGGTCGAGCCGGACGAGGCGGCGGTGGCGAGCGGAGCCGGTGCCGAGACCGCCGCGAGCTGGTAGCTCGGCTCCTCGATGCGGCGGCGCTCGGGGCGCTCGCCCTTGACATAGAAAGCGTTGCCGCCGGCCACGGTCACATAATGCATGTTGGCATAGGAGAAGCGCAGGCCGGCCATGTGAAAATGCTTGGCGTTGCCGACGGCCTCGTTGCGCCGGCCGGCGAGGATCGCTTCGGCGGCAGCCTCGGCCTTCGGCAGATCACGCGCCACCATCGGGCGGGTCAGCACGCCAGGAGCGAACTGGCGTGGCGCGCCGACGACGCCGCAGATGGTCTCGGGATAGCGTGGCGATCCCACGCGGTTCATCACGACCGTACCGACACCGAGCAATCCCTGCTCGCTCGACCGGTTGGATTCGAAATACATCGCGCGTACCAGGCATTCCTTTTCGCGCGGGTCGGCCTTGGCCAGTTCGATGGCGCGCTTGCGAATCTCATGGGTCTGCTTCGTCGTCGCAGGGCTGGTCGTCGTCGATGCGGTCTGGACCGGAGCCGTGCTGCAAGCGGCGAGCGCCGGTGCGGCCAGGGAGATCAGAAGCGGGATCGCCTTGCGGCCGTGGCGGCTCCTGTCGAGAGAACGAACGGCATCGGTAGCGATCACGGCCCGCTTCATGCGGCGACCTCCTGATTACGGGATGTCGGTTGCCGCGGGCGGCAGCCATCGTCTCCGGCAAGGAACCCTGAACCTCTTACCAGAAAGTTAATTTCAGAAGGAAGAGGCAAAGCGATGCGACGGCGGACGGGTCGCCGGCTGGTGAGACCGTCCGCGGAATCTGAAAGCGAGCGGGAGCGCGTGGATGCAGCATCGGGTACAGATGACCGCCGGCCTCAGAGAGGGCATCCACCCCATCGGTTCATAGCACCCGACGGACTGGCCGAGTTACGTTCCTCCCTTCCCTTCGCGCAGACTTGAGTGAAGCGGGTCGAGCAATTACGGCTCCGACAGCGACTGCGTCGAACGATCCTCCACTATGGAGTTAGAGTCACATCCTTATGAGCGCCGTGAATCCGATGAGACGAGAGGCTCAGGCCTGCGCCGGGGTGGTGCTGTACAAGCCCGATCCTGCGCTGCTCGCCCGGCAAGCCGAGGGGCTGCGGGGACGGACGCTGTTCGCCTTCGCCAATGGCCCCTTCGAGGCGCAGGCGCTTGCGGCGCTTGCCCCGACGGATCTGCGCCTGATCCGGAGCGAGGAGAATGTCGGCCTGGGCCAGGGCCTGAACGCCGTGACAAAGGCCGCTCTGCGTGACGGCTTCAGCCACATCATGCTTCTCGACCAGGACAGCGAGCCTCCGTCGGACCTGCTCGACCGACTGACGGCGCGCAGCGTCGCGCTGGAACAGGAAGACAAGATCGCCGTGCTGGCACCGCTCCTCGTCCCACCCGCCGAAGGCTTCTACAAGCCGATTCGCTACGAGCGGCGCGGGCCGGCTCGGCGCGATGGCCTCACCGCCCTCGACTTCGCGCCGACCTCGGGATCGCTTCTCAATCTCGAAGCATATGCCGCCGTAGGGCCATTTCGCGACGATTTCTTCATCGCTGGAATCGATGTCGAATGGGGGTTTCGGGCCTGGGCTCGGGGCTGGGCGTCCTATCTTGCAACCGATCTGGCGATGCCACATCGATGGGGGGAAGCGGCGAGCGATGAGGAACTGGGCAAGCCTCAGATCCTGCGTCATAGGCCGATCCGAAACTACTATTACGTGCGCAACGTGATCGCGACCGCGCGCCTTGCTCACGTGCCTCTGCGCTGGAGGATCAGATCATGTGCCGGGCTTGCTGCCCAGATTGGCCTTCTTGCCCTGAAGGGCTCACCGGGGGCGCTGACGCCCGTTCGCATCGGGCTAAGCGATGGCATGAGAGGCCGGTTCGGCCCTGCTCCTTCGAGCTTGGACTGAATTACCGAGAGCTTTCGTGGGCGCGCAGATGAAGTGGCCGGGTCCAGAAAGAAAGCAGGGAAGCCGGTTTCAGGCGGGCCGTGACGGCATGCACTGGACAGCTCGTGGGAGTGTTGCGTCCCTGGCGTCCGCGCGGCGGCTTTTGGCCTGCCCCGATTGAGCGTCCGGCTTCAATCTCACACATGGTCGGCGGGGCGAGGGATATAGGGAGCGCGAACTCACAAAAAACCTGACCTGAGACCCTTTTCTCCTCCGGTCTGAGGGAGAGTCCTGGGTTTCGTTTCTGGCCTCATGCGGCCTGTTTTTCCAGCGTGGATTTGAGGGCGAACTCGGCGGGCGTGATGTTGCCGAGGGCCGAGTGGGGTCTGTGGCGGTTGTAGTCCTCCTTCCATGAGGTGATGGCGCTGCGGGCCTCGACGAGCGTCGAGAACAGCGTGTCGTTGAGGCACTCGTCCCGGAAGCGTCCGTTGAAGCTCTCGACGAAGGCATTCTGCGTCGGCTTGCCGGGGGCGATGTAGTGCCACTCGACGCCGGTCTCCTGTAACCATGCGGCGTAGGCCGCAGTGCGTCTACGTCGGACCGTCGGATCGCGAGAGCAGGTCGGGATTGGCCTTGTAGATTTCGACGAGGCCCTTGAGCG
>NZ_JBHSLW010000019.1:0-113917 GCF_042657265.1 Allobosea eneae
ACCATCGCCTCCGCGACGGCCTTCCTCTACGCAGCCGCCGCCATGGTTCTTATCCGCCGCATCGCGCGAGCGTCATGAGTTCCGGGACGGACTCTAAGGAGGCAGGGTTAATGGCGATGCGCCCGCAGGACGATTGACTTTTTGTGGCGGCTTGTGTTTGGGATTGCGGGCCGGGTTCCTATCTCCCGGCTTCGCGATGATGCTCAGGTTGGCTCAGTGACGTTCCGTCTGACGACGAAAACCACGACCAAAACGACGGCCGGGAAAACCCGGACGTCGCACTGACACGTCGCCTCGATTCCGGGTTCTCCCCCCCGGCCGGGGTAATCGGCCGAACCCGCAAGCGAGATCAGCGGCGACGGCCTCCCGGGGAGGCACAACCGGTTTCGCCAGAAGGAATTCTTAGAGATGAGCTTCAAGGTCGCGGTCGTCGGCGCCACGGGCAATGTGGGCCATGAAATGCTCGACATCCTCGCCGAGCGCGCTTTCCCGGTCAGCGAGGTGGTGGCGCTCGCCTCCTCCCGCTCCGTCGGCACCGAGGTCTCCTTCGGCGACAAGACGCTGAAGGTGAAGGCGCTCGAGCATTACGATTTCTCCGACACCGATATCTGCCTGATGTCGGCGGGCGGCGCCGTCTCGAAGGAATGGTCGCCGAAGATCGGCGCGCAGGGCGCCGTCGTGATCGACAACTCCTCGACCTGGCGCATGCATCCCGACGTGCCGCTGGTCGTGCCGGAGGTCAACGCCGCCGCGGCCGCCGGCTTTAGCAAGATGAACATCATCGCCAACCCGAACTGCTCGACGGCGCAGCTCGTCGTGGCGCTGAAGCCGCTGCATGAGCGCTTCGGCGTCAAGCGCGTCGTCGTATCGACCTATCAGTCGGTCTCCGGCGCCGGCAAGGAGGCGATGGACGAGCTCTTCAACCAGACCCGCTCCGTCTTCGCCGCCGGCGAGGTCGAGGCCAAGAAGTTCCCCAAGCGCATCGCCTTCAACCTCATTCCGCAGATCGACGTCTTCATGGAGGACGGCTTCACCAAGGAAGAGTGGAAGATGATGGCGGAGACCAAGAAGATCCTCGATCCGAAGATCAAGCTGACCGCCACCTGCGTGCGCGTGCCGGTCTTCATCGGCCATTCCGAGAGCGTCAACATCGAGTGCGATAAGCCGGTCACCGCCGACGAGGCGCGCGAGGTGCTGCGCACCGCCCCCGGCATCCTCGTGATCGACAAGCACGAGCCCGGCGGCTACATCACCCCGCACGAGGCGGCCGGCGAGGACGCGACCTATATCTCGCGCATCCGCGAGGACGCCACGGTCGAGAACGGCCTCGCCTTCTGGTGCGTCTCTGACAATCTGCGCAAGGGTGCGGCCCTCAACGCGGTCCAGATCGCCGAGGTGCTGGTCAACCGCAAGCTGATCCAGCCGCGCAAGCAAGCCGCCTGAGTTCAGCGCGCTTCCTTTAAAGAAAATTTCAAGGCGGGCCAGAGCATGTTCCGCAAAAGTGGGAACCACTTTTGTGATCAGAACATGCTCCACTTTTAAAGCTGCGCGAATTCTTGTCGCTCGGCCGAGAAATCGGCCGAGCGGAACGCGCGCTGCCCGCCTTTTTCTTGCGCGCACGCATGGCGGCCGTGCCGGATTTGCGCGAGGGATCGCCGCGATCATCGGCTAGGGTCGGCTTCTCCTAGAAATTCACCGAAGACCTTGCCCGACACCCTGACCAGAGTGCCTCTGCCGGTCGAACCAGCCCCGGCCGAGCCGCCGCAACGTCCCGCGCCGCGACGTGACAACAGCCTGCGCGGCATCGGCCTGATGCTGCTCGGCAGCGTCTTCCTCTCCGCCGCCGACGTCGCCTCGAAATACCTCACTGCCACGACGCCGGCGATCCAGGTCGTCTGGCTGCGCTATGCCGCCTTCGCGCTGATCATGCTGGCAGTCGCCGCTCCCGGCGGCTTCAAACAGCTGAAGCCGCGGCGCGCGGGCATGCAGATCCTGCGCGGCGTCGCCGTCACAGTCTCCTCGATCCTCTTCGTCTCGTCGCTCAAATACCTGCCGATCGCCGATGCGACCGCGACGAGCTTCGTCGCCCCGCTGTTTGTCACGGCGCTGTCGATCCCGATCCTGCGCGAGAAGATCGGCTGGCGGCGCTGGACTGCCACGGCGGTCGGCCTGATCGGCGTGCTGATCGTCGTCCGTCCCGGCGGCAGCGATTTCCAGCTCGCCTCGATATTGCCGGTGCTGTCGGCGGTGACCTGGGCCTTCGCGCTGATCGTCACCCGGATGATGAGCGCGACCGAGAATCCGGTGACGACCCTCGCCTGGTCGGCAGTCGTTGGCTGCATCGTGCTCTCCGCGCTGCAGCCGCTGACCTGGCAAGCGCTGTCGACCGAGGCGGTGCTGGTCGGCCTCTTCATCGGCGTCTCCTCGACCGTTGGGCACTGGTTCGTGATCCAGGCATTTCGGCACGCCGACGCCTCGCTGCTGGCGCCTTTCTCCTATGTCCAGTTGCTCTGGGCCTCGGCCTTCGGCTTCATCCTGTTTTCAGTGCTGCCAGACGCCTTCACCTGGGTCGGCTCCGCGATCATCATCGCGTCAGGCCTCTATACCGCCCATCGCGAGCGCATCAGGGCACGCAAGGTGACCGGGCACTGAGCCCGCGACGGCGCGTTGAGCCACCTCAGGGCTTCTTTACGCCGTAACGCATCATGAACATCGCCACCGCCTCGCCGACGACACGCGCAATCTCATCCTCGCTCGGCGGGGTGCGCACCGCGTTGAACAGGCGCGGGCGCATCAAGGTCGATTGCGCGAGATCGACGAACTGCGCCGCGGCAAGGGCGGTGTCGTCGATCGCCAGTTCGCTCTTGGCGACACGCTGGTCGAGGAATGCGGCGAGCCGCTGCGCGCCCTGCATCGGGCCGCGCTCGTAGAATTCGCGGCCAAGATCGGGCATGCGCTCGGCGACGCCCAGCACGATCCGATGGGCGCTCAGCGCGAACGGATTGGTCAGTAGACGCACCAGCCCGCTGCCGAAGTTCGTCAGCGCCTGTTCGAGGCCAGGCTCCTCCGCCAGCGCTTCGTACATACCCTGTTTCTGCTTTTCGCGCTCGCGCTCGATCAGCGCGACGAAAAGGTGCTCCTTGTCCTCGAAATAGACATAGAGCGTGCCCTTGGAGACGTTCGCCGCCGCGGCGATGTCGTTCATGCTGGCCGCGTCGAAGCCCCGCGCGGTGAACACAGCATGCGCCCCTTCGAGGATCTGATGACGCTTGTCCGGATCCGCGCCGGCGACACGCCGGTTGCGGGAGATTGCCTTGACATGTCGCGGCTCCAGCGTCGCGCTCATCCTGTTCCATCCGTTTTGCGCATGTTCGCGCTTGCAAAAATAATCGAACCGCCCGGTTCGATTTCCCCTTGATATGCACCGCCGCTGGCGCTATTTCAACCTCAATCGAACCGAGTGGTTCGAATTGTGATTGTCAGGGCACAGCAACCATGACTGTCGAATCCGCCATTGAAAAGCGCACCGAGCCCCGTCGCGACCGGCTGAAGCTGGTCGACCCAGTGCTCGAACAGACGCCGGCCGTCGTCGAAGCCCGCAAGGCGGATGGGGAGCGTGCCCCTCCCCCGCAGGCCAGCGACAAGCCGGCCCCGAAGCGCAGCGGCGGCAAGCGCATCGCGCTAGTCCTCGTCGCCGGCACCGCACTCGCGGCCGGTCTCTGGTTCGGTATCGACTGGTGGCGCAATGGCCGCTTCATCGTCTCCACCGACGACGCCTATGTCGGCGCCGAGATGGCGACGATCTCGGCCAAGCTGCCCGCCAACATCGCCACGATCTCAGTGAAGCAGAACCAGGAGGTCAAGGCCGGCCAGCCTCTGGTCGCGCTCGATCCCGGTGACCAGCGCATTGCGCTGGAGAGCGCCCAGGCCAAGAGCGCGACCGCCAAGGCGACGCTCTCGCGCATCGATGCCCAAGTCGAGGCAGCCCGCGCCAGCCTGCAGCAGGCACAGGCGCAGCAGGCTTCGGCCGAGGCCGCCGTCACCCGCACCGCCGCCGATTTCGACCGCGCCAGCAACCTTGCCGCCAAGTCCTATGGCTCGCAGGCGACGCTCGACGCCGCCACCGCAGCGCGCGATCAGGCCGTCGCCTCGCTCGCCAGCGCCAAGGCCGGCGTCGTGCAGGCGCAGGCCAATATCGAGGTGCTGAAGGCGCAGCGCGTCGAGGCCGCCCGCCAGATCGACGAGCTCAAGGTCGCCGAGGACAAGGCGGGGCGCGACCTCTCCTTCATGACGATCTCGGCGCCGATCGACGGCCTCGTCGCCAATACCAACATGCAGCTCGGCGACCTCGTGAGCGCCGGCAAGCGCCTGATGTCGATCGTCCCGCTCGACCAGGTCTATGTCGACGCGAACTTCAAGGAGACGCAGGTCGGCCCGCTGAAGATCGGCGACAAGGCGACGATCACCGTCGATGCCCTGCCCGGCCAGGTCTTCGACGGCACCGTCAGCGGCATTGCCGGCGGTACCGGCTCGGTCTTCACCCTGCTGCCGCCCGACAACGCCACCGGCAACTTCACCAAGATCGTCCAGCGCGTGCCGGTCCGCATCACCCTCTCGCAGGAGGCGGCGGGCAAGCACGTGCTGCGTCCGGGCATGTCGGTCGTGGTCTCGATCGATCCGCGCCCGAGCGCACAGAAATAAGTTTCCGGGCCCTCGACCCGAGGAGCCGTTCCCGACCGGGGAATGGCGATGTGCCAAGGCTCAATCGCCCCTTCTGGGCCAAAGCGCACCGCGCCTCACGGCGCTCCTCGGGCCGGGGGCCCGGCTTCAAACCAAAGCTGAAGCCCGAAGCTGGAGGCCGGCATGGCCACCGCCACGACCACCATCCCGGCCGCTGCCGCGCCGGCCGAGGACGCCATTCCGATGCGCCGGATCTTCGCCTTCATGGCGATGGTCTTCGGCATGTTCATGGCGATCCTCGACATCCAGATCGTCTCGGCCTCGCTCGCCGAGATCCAGGCGGGCCTGTCGGCCTCCAGCGACGAGATCGCCTGGGTCCAGACCGCCTATCTGATCGCCGAAGTGATCATGATCCCGCTCTCCGGCTATCTCAGCCGGGCGCTCTCGACCCGCGTCTTCTTCTCGATCGCCGCCGCCGGCTTCACCATTTCGAGCGTGCTCTGCGCCATGTCGAGCTCGATCAACGAGATGATCCTGTGGCGCGCGGTCCAGGGCTTCATCGGCGGCGGCATGATCCCCGGCGTCTTCGCCGCTGCCTTCACCATCTTCCCGGCCTCGAAACGGCCGATCGTCTCGCCGCTGATCGGGCTCATCGCGACGCTCGCCCCGACCATCGGCCCGACGGTCGGCGGCTATCTCAGCCATGCCTTCTCCTGGCACTGGCTCTTCCTGGTCAATGTCATCCCCGGCATCGGCGTCACCATCGCCGCCTGGAACCTGATCGACTTCGACAAGCCGGACCACAGCCTGCTCAAGCGCTTCGACTGGGTCGGGCTCGGCGCCATGGCCGCCTTCCTCGGCAGCATGGAATACGTGCTCGAGGAGGGTACGCGGCTCGACTGGTTCGAGAGCCACGAGATCGTGCTCTTCACCGTCGTGATGATCGTCGGCGCGGTGCTGTTCTTCTGGCGGGCGCTGACGCGCGACGATCCGCTCGTCGACCTCTACGCCTTCAGGAACCGCAACTTCGCCTTCGGCTCGTTGTTCTCGTTCACCATGGGCATCGGCCTTTACGGCCTGACCTATCTCTACCCGGTCTATCTCGGGCGCATCCGCGGCTATGACGCGCTGATGATCGGCGAGACCATGTTCGTCACCGGCCTCGCCATGTTCCTGACCGCGCCGATCGCCGGGCGCCTCTCGGCCAAGCTCGACCCGCGCATCATGATGATGATCGGCTTCGGCGGCTTCGCGCTCGGCACCTGGATCGCGTCCTTCATCACCGCCGACTGGGACTTTCACGAACTCTTGATCCCGCAGATCCTGCGCGGCTGTTCGCTGATGTTGTGCATGGTGCCGATCAACAATCTCGCCCTCGGCACCTTGCCGCCACAGCAGCTGAAGAATGCCTCGGGCCTCTACAATCTCACGCGCAATCTCGGCGGCGCGGTCGGGCTCGCCGTGATCAACACCCTGCTCAACAGCCGCACCGACCTGCACATCGCCCGTCTGCATGAGGCCGTCGCCGCCGGCCGCCAGATCGCCGAGGAAAACCTCGCCGCGATGGTCCAGCGTTTCGCAGAATATGGCGACGCCGCCCAAGCCATGGCACTGAAGCTGCTGACCCAGCGTGCCCACAAGCAGGCGCTGATCATGGCCTTCGGCGACGTCTTCCTCGGCCTGACCGTGATCTTCGGCGCCCTGGTCGTGCTCGCGATTTTCATGAGCAAGCCGCCAGCGCCTAAGCCCGGAGCAGGCGGCGGCGGCCACTGATTGAAGCTCTCCCGTCTTTCCAAGGCAGGCCGCAGGCCTGAGCCCGGAACCCAGAGCCGATGCCATCTCCGGAAGAGCGCGTCGATCGTAGCGGCAAGATTGCTGCCGGCATCGGTTCTGGGTTCCGGGCTCACTGCTGCGCAGCGTCCCGGAATGACACTCCTGCGCCGTGGACAACCCCCCGATGCGTCTTGCCGCAGCTGCGAAGAGATTGACAGTCGGCTTCGCAGGCGTCAAAAATACTAACAATATCAGTAGTTTAGATGAATTCTAAACTGCAGTGAGACCGATCTGCGAGTTGGAAGGCGTTCATGAGCATTCTGTCCCTCAAGGATGGCAACCCGGTGCGGACCCAGGCGGAGCAGATTCCGTGGCCGCAGAAAGCCCCGGCCGCTTGCCCGATCAGCGCGGTCAAGGCGCGCCTGCGCAGCGTCGGCCTGAGGCCCACCCGCCAGCGCATGGCGCTGGGCTGGCTGCTCTTCGCCAAGGGCGACCGCCATGTCAGCGCCGAGATGCTTTATGAGGAGGCGCTGCGCGCCCGCGAGCCGCTCTCGCTCGCGACCGTCTACAACACGTTGCGCCAGTTCTCCGAGGCCGGCCTGTTGCGCCAGGTCTCGGTTTCCGGACCCAAGACCTTCTTCGACACCAATGTCTCGGAGCACCACCACTTTTACAACGAGGACGACGAGACCGTCGTCGACATCCCCGGTTCCGAGATCCAAGTCTCCGGCCTGCCGGTCGCGCCGGAAGGCATGATGGTCTCCTCGGTGGAAGTGATCGTCCGCCTGCGCCGCGCCGATGCTGAGGAGACAGCGACGAAGCTCGCCGGGGGCCAACGGGCGTGATCGTTTGCTCCTGCAACGTCCTCTCCTGCCGGCAGATCAAGGGCACAATTGCCCCTGACGGCAGCGGTCCGCGGACTGCGGGCGAGGCTTATGACTGCCTCGGCTGCAGCCCGGATTGCGGCCGTTGCGCTCGCGAGGTCCGCTCTCTGCTCGCCGAGGCGCGCGCCGCCTGCGCCAGCCAGTGCCATAGCTGTGCCAGCCACAATGTCGAATGCGCCGTGCATGTCTCGGTCGGCCTGATGATGGCAGGCATGGAAGAGAACGACGACCGAGTCGCCGCCTGATCGGCGCGGCGCGATTTTTCTCCCTCGACCTGTACGATCGCCCCTTCCCTTTCGCTCACCCACTCTCTACATTAGGATCATTCTAATGTAGTCGATTGCGAGGAGAGCGGCATGAAGGGCGACAAGAAGGTCATCGAATACCTCAACAAGGGCCTGCGCTCCGAGCTCACGGCCATCAACCAGTACTGGCTGCACTACCGGATGCTCGACAATTGGGGGCTGAAGGACATGGCCAAGACCTGGAAGAAGGAATCGATCGAGGAGATGGTCCATGCCGACCGTTTCGTCGACCGCATCCTCTTCCTCGAAGGCTTCCCGAACCTGCAGACCCTCGACGCGTTGCGCATCGGCGAGAACGTCAAGGAAGTGATCGAGTGCGATCTCAAGGCCGAGGTCGAGGCCCGCGCCCTCTATCAGGAAGCGGCGAAATACTGCCGCGATGTCGGCGACTACCCGTCCGAGGACCTGTTCAAGGCGCTGATGAAGGATGAGGAGGGCCATATCGACTTCCTGGAAACCCAGCTCGACCTGATCGGTCGCATCGGTCTCGAGCTCTACACCCAGAAGCATGTCGGCGGGCTCGAGGGCGACGAGCACTGAGCGGCGACAGCCGTTTCAAACGGGCGCTCGACCGGGCCTGGTGACAGGCCCGGTTTTTTGTTGCGCAGGCTGCTCCCCAAACGCCGCGCCTCATGCCAGAGAACGACGATCAGCATGGAGACCGCGCGAATGGCTACGATCGTCGCAGTGGCGCGAGACGAGGGTCACCGCTTCAGCAAGCCGATCCTACCGTCCATTCGGCTGCTCACCGGACTCGGCATTGAAGGCGATGCCCATTGCGGTGAAACCGTCAAGCACCGCTCGCGCGTCAAGGTCGATCCGACCCAGCCGAATCTGCGCCAGGTCCATCTGATCCATGAGGAACTGTTCGGCGAGCTCGCAGCCGGCGGCTTTTCTCTCCGGCCCGGCGATCTGGGCGAGAACATCACCACGCGCGGCATCGATCTGCTCGCTTTGCCCGTCGGCACGCGCCTGCAGCTCGGCGCCGAGGCGCTGGTTGAGATCACCGGTCTGCGCAACCCGTGCATCCAGATCGAGGCGTTCCGGCCCGGCCTGCTCAAGGCCGTGCTCGGCCGCGACGCCGACGGAAACCTGATCCGCAAGGCGGGGATCATGGCGATCGTGCTCGAAGGCGGCGAGATCCGCCCCGGCGATTCGATCGGCGTCACGTTGCCGGCCCTGCCGCACCGAGCCCTCGAACGCGTTTGAGGCGGCGAAGCCTCTCGGCTCGCCGCCTCATCGATTTCGTCAGAGCACCGCATTGATCAAGGCTGATGTCAGCCTGACCGGCGAGATGTGCTCGCAACCAGCCTCTTAGAGGAAGCTGATATTCGCGGCCTCGGGGCCCTTCTTGCCGGCGCGGATCGAGAAGCGCACGCGCTGCCCGTCCATCGGCGGCTGCAGGCCGCTGCGGCTCAGTGATGAGACGTGCAGGAACACGTCCGGCCCGCCCTTGTCAGGGGCGATGAAGCCGAAGCCGCGATCGGTGTTGAAGAACTTAACCGCGCCGTCGAACGGGCCTTCCATCGGGGCGCTGGCGCCACGATCGAAACCGCCGCGATCGCCGCGGTCGAAGCCACCACGGTCGCCGCGGTCATAGCCGCCACCACCGCCATAGCCGCCGCCGAAATCGTCGCGCGGCGGCCGCGGCGAGAACGGACGCCCACCGCCGCCGGGGCCACGCGGCGCAGCGGGGGTTGCGGTCGAGGCGTCGATCTCATGGACCGCGACGACCTGCAGGCCGCGCCTGCCTTCGCCGAGATCGCAGATGATGGTCGCACCGGGCTGCAGGTCTTGCGGATCCTGCGGGCCGATGGACGATACGTGGACGAAAACATCGCCAGAGCCGTCCGCCGGAGAAGCAAAGCCGAAGCCTTTCTCCGGGTCGAACCACTTGATCTTGGCTTCGACATTCTCGTGGGTGACGAAGGGCGCCGGGGCGGCGGGCTTACGACGATCGAACATGCAGCTTCAAATCATAGTGACCGGGAGCGCGCAATCTAGCGCAAGCCGCCGGGTTCGTCATCGGGGCGGCGCAGCAAAAATGCATGTCCGGCGAAATGCTGCCGGATGGCGTTTTTTTCTCAGCGACCGCCACTTCTGTAGGCGGAATATCTAAAAAGACACCCAACTCGGACGCTACGTCAACCTCCGGATTCCGGTTCGGCCTCCGAGCAGCGGATCATCTGCACCTTTTTCGGCATCTCGCCGACCGCCGGCACGAACTGCCCGGTCTGTGGGTCGAGCAGCATCAGCATGCCGGTCGCAACTGCGAAATAGGCGCCGTGCAGATGCAGCCGGCCCTTGCTTTCCAGGATGTTGATGCAGGGGAAGGTGCGCAGATTCGCGAGCGACTGCTGCACCGAGAGCAAAGCGAGGCGCTCGACGTAATCGTCCAGGGTCTCGTTCCGGCCGCGCCCGCCCGAGCGCCTTGCCGCAGGCTCGACCAGCGTGATCCACCGGCCGATGAAGTCGCCGGACGAGAGCGGGCCCTGCGCATCGTCGGCAAAGGCTTTGATACCGCCGCAGCGGCCATGCCCGAGCACGACGATATGTTCGACCTTGAGCGCCTGGACGCCGTATTCGAGCGCAGCGGAGGTGCCGTGCAACTGGTCATCGGGCGAGAAGGGCGGGATCAGATTGGCGATGTTGCGGACCACGAACATCTCGCCCGGGCTCGCATCGAAGATCACCTCGGGCGAGACGCGCGAATCGCAGCAGCCGATCAGCATGATCTTCGGCGTCTGCCCGCTCTCGGCGAGCTTTTCGTAGCGGCTCTGCTCGCGGATGAAACGATCGTCGAGGAAGGCGCGATAGCCCTCCGTCAGGCGCTGCGGGAATGGCTGGGGCTGGGGGCTTGGCTCGTCCATGGCCGCTAGTTGGGCCAGAAGCCGCAGGCTCACGTCAAGAGCCAACGGCGCTGATTCTGCTGCGATGCAGCATTAAAACTAACAAAGCTGCCTTTGCAATTGTGCCGCCAATGCCTCCGCATCGCCGCGAACGACGATTCGCTTCAATCGCGCGCCCGCCCCCGCCGTCAGCGTCATCTGCGAGCGCGAGGTCTGGAGCTCTTTGGCGAGGAGCGCGATCAGCGCAGCATTGGCCTCGCCTTCGCTGGGAGCGGCCCGAACCCGGGCCTTCAATACCTGTCGGCCGTCGGCCAGCGTCTCGATGCCATCAAGACTATCGCGCCCGCCGCGCGGCGTCAGTCGGATCGCGATCGCAAGCCCGTCCGGCGTAACGGACCAGGCGGCCATCCGGCTAGAAGACGTTAGGGTAGATGTAGCGCTGGATCACGCTCTGGATGAAGAAAATCGCCAGCAATAGGATGATCGGCGAGATGTCGATGCCGCCGAGATTGGGCAGCATATTGCGGATCGGTCGGAGCGCCGGCTCGGTGATGCGGTAGAGGAAATCCCAGACCGTCGAGACGAACTGGTTGCGCGTGTTGACCACGTTGAAGGCGATCAGCCAGCTCAGCACCGCCGAGGCGATCAGCAGCCAGACATAGAGGTTCAGCGCCAGCATCACGACGTCGAGAACGGCACGCATCGAGTAGCATCTCCGAGAAGACCGGGCGCTCCGCCGGAGCCACCCACAAAACTCCTGTCGCAAGCGATTGACAGAAGCGCGACGCAGGGCCTAGAAGGCCAGCGCCTTGGGGGCTGTAGCTCAGATGGGAGAGCGCTGCAATCGCACTGCAGAGGTCAGGGGTTCGAATCCCCTCAGCTCCACCAGGCCCGACGACTGATCGTCGATTTCCCAAACTCAATCGCTGAATCGCCTCGAGCAATAGCTTTGGGCGCAGGCGCTTGCGCTGCATACTATCGGGCAATCGGCCCGAACCGCCCGGCAGCGCGACGATGACCCGCTACCCCATGTTCAACCCGCAGCTGCTGCAGAGCTTCGTCGCTGTCTGCGAGAGCATGAGCTTCACTCGCGCCGCCGAGCGGGTGTCGCTGTCGCAGTCCACCGTCAGCCAGCAGGTCCGGCGGCTGGAGGAGATGCTGGGCAAGCCGCTGTTCGAGCGCAACCCGCATCGGGTGCAATTGACCGAGGAAGGCGGCAGGCTTCTCAGCTATGCCAGGCGCATCCTTGCTCTGCATGAAGAGGCGCATGACGCGCTGACTGGGTTCTGGCGCGACGGCGTGCTCAGGCTCGGCATGCCCGAGGACTTCACCGTGCCGACCGCCGGCCTCTTGGCGCAGTTCAGCCTGGCCGAGCCGCATCTGCGTCTCGACGTGACCAGCGGCCTCAGCGCCGACCTCTATAGCGCCTATGAGCGCGAGGAACTCGACCTCGTCCTCGTCAAGCAGCGCCGTCGCCAGCCGCCGCGTGCGGCGCGGCCCGAACCGCTGCTCTGGCTCGACAGCCTGGCCCGCCCCGCCATCGAGCGTGCACCGGTGCCGCTGGCGGTCTTCCCGCTCAACGGGCTCTACCGCGAGGAACTGTGCGAGACATTGGATGGCCTCGGCATGCGCTGGCGCGTCAGCTACGCCAGCACGAGCCTGGCTGCACTCGTCGCCGCCTCCGCGGCCGGCCTCGGCCTGACCCTGCTTCCCGCGAGCTGCCGGCAGCAAGGCCACCGCGTGCTCGGAGCTGCTGAAGGCCTGCCGGAGGTGACCGGCTTCGAGCTGGCGCTCTACTACCGCGACAACGCCCCGGGTGCGACCGCGGCCCTCGCCGGGGCACTGGCCAGCTTCTGCGGCCTCCAGCCATAGCGCGATCTCTGGCGCTCATTGCTGGCTATCGATTTGAACGCATTGATCATTGCCGAATCGAATGATCATTATGGGCAAAGATCGCTGCCAATGCTCGCGAAGCTCCCCTAGTGCGGAGCCACAAGCTCACACCAGATCGGGGAAACACCATGGGCAGCGTGCAGCATCAGAGCCGCAGGGGCTTTCTCATGCGGACCGGCCAGCTCACCACCTCGGCGGCGATCATCGGCCTGGCCGGTGGCAGCGCCGAGGCCGCTCCGGGCAAGGCCGGGAACGACGATGCCAAGGCCGGCGTCACCGCGTTGAACGACCACCACTACTATCTCGTCGGCGTCCGGCTCGAGGACGGCTTCGACTATGACGGCGACATCGTGGTCGGCACCCGCACCGGGCTGTATACGCTGGAGATCAAGGACGGAAAGATCGCCGCCCTGCATCCGGCCGGCGCCGCCCTCTCCCCCACATTGCCGCGCTACGACGCCGGCGGCCAGCTCGCGCTGCCGGCGATGCGCGACATGCACATCCACCTCGACAAGACCTTCTATGGCGGCCCCTGGCAGGCTCCGCGCCCACGCCAGGGCAAGACGATCATGGACATGATCGCGCTGGAGGAGAAGCTGATCCCAACGCTGCTGCCGACCTCGCAGGAGCGCGCCGAGGGCCTGATCGCCCTGCTGCAATCGAAGGGCACCACCACCGCTCGCAGCCATTGCAACATCGACCCGGTCAGCGGGCTGAAGAGCCTGGAACATCTGCTGCTCGCGCTCGAAAAGCATCGTGACGACTTCTCCTGCGAGATCGTCGCCTTCCCGCAGCACGGCCTGCTGCACTCCAAGGTCGACGGGCTGATGCGCGAGGCCATGACGATGGGCGTGCAGTATGTCGGCGGCCTTGACCCGACCAATGTCGACAAGGCGATGGAGAAATCGCTCGACGCGATGTTCCAGATCGCGCTCGACACCGGCAAGGGCGTCGACATCCACCTGCACGAGACCGGCCCGTCCGGCGCCGCCGCGGTCACCTACATGATCGACACGGTCGAGAAGAACCCGGCCCTGCGCGGCAAGGTGACGATCAGCCATGGCTTTGCGCTCGCGACCATGGCGCCCGGCCTGCAGGCCGAGACGATCGCGCGCCTCTCGGCCCAGAAGATGACGATCGCCTCGACCGTGCCGCTCGGCGCCCTGACCATGCCGCTGCCCCAGATGCAGGACAAGGGCGTCTTCGTGATGACCGGCACCGACAGCGTCATCGACCACTGGTCGCCCTTCGGCAGCGGCGACATGCTGGAGCGGTCCTATTTCTACGCGCAGGTCTACCGGAATTCCGACGAGTTCCGCCTGTCGCGCTCGCTCGCCATCGCCACCGGCGGCGTGCTGCCGCTCGATGACGAGGGCAAGCGCGCCTGGCCGAAGGTCGGCGACGACGCCGCCTTCACTTTGGTCGGCGCCAGCTGCTCGGCCGAAGCGGTCGCGCGCGTGCCGGCGCGGAGCGCCACCTTCCATCGGGGGCGCATGGTCTATGGTAGCGTCGGCAAGGCCTGAGGCTTCGCAACGCTCGACCGAGCACTGGAGCGCCCGGCATCCGGGCGCACCGCGCGGTCTTCAGCTCAGCCCTTGAGCCTGGTGTTGCACTGGCTCCAGTAGCCGCCGCCCTTCTCGATCCATTTCAGGTCGCCATTGGCATTCGCAGCCTTGTTGGCGTTGTACTGGTCGACGCAGGTCTTGAGGCGCGCCTTGCCGGCGGTCTCGTCGGAATATTTCGGCGACACGGCCCTCGGGAACACCGCGGGCTTGGCCTTGCCGGCCGGCTTGGCCGGCGTTGTGGCGGCCGGCGTCGCCGCCGGAGCATCCGTCACCGCCGCGGCGGCATCGTTTTCCGAGGCGTCGTCATCGGCGCAGTTGGCCTTGCGGAAATCGTTCCACTTCTGGCCCTTCAACGTGTTCGCCTTCTTGGCGTCCTGATACTTGGCGCTGCACTCTTTCATGGTCAGCGCCGAGGCTGGCGCGCCGGCTAAACCCATGGTCATCAGAGCGAGGGCGGTGGAGAACAGAAGCGTCTTCATGAGCAGTCTCCCTGGGCGATGAGTCGAGCTCGCCGCAGCGAGCTTAACCAACGGCTGAAGCCTCTGCCATTGCCTTGCGGCAACTTCTGGGCCGGTCGAGCGTTTACAGCGCGGTCAATAAAGAGGATCAAGCCATGAAGACATTCACGCTCGCCGCCCTTGCCGTCACCGCCCTGGGTCTGACTGCGTGCTCGACCACGGAGGAACGCATCGGTGGTGCCGCTGTCGGCGCCGGAACCGGCGCGGTTGTCGCGGGGCCGGTCGGTGCCGTCGTGGGCGGGGCTGCCGGCGCCGTCACCGGGCCGACAGTGGCTCGCACCACGCGACGAGCAGTGCGTTAAACGCGATCGGCGGCGGAACCCTGCCGCCGCTCTTTCGTTTCGACCATTGAAGCTATTCGAGCCCATGGAGTCGAATGATGGACAATGACAAGCGCCTGCCGCCGGATGTGCCCGTAAGCGAGGATGAATTCGACCGGGCTACCGGGAGTGTGGCTGCGCGTGCTGCTGACCTCGCGAGCCGTACTGCCGAGACGGTCAAGGACGGTTATAGCCGAGCCAAGGAGCGGCTCGCCGAGATCGATCCGCGCGACACGTTGCGCGACGCCGCCAATTATGCCCAGGAAACCGGCGAGGCCGCTGTCGAGACCGTCAACCGGCATCCGTTTGCGGCGTTTGCGGTCGGAGCGCTCAGCGTCGGCTTGATCGCCTGGGCGATGACGCCTCGCCGCTCGAGCTGGCAGCCCGACACATCTGGCTGGAGCCGGATGCTCCGTGACTACAGCGATCAGGCGCTGCGCGCCGGGCGCGATCTCGTCGGCAGCGGCCGCGAGCAGCTGGATCGCGGCCGCGATTATGCCGCGCGCGGGCAGGACTATCTCGACATCGGCCGCGACTATGCCCGCGAAGGCGGTCAGATGCTGATGAAGCGCGGCGAACGCGAACCGCTCGCCGCCGTGATCGGTGTCGGCCTCGCGCTCTACGTCATCGGCTCGCTGCTGAGCAGCAACGGTGGTCAGTCGCAGCCCGCCGCCCGTCGGCGCGCCAAACGCTGATCGGCCAGCAGTCGTCAGTTCCGGCGGGAGGCCTTCTCCGCCTGCCGGGCAGCCTGCTTCTCGGCTTCGCCGGCGCGCACCAGGCTCTTGATGGCGAGGGGTCTCCTGCCCGACTTCTCGGCGATGATGCGGTCCTGCTCCTGAATGGCCTCCAGGGCGGGATCGTCACCATCGATACCGCCGAGGAGTTCGCTCGGCACGCGGCGATTGGAGCTGCGCGAGCCGTCTTCGTAGAACACGTCGAACAGCACGAAGGCGGCGTCGAGCGGCTTTGATTTCTTGCGAGCCATGGTTTGGATCCTGTCGGTTGGGCGATCCACCCGGCCGCGGCGCTGATGGCGGGCCGAATGATCGCGAGGCCGCGCGAGGCAGCAGAATGCGATGGGGGCGAGGTAGACCCGTCCGGTCGGCATGGCAAGCCGGAACGGCCATCTGCCGGTTATGTCAGGCTCAGCGTCTCGACGATCTCGGAATCGAGCACGAGGTCGTCATTGGCACCCATCAGCCAAAGCGCATGGGCGGTGAAGCGCAGAATCGGCCGGTCCCACCAGCGCTTGATCAGGCCTGAGAGTGCTGCAGCCTCAGCCATGTCGAGGTCATTGCTCAGGTTCCAGATCCCCACGACATAGAGATCGCTGGTCGGCCGCCCGAGCGCTCGCTGGAAGAGGTGGAGCGCGTTCTGTCCGTCCCGACGCTCCGGATAGAGCCGCAGATAGAGCCGGCCGCGATTGACATTGCCCGAAAACAAGCCGCGCACCTCCACGGCGACCGGCCCGATGCGCGACAATGCCTCGCGCGCCGCAGGATCGATCACCGGCGGCGCGCCGATCGAGAGCGAACCGCAGACCGTCGCATGCAGCTTGGCCTGCCGCCTTGCGACGATCTCCCAGGCGATCTTTCCCGCGAAAGGAGCCTCACGCAGCTCCTGCTCCAGCTCCAGGTAAGTCGGCGCCTCCTGCAAGCCCGGCGTCGGCATCACCAGCGAGTAGATCGGCGGGTGCCGGCCATTGTCGTAAAGCGTGCCGTCCTTGCACGCGATCGCCCTGGGATGGGCGGGGTCGATCAGTGGCAGATGTGCCAGGCGGTAGCCGTCATCGAGTGCCATGCCGGCACCTGCAACGAAGGCCGTGCGGCTTTCGAGATAGGCGAGTTCCTCGTCGCCGACCAGTTCGATCCCGGCCGCCTCGCTCACGCCTTCAGCATCCACTCATGTGCGGGATCGTTGTGGAATTTCCAGATCCGCTTCGGCCCGGCCATGACGTTGAGATAATAGAGTTCGTAGCCATGCGGCGCGCCGACCGGGTGATAGCCCCTCGGCACCAGTACGACGTCGCCATCCGAGAACGCCATGGTCTCGTCGAGCGAGCGGTCGTCGCTATAGACGCGCTGGAAGCCGAAGCCTTGCGGCGGATTGAGGCGATGGTAATAGGTCTCCTCCAGCAGCGATTCAGCCGGCAGATTGTCCTTGTCATGCTTGTGCGGCGGATAGCTCGACCAGCAGCCGGACGGCGTGATCACCTCGACGACGAGCAGGCCGTCGGCGCTTTCCGTCTCCGGCAGGATGTTGCGGACATGGCGAGTGTTGCTGCCCTCCCCGCGCGTCAGCGAACCGACATCGGCCGGGCCGATGATGCGGGCAGGTCGCGCCCCGGCCGCACCCGGCGCCGAGCAGATCGCAAGCTCGCATGGCCCCTGTGCGGTGAGGCTCCAGTTCGAGCCGGCCGGCACATAGAGCGACCAGGGATCGGGCTCGAAGGGCGAGGAACGCCCGCCGATCACGCCGAAACCCTGGCCTCCGGCGCTGGCCGCAACCTTGCCCGAGAGCAGCACGAGACAATGCTCCCTGTCCCCGGTCTCACGCGACAGGCTCTGCCCGGCGGCCAGCTTGTACACGGCGAAGCCGACATGCTCCCAGCCGGCCGTCTCGGGCGTGACCTCATGGATGCGCCCCTCGGCATCGGGCGCCTGCGGCTTGACCAGCAGCTTCGACATGATCGCTTCCGAGCTCAGGCGAGCCCGGCCTCCTTCAGGCTCTGCTTGAGATGGGCGACGCCCTTCTTGGCATAGGTCAACGGATGCGCCTTTTCGGGATCCTGCTCGGCCTCGACCACAACCCAGCCGGAATAGCCCGGCAGCGCCTTGAAGACGGCGGGGTAGTCCACCATTCCGTCGCCCGGCACGGTGTAGACGCCAAGTTCCCGACCCTTGCCGAGGATGGCGTCGAGGAAGCTCCAGTCCTCCTTGCGCGCCTGCTCCATCACGCCCTTGCGCACATCCTTGGCATGGACATGGCTGATACGCGACCGGTAGCGCCCGGCGAGCTTGACCGGGTCGGCCCCGCCCCAGGTGGCATGACCGGTGTCGAGCAGGAGATGCACCGCCTCGCCCGTCGCGGCCATGAAGGCGTCGATATCCGCCTCGCTCTCGACGATCGTGCCGATATGGTGGTGGTAGACCAGCCGAACGCCCTCGGCGAGGGTGCGCTCGGCGACCTCGGTGATCCTGCGGCCGAACTGCGCCCAATCGCCGGCTGCCATCACCGGCCGCTGCGACAGGGGCTTGCCGCGGTCGCCATGAATAGCGTTCGAGGTCTCGGCAAAGACCAGCACGGTCGAGCCCATCGCCTTGAGCAGGTCGAGATGGGGTCGCAGATGCTTCATCTCCTCATCAGCGTCGCGCTTCAGCAATTCGGCCGAATACCAGCCGGAGATGCAGGCCATGCCGAAGGGGTCGAGCGCGGCCTTCAACGCCAGCGGTTCGCGTGGAAACTTGTGGCCGAGCTCCATGCCGACGAAGCCGGCTTCGCGGGCCTCGGCCAGGCAGGTTTCGAGGGGCGTCGCGCCGCCGATGTCCTGGAGGTCGTCATTCGACCAGCCGATGGGGTTGGCGCCGATACGGATAGGCATGTCGTCCTCTTTGATCAGTTGTCGCGCGCGGCGAGCGCGCTGTCATAGCGCTTGCGCGCCGCCTTGACCTCGTCGCGCCCCGAAACCTCGGGCACTGCGACCTCCCACCAGTGGCCGCCGGCATCGGTCGAGATCAGCGGGTCGGTGTCGATGACGATGACGCTGGTGCGATCGTGGCCTCGCGCCTCGGCGAGCGCCGCTTCCAGCTCCGCCAGACCGGCGACCTTGCGCGAGATCGCCCCCATCGAACCGGCATGCGCGGCGAAGTCGATCTCGGGCAGCGTCTCATGGCGAGTGTCGCGGAGGAGATTGTTGAAGGAGGCGCCACCTGTCGCGTTCTGCAGGCGGTTGATGCAGCCGAAGCCGCGATTGTCGAGCACGACGATGATGAGCTTGACCCCGAGCATCACCGAGGTCGCGATCTCCGAGTTCATCATCAGATAGGAACCGTCGCCGACCATGACGAAGACCTCGCGCGCGGGGTCGGCGAGCTTGGCGCCGAGCCCGCCGGCGATCTCGTAGCCCATGCAGGAATAGCCGTATTCCATATGGTAGCCGCCGGGCGCGCCCGCTTGCCAGAGCTTGTGCAATTCGCCCGGCAGGCCACCGGCGGCGCAGAGCACGACATCGCTCGTCCGGCTCTGGCGCTGTAGCGCGCCGACAACCTGCGCATCGCTCGGCAGGGCCTGGTTGCCCATCGCCGTGTAACGCGCAGCGGTTTCAAGCCAGGCGTCGCGCGACGCCTGCACCTGCGCGCTCCAGCCTGCCGGCGCCTTCCAGCCTGCCAGTGCGGCTTCCAGCTCGGCGAGGCCAGTCTTGGCATCGGCGACCAGCGGCTGCGCGCCATGCTTGCCGGCATCGAAGACTTGCGTATTCAGTCCGATGATCCGGCACGCCGGATCGGCGAAGAGCGCGCGCGAGCCGGTGGTGAAGTCCTGCAGGCGCGTGCCGACCGCGAGCACCACATCGGCATGCTTTGCGGCATCGTTGGCCGCGCCGGTGCCGGTGACGCCGATCGCGCCGAGATTGAGCGGGTGGTCATGCGGCAGGGCGCTCTTGCCGGCTTGCGTCTCGGCGCTCGGGATACCGTGCGCCAGGCAGAAGCGGGCGAGCTCGCCTTCGGCCTCGCTGTAGAGCGTGCCGCCGCCGGCGACGATCAGTGGTCGCTTCGCGCCTTTCAGCAGCGCGACCGCCTGCGCCAGCTCCTGCTCGTCCGGGCGCGTCCGCCGCGGCTGCCAGATCCGCTCGGCGAAGAAGCTTGCTGGATAATCGAACGCCTCCGTCTGCACGTCCTGGCACAGCGCCAGCGTCACCGGCCCACACTCCGACGGGTCGGTCAGCACCTGCATCGCCCGCGCGAAGGCGGGGATGATCTGCTCCGGCCGGGTGATCCGGTCGAAATAGCGCGAGACCGGCCGGAAGCAGTCATTGGCCGAGACAGTGCCGTCGCCGAAATCCTCGATCTGCTGCAGCACCGGATCGGGCCGGCGCCCGGCGAAGACGTCGCCCGGCAGCAGCAGCAGCGGCAGGCGGTTGACATGCGCAACGGCCGCGGCCGTCACCATGTTGGTAGCGCCCGGCCCGATCGAGCTTGTCACGGCCATCATCCGGCGCCGGCGCGAGGCCTTGGCAAAGGCGATCGCGGAATGCGCCATCGCCTGCTCGTTATGCGCGCGCAATGTCGGCAGGATGTCACGCGCGCCATGCAGCGCCTCGCCGAGCCCCGCGACATTGCCATGGCCGAAGATCGCCCAGACGCCGGCGAAGAGCGGCAGCGTCCTGCCACCGACCACCGTCTTCTGCGCGGCAAGAGCCGCCACCAGCGCCTGCGCCATGGTGAGCCTGATCGTGCTCATGATCTGTCTCCTCAGCGCGCTTCCCAGGCGTCTACCAGTCGGCCGAAGCGCTCGGCCATCATTGCGGTCGCAGCCTCGTCGTCGAGCGTCCCCGCAAGCCAGCCGCGCGCCGCCTCGCCAAAGATCGAGCGGCCGATCGCAAAACCCTTCACCGTCCGGGCGGTCTGCGCCAACCGGAACGCCGCCTCCAGCTCCGGCAGCGGCGCGTCGAGCCCGAGCAGGACGACGCCGCGGCAATAGGGATCATTCTCCGCGATCGCGGCATCGACCGCGGCCCAGGCCGCTGCGCTCGGCTGCCCCTCGAGCTTCCACCAGTCCGGCTTGATCCCGATGTCGTAGAGCCGGCGCATGACTGACGCCATGGTGTCGTCGCCGACCGGGCCGTTCTTCGAGCAGATGATCTCGACCAGAAGCTCGCGCCCGACCTGCCGACAAGCGAGTGCCACCCGCTTCAGGACCGCTTCCTGCTCTGCCTTCAGCGCCGCATCGTCATCGGGATGATAGAAGGCCAGCACCTTGACGACATGGTCGACCGGCCACTCGTTCAGCACCGCTCCAAGCGAACCGTCGGCATCGGTTTCGAGTCGCAGCGGCCGCGAACCCGGCAGTTCCAGCGGCCGCGCCACCCAGAAGCCGTGATCGCCGGCCCGAAACAGCGCCTCGCGGCCATGGCGACCGTCGAGCAGCATACCGAAGCCCTCAGCACCCTTGGCGATCCGCGCCGCCGCATCGACGGCGAGCCGTTTGAACGCCGCGATGCGCTCGTGCGGCACGCCGGCCTCATCCGCCATCGCCTCGATCTGCGAGCGATGATCGATGGCGAGCGCCATCAGCGTTTCGGCTTGCGGTCGGCGCGTCGTCGCCCAATGGACATGGTTGATCGCCACATCATGACGCAGCGCCCGGTGCGGCGAGCCGTGCTTCAGGAAGAACTGCAATTCGGCGAAGGTCGGGCTCTCCGGCGAGCAGAGCAGGCGCGAGACGGCGAAGGCGCCGCAGGCATTGGCCCAGGTGCAGCAGGTCTCGATCGGCTCGTCGCGCAGATAACCGCGCAGGAAGCCGGACATGAAGGCGTCGCCCGCCCCCAGGACATTGTAGATATCGACCGGAAAGCCCGGCCCCTTGATGCCATCCTCGATTGATTCCGGGATGGCCTCGGGGAAGACGACGCAGCCCATCGGCCCGCGCTTGCAGACGATCGTCGCCTGGCTCAGCGCGCGGATATTGCGGATTGCGGCGAGCGTATCCTCCGAGCCGCCCGCGGCGTGCAGTTCCTCCTCGGTGCCGACGATCAGGTCACACTCCGGCAGGATCGCCTGCAGATGCTGGGTGACGCTGTCCGAGCGGATATAGCGCTCCTCGCCTGCGCCATGCCCGGCGAGCCCCCAGAGATTGGGCCGGTAGTCGACGTCGAACACGACCTTGCGGCCATGCTTGCGGGCGAACGCGATCGCCTTCCGCTGCGCCTTGGCGGCGTTCGGAATCGCAAAATGCGTACCGGTGACCACCACCGCCTTGGCCGAGGCGATGAAGGCCTCGTCGATCTCGCTCTCGTCGAGCGCCGCGTCGGCGCAATCGGTGCGATAGAAGATCAGCGGGAAGGTCTTCTCGTCGCGCACACCGAGGATCACGAGCGAGGTCAGGCGCTTGGGATCGACGACGACGCCTTTGGTCTCGACGCTCTCACGCTGCAATTGCTCCAGGATGAAGCGGCCCATCTGCTCGTCGCCGACGCGGGTGATCACCGCCGATTTCAGGCCGAGCCGGGCGGTGCCGATCGCGATATTGGTCGGGCAACCGCCGACCGCTTTGGAGAACGAGGCCATGTCCTCGAGCCGGCCGCCGATCTGCTGGCCGTAGAGATCGACCGAGGAGCGGCCGATCGAAATGAGGTCGAGCACGGGTTCAGGCATCGGGACGGGCTTTCTCGGCGGTGCCGACGGCGAGCGTCATGGCGAGCGCGAAGGTGGCCGACATCGAACGGAAGGCGCCGTAATCGGCCTCATCGACTTCCAGCCAGAGCGAGCAATGCTGGGCGAGCGGGCTGAGCGCGCTGTCGGTGATCGCGATCACCGGAATGTCCTTGGCATGAGCCTGAGCCGCGATTGCGACCGTCGCGGGCGTATAGGGCGCGCAGCTGACGGCGATGACGACATCGCCCTCGCGCGCGATCGCCGCCTGCTCAGGCCCGAGCGCAGCGATATTGTCGACCAGCACGGCGCGGATTCCGAGCTTGCCGAAGGCATAGGCGAGATAGGACACGACCGGGAACATCCGGCGCGCGCCGACCAGGATGATCGTCTCCGCCCCGGCGAGCAGGTCGGTCGCCCTGTCGACGTCGCGGTACTTCACGGTCGATTGCAGCCGCGCCAACGAACTGCGGCTGGCCTCGACGAAGCCGTCGAGCAGCACCTGCGCCATGTTCGGCCCGGCCGCGCCTTCGTCGCGCAAGGCCGCCAAACGCTCACGATAATCGGGGAATTGCTGGCGCAGCCGCGAGCGGAAGAGCTGCTGCAATTCGCTGAAGCCGGAATAGTCGAGCGCCTGGGCGAAGCGCACCAGTGTCGAGGCCTGCACGCCCGCTTGCTGCGCCACCTGCGCTGCGGTGCTGAGCGCCATGTCGTCGGGATTGGCGAGCGCGTAGTCGGCAACCTGCCGCAGGCGTTTCGGCAGGTTCGGCCCGCGCTCGCGCAGCAGCGCAACGAAGCCGTCGAAATCGTCCTTTGGCGTTTCCTGCTGCATTGGTGATGTCATCGGGAACAGGGGCTCTCGCGGCCTTGACTTGCGCCACCAGAGAATGGAATATTTGTTCCATTAGTCAAGCGCAATAAAAATAATGTGCCATTATGACGGTGGCGCCGCCGGGAGAACGCAGGGTGCCTGAGCCAACCGACTTCCGCCCCGATCTCGACGGGAAGGTCGCCATCGTCACCGGCGGCAGCCAGGGCCTCGGGGAAGCGATCGCCCGCGAATTCGCCGCGCGCGGTGCCGCCGGCCTCGTCCTCACCGGCCGCAATCGCGAGCGCGGCGAGGCGGTCGCCAACAGCCTGAAGGCCACCGGCTGCAATACCCTCTTCCACGCTGCCGATCTCGCCGATCTCGACGCCGTCCGCGGAATCGTCCCCGCTGCCGAGAAAGCTTTCGGCCGGCTCGACATCCTCGTCAACGCTGCCGGCGACACCGACCGCGGCACGATCTTCGACACCAGTCCTGAGCTCTATGTCCGCATCATGGCGGTCAACCTGACCGCGCCCTTCTTCCTGATCCAGGACGCAGCGACCCTGATGCGCAAGCACGGCATCCAGGGGTCCATCGTCAACATCCAGTCGATGTCGGCCCATGGCGGCCAGCCCTTCCTAGCCGCCTACAGCGTCTCGAAGGGCGCGCTCGCGACGCTGACGAAGAACGCCGCTTACGGGTTGCTATCCGACCGCATCCGCGTAAACGGCCTGAACATCGGCTGGATGGCGACGCCGGGCGAGGACGCGATCATGCGCCTGCGCCATGATGCGCAGGATGGCTGGCTGGAGAAGGCGCAGGCCGGCCGCCCCTTCGGCCGGCTGATCGATCCGCGCGAGGTCGCCAAGGCCGTCGCCTATCTGGCGTCATCCGAATCGGGGCTGATGACCGGCGCCAATATCGACTTCGACCAGACCATTCTCGGCGCGCATGATTGAGAGTCCGTTTGAAACCCACAGCCCTCATCCTTCGAGACGCGATCTTACGATCGCTCCTCAGGATGAGGGCTGAGTTGCCAATCAGGCTCTGAGCCGCCGCACACTCGAACCGCAGGACCACGGACGTGATGAGATTTGGATTGCTGGGCGCCGGCCGCATTGGGCGCATTCACGGGCTCAATGTCGCGGCGCGCTCCGATGCGCAGCTGGTTGCGCTCTCCGACGCCTCGGCCGAGGCCGCCGCCTCCCTCGCCCAGGCGTCGGGCGCGAAGGTCGCCAGCACCGAAGCGATCCTCGCCGATTCAGCTATCGACGCCGTGGTGATCTGCACCCCGACCGACACCCATGCGGACCTGATCGAGGCGGCCGTCTCAGCCGGTAAGGCGGTGTTCTGCGAGAAGCCTGTCGATCTCGACGCCAGCCGCATCCGCCGCTGCCTCGAAGTCGTCGCAAAGTCCGGCAAGCCGCTGATGATCGGCTTCAACCGTCGCTTCGACCCGAACTTCGCAGCGCTGGAAGGCCGCCTGCGGGCGGGCGAGGCCGGCGCGATCGAGCTCGTCAGCGTGATCTCGCGTGACCCCGGCCCGCCGCCGGTCGAGTACGTCAAGCGTTCGGGCGGGCTCTTCCGGGACATGATGATCCATGATTTCGACATGGCCCGCTTCCTCCTCGCCGAGGAACCGGTCGAGGTCTTCGCGCTCGGCTCGGCACTCGTCGATCCGGCGATCGGCCAGGCCGGTGACGTCGACACCGCCGCCGTGCTGATGCGCACCGCGGGCGGCCGTATCGCCCAGATCTCGAACTCGCGCCGCGCCACTTACGGCTACGACCAGCGCATCGAGGTGCACGGCTCCAAGGGCATGCTGCGTGCCGGCAACATTCACGAGACCACGGTCGAGATCGCGACCGGCGCCGGCTTCCGCGCCGATCCCGTGCAGAACTTCTTCCTCGAACGCTACGCCGCCGCCTATCGCGCCGAACTCGACGCCTTCGTCAGCGCCTGCCGCGACAAGCGCGCCCCCTCGCCGTCCGGTCTCGATGGGCTGAAGGCCCAGATCCTGGCCGATGCCGCGACGGAATCGCGCCGCACCGGCAAGCCGGTTGCCGTCTCGCTGGAATCGCTGTGATGACGCCCGCCGAACTTGAACTGCGCGACTATGCCGTGCTCGGCCTCGTCGCGGAGGCCAGCCATCTCGCGCTCGATTATTTCGGGCGCAGCGACTCTCTGAACATCACGATGAAGGGCGCCCAGGACTGGCTCACCGCCGCCGACGGCGCCGTCGAGAGCTTCCTGCGCGAGCGGCTCGAACGGCTCTTCCCCTCCGATGCCGTGATCGGCGAGGAAGGCGGCGGCGACGCCGCCGATGCAGTCTGGATCATCGACCCGATCGATGGCACCGCCAATTTCGCTCATGGCGATCTCAACTGGTGCATCTCGATCGGCCTCGTACTCCATGGGCAGCCCGAGATCGGCGTCATCGCGGCGCCAGCGCTTGGCGAGGTCTATCGCGCCCGGCGCGGCAGCGGCGCCAGCCTGAACGGCCGCCCGATCCGGGTTTCGGGCACCAGCGACATCGGCCGGGCCAGCCTCGAATTCGGCTGGTCGAAGCGCCGGCCGCTCGAGAGCTATATCGATATCGTCAAGCGCGGCTTTGAAGCCGGCGCGGCGGTCAAGCGCCCCGGCGCCGGCGCGCTCGGGCTCTGCCACGTCGCCTGTGGCCGGACCGACGCCTATGCCGAACTGCACATCAACTCCTGGGACGTCGCCGCCGGCCTGGTGATCGCGGCCGAGGCCGGCGCCGACGTCAACGACTTTTTCGCTGGCGACGCGATCAAGGCCGGCAACCCGGTGCTGTGCTGCACGCCGGAGCTGACGGCCGAGCTGGAGCGCATCACCGGGATAGTAAGCCGGCGCAATAGCCGTTGATCTTTGCCGACGACCGGTCACTATCGATCCAACAAGAACAACCATCTCGACCTGATGATCGAGACCACCGTTGGCGAACTCTTCGTCATCAGCCACGATGTCGACGATGTGCTGTTGCCGGGCGCGCCGGTCTGGCTCTCCTTCGCCAGCTCGGGCGTGATCCTGGTGCCCTGAACACCTGCCGGCCAACAGGCCTTCAGCCGCCGACCTGGAAGGAATAGCTCGCGCCGATACCGAACAAGAACTGGTTGCGCTCCCCCAGCCTGTCGACCAGTCGCGAGTTCCCGGCGTCGCCGACCAGCCGGTCATAGCGGGCGAAGACAGTGGTCGAGAGGCTCGGCGACCACGTATATTCCAGCGACGAGGCGAAGCCGACCGACTTGGCGCCAGCGCCGGGCTTATAGGCGGGGATCGTGCCGTTGAGCGCCGCCTCCGCTGGTAGGACGCCGAAATTGCGACGCATGTACGAGGCGCTGCCGAGCGATAGACGCGGGCCGATGGCGAAAGTGAAACTGCCCAGTCTCTCGACCCAGTCGGCCGAGAGATCGGCGACGACGCCATGGTGGCCGTTGAAGCCCTGGCGGACCTCGATGCGGGTGCGCAAACGATCGGGAACAACCCAGTACTCGGCGAAGACGCCGGCTTCGATCGCCCAGGGCACGTCACGCATGCCGAAGAGCCGGAAGCTCGAGCCGGAATAGCGACCGGAACGATAATTGCCGACGACGCCGACATCGAAGCGGTCGGTATCGTAGATGGCATAGTCGAAGCTGTCGTCCGGCGCGCTGAAGCCGGCGGGCTCCCCGACTCGCCGCCACGCGAGCGACGGCATGAAGGACGGGCCGAAGGCCTTCGCGCCGTCATATTTCGGACCGACCTGGAACGAGCCGCCCAGCGTGACGATCCAGCCCTTGGCCGGCGTCGGATCGGTCAGGACCCGCTTGGTATCGTCATCATCATCGTCATCGTCGTCATTCGCGCTTGCCGCGCCGTTGGCGAGGCTCAGCAGGACGGCGATCCCGGCCAAGATGCCCGCATGCCGACGCCGACCGCGAGGTAAGCGCTCGTGACGTAAGGGAGAAAGCATGGAAAGGCCTGTCCCGTGTCGCGATCCGCGATCGCACGCTCCAGCTTACTATCGGGTTTCTTGACATGCCGCTAAAGGCACCTGCCGCTATGCTTAGCGATTTCGCAGCGCCGCAGCGGACTACAGCGCCTCGCCGATCCCCGCGCCCGGCATCGGCCTTTCGACAAGCGCAGAGATGCCCGCAACAGGCTCCGCCCTGGCGCTTTCCTCCTCGGTACGAACACAAGCAACAATCGGAAGCCCTTCCACGACACGAACAGTCTTGACTGTTCGTTAGCTCAGCGTATTGTTCCCTTAATTGGAACTTAAGTTCCATTTTATGGAACTTTTTTTGGAAGCGACCCGGATGTCCATCCTGACGGCAGCCGCAGACGTGCTTCGTTGCTTTTCCAGTACGCGTCACGACCTGACCGTGACCGACCTCGTGACTCTCCTCGGCATGCCGAAGAGCAACGCCTCGCGCCTGCTCAGGGCGATGCGCGACGAGGGACTTCTGGAGACGGTCGGCGACAGCAAGCGCTATCGCCCGGCGCTGCTGCTCGCCCAGATCGGCCAGCTCTATCGCTTCGCCGCTTCGCTGATCGATCGCGCCGACGCCGTGGTCGGACGCGTCTCCGATGAGATCGGCCACACCGGCTATATCAGCGTGCGCCGCGGCACTGAGATCATCGGCGTCACCGCCCATCCCGGCCGGCATGCGCTCAGGGTCGTCACGTCGATCGGCGACCGCATCCCCGCCTTCGCCTCCAGCACCGGCCGCGCTCTGCTCGCCAGGCTCCCCGACGCCGAGGTCCGCGCGCTCTACCCTGAGGGCTTCGTCGCGCCGTCCGAGACCGCGCCCCGCGACATGGACGAGCTTTTGGCGCGGCTGGCCGAGACCCGCCGCAACGGCTTTGCCGAGTCCCATGACGAGGCGGTGCGCGGCGTGCGCGCCATCTCGGTCGGCCTCGGCGATCCCGCCACCGGCGACGAGGTCGCGCTCTGCATCTCCTTCCCGGCTGCGACGGTCGAGCCGAGTGAGCGCCTCGCCATCATCAAGTCCCTGGCCGAAGGCGCCGCCGAGATCGCGGCACTGACCCAGGACAAGCGCTTCTTTCCCTTGAACCTCTCATCTTCGGAGACCGCTCCATGAGCAATCGCTGGCGCATCGGCTTCGACATCGGCGGCACCTTCACCGACTTCATCCTCTATGACGGTGAGAAGCGCTCGGTCCTTCTGCACAAGCGCCTGACCACTCCGCACGATCCGTCCGAGGCAGCGCTGATCGGCCTTGGGGAACTCGTCGAGATGGCCGGGATCACGCTCGCCGATGTCGGCGACATCGTCCACGGCACGACACTCGTCACCAACGCCGTGATCGAGCGCAAGGGCTCCAGGCTCGGCCTGATCACCACCAGGGGCTTCCGCGACATCCTCGAAATGGGGACGGAGCAGCGCTACGACATCTACGATCTCTTCCTGACCTTCCCCGATCCGCTGGTCTCGCGCGAGCATCGCCTCGGAGTGCCCGAGCGCATGGACCGCGACGGCAAGGTCGTGACCGCGCTCGACGCCGAAGCGGTGCGCAAGGCCGCCCGCGAGCTCGCCGCCGCCGGCTGCGAGGCGATCGCGATCTGCTTCCTCAACAGCTACCGCAACCCCGCCCATGAGCAGGAAGCCGGGCGCATCGTCCGCGAGACCTGTCCGGAACTCACGGTCTCGCTGTCGAGCGAGGTCGTCGCCGAGATCTGGGAATACCAGCGCTTCGTCACCACCGCCGCCAACGCCTATGTCCAGCCGCTGATGCGGCGCTATCTGGAGCGGCTGGAGCGCGAGCTCGCCGCCCGCTCCTTCCGCGGCGCGCTGCGCCTTATGCACTCGGCCGGCGGCCTGGTCTCGCCCGAGACGGCCCGCACCTTCCCGATCCGCCTGCTCGAAAGCGGCCCGGCCGGCGGGGGCCTCGCCACGGCCCTGTTTGGCGAGCTCGCCGGCCATAAGGACGTGATCTCCTTCGACATGGGCGGCACCACCGCCAAGGCCTGCATGATCGAGGATGGCCGCGCCGAGATCGCGCCGATGCTGGAGGCCGGCCGCGTCAACCGCTTCGCCAAGGGCTCCGGCCTGCCGATCAAGGCCCCGGTGATCGACATGATCGAGATCGGCGCCGGCGGCGGCTCGATCGCGGCGATCGACGAGGTCGGCCTGCTCAAGGTCGGCCCGCATTCGGCCGGCTCCGATCCCGGCCCTGCCTGCTATGGCATGGGCGGCACCAAGCCGACCGTCACCGACGCCAATCTCGTGCTCGGCTACTACGATCCCGGCTTCTTCCTCGGCGGGCGCATGGCGCTCGATCTCGACGCCGCGCGCCAGGCCGTCTCGACCGTGGCCGAGCCGCTCGGCCTCTCCATCGAGGAAGCCGCCTGGGGCATCCACAAGGTCGTGGTCGAGAGCATGGGCGCGGCCGCCCGCGTCCATCTCGTCGAGAAGGGCAAGGACCCCCGCCACTACGCCATGGTCGGCTTCGGCGGCGCCGGCCCGGCTCATGCCGTCGACGTCGCCCGCGTGCTCGGCGTCAGGCAGGTCATCATCCCGCCGGCCTCAGGCGCAGCCTCCGCGCTCGGCTTCCTCGCCGCGCCACTCTCTTTCGATCAGGTGCGCTCGCTACCGGTCGAGTTCTCCGAAGGCTTCGATGCCGCCGCGGTCAATCGCGTACTGACCGAGCTGGAAGAGGAAGGCCGCAAGCACCTGATCGAGGCCGGCGTGAAGCCGGGCGACGTCACGGTCGAGCGCTCGGCCGATATGCGCCTCGTCGGCCAGATGCACGACATTTCCGTGCCGCTGCCGTCAGGCGCAATCGACGCGTCCAGCTTGGAAGCGATCCGCGCCGCCTTCAGCAAGACCTATTCGGCCCGCTACACCTCTGTCTACGAGGGCGCCCGGCTGGAAGCGATCAACTTCCGCGTCCGCTGCGCCGGCCCGGTGCCGACGCTCTCGCTCTCCGGCGCGGCCGGCGGCGGCGACGCCACCAACAAGATCAAGGGCAGCCGCCGCGCCTGGTTCGAGGGCGGCTGGAGCGAGGCTCAGGTCTATGACCGCTACGCCCTGCGCGCCGGCGACACGATCAAGGGCCCGGCGATCATCGAGGAGCGCGAGGCGACCACGATCGTCCCACCCGGCGACAGCGTTACGATCGACGACGTCCTGAACCTGATCGTCCATGTCGGCCAGGCCAACGCAGCCGAGACCACGATCACCGCCGACATGCCTCTTGCCGAAGCCGCGCGGCGCATCGAGGCCGATCCGATCTCGCTGGAGATCATGTGGAGCCGGATGATCAACGTCGTCGAGGAGATGTGGCTGACCGTCTGCCGCACCGCCTTCTCGCTGGTGATCTCCGAGGCGCAGGACTTCGCCTGCGAATTGCTCGACCCCGAAGGCGAGACGCTGGCGCACAGCCCACGCGCCATGCCGGTCTTCAACCTGACGCTGCCGCGCGCGGTCAAGGCGCTGCTGGAGCGCTATCCGGCGCAGACCCTGAAGCCCGGCGACGTGCTGATCACCAACGACCCCTGGCTCTGCGCCGGCCATCTTTTCGACATCGCCATCGTCACCCCGGTCTTCCTGGGGGACCGCGTAGTCGGCCTGATGGGCACCGTCGGCCATGTCTCCGACATCGGCGGCACCAAGGACTCGCTGCGCGCCCGCGAGATCTACGAGGAAGGCTTCCAGATCCCGCCGATGAAGCTCTACGAAGCCGGCAGGATCAACGAGACGCTGGTCCGCCTGCTCGCCGAGAACGTGCGCAATTCCGAGCAGGTGCTCGGCGACCTGCACTCCTTCGTCGCCGCCAACGCCATCGGCGCCGAGCGCCTGCAATCCTTCCTCACCGATTACGGCATGCAGGACCTCAGGGCTCTCGCCCATGTCGTGCAGAGCCGCTCCGAGAAGGCGATGCGCGAGGCGATCCGCGCGCTACCCGACGGCACCTATCACGGCACCGTCTCGAACAACCCGCTCGGCACGCCGATGACCTATCCGCTGGCGCTGACGGTCAAGGACGACACCATCCATCTCGACTTCGCCGGCGCGCCGCCGCAGCTTCCGCAGGGCGGGCTGAACTGCACGCTGAACTACACGATGGCGCACGCCACCTACCCGCTGAAATGCATGCTGACGCCGTCGGTGCGCGGCAATGCCGGCTGCTACCGCGCCTTCTCGATCGATGCGCCCAAGGGCTCGATCCTGAACTGCGACAAGCCGCTGGCGGTCAATTTGCGCACCCGCACCGGCTGGTATCTGGCGCCGAACATTTTCCGCGCCCTGTCGCAGGCGGCGCCCAAGCAGGTTCAGGCCTTCACCGGCCTGCCGGTGGCGGCCAGCGTCTATGGCCGCGACCAGGCGGGCGACACCTATTCCGACATGCTCTTCGTCGGCGGCGGCCAGGGCGGCTCGGCCCATGGTGACGGCAAGTCCGGCCTGCTCTACCCGACCTCGGCCGCCAACACCTCGATCGAGACCTTCGAATCTCGGGTGCCCGTGCTGGTGGTCGAGAAGACCTATCTGACCGACTCCGGCGGCGCCGGCCGTCAGCGCGGCGGCCTCGGCCAGCGCGTGCGCCTGCGCAAGCTCTCCGATGACGGCCTGCCGACTTTGGTCTCGCTCTATCCCGAAGGTGTCGACAATCCGATCCCGGGCCTGTTCGAGGGCAAGGCCGGCGGCGGCGCCTCCGGCCGGATCATCGACGAGCAGGGCCATGTGCTGAAGGACGTCGGCACGGGCGAGCTCGTCCAGGTCAGGCAGCCGCATGAGATCGTCGAGCTCGTGCTCGCCGGCGGCGCCGGCTACGGCCCGGCCTCCGAGCGCCCGCGCGAGGCGATCGCCCGCGACATCGCCCTCGGCCTCGTCTCGCCGGAAGCGGCCAGGCGCGATTACGGCATGCATGCCGCCCATGCCTCCCAGGATGTCGGCGAGGCCAAGACCGGCATCCTTGTTGCCTGACTGATCAAGCGAAAGACGCCCGCTGAGGGCCAATAAGGGGACGTAAGGCATGACGACGCAGAATGACGGAGTGCCTCAGCGGCACCCCAGCCTGTTCGAGCCGGCGACGCTGGCGCTGATCGCGATCCTCTGCGTCTTCGGCGCAATCATCGGGATGCAGCTGCTGGTGTCGCTCGGCATCACCGCGAACACCTCGCTGATCGGCGCGCTCGCCGCCATGGCTCTGGCGCGCGTCCCGCTCGCGATCTTCGCGCGCTATCGCTCGATCCACGTCCAGAACCTCGCCCAGAGCGCGATCTCCTCGGCCACCTTCGGCGCCGCGAACAGCCTCTTGCTGCCGGTCGGCATCCCCTGGCTGCTCGGCCGGCCTGACCTCGTCCTGCCGATGCTGGCGGGCGCCTTCTTCGCCATGCTGCTCGACGGCTACCTGCTCTATCGGATGTTCGATTCCCGCGTCTTCCCGGCGACCGGCGCCTGGCCGCCGGGCGTCGCCGCCGCCGAGGCGATCAAGGCCGGCGACGAGGGCGGGCGCAAGGCAGTGCTGATGGGTGTCGGCTTCGTCACGGCGATCCTCGTCGGCTTCGTCAAGGCGCCGCTCGCATGGATCGGTTTCGCCGGCTCGGCCGCGATGTCCAGTATCCCGATGTCCGCCTTCGGCGTCGCCTTCATCGGCAATATCTGGGCGCTGGCCATGTTCGGCATCGGCCTCCTGCTGCGCGGCTATTCCAGCCAGATCTTCGGTGGCCCGCTCTTCGAGACCATCATTCCGAAGGGCGACCTGATGGCCGCCTATATCCCGCACGGCTTCATGATCGGCGCCGGCCTCGTCGCGCTGCTGCAGGTGGGCATGCTGCTCTTCCGCCGCAGCGAGGCGCAAAGAGAGGCCGAGGCTGCCGCGGGCACCACCGACGCCGAAGTCAAGCGCGCGCTCGGGCTCGGCACCATCGGCTATCTCGTCATCGCCGTCTTCCTGGCCGTGGTCGGCGGGCTCATGACCGACATGTCGATCGGCATGCTGATCCTGTTCGTGCTCTACGCCGCCTTCGCCGCCTATGTGCACGAATTGATCGTCGGCCTCGCCGCGATGCATTCCGGCTGGTTCCCGGCCTTCGCGGTCGCGCTGATCACCCTGATCATCGGCATGCTCCTCGGCTTCCCGATGCCGGCCCTGGCGCTGCTTGTCGGCTTCTCCGCCGCGACCGGTCCCGCCTTCGCCGACATGGGCTATGACCTCAAGGCCGGCTATCTCCTGCGCGGCAACGGCGCCGACCCCGCCTTCGAGCGCGAAGGCCGCCGCCAGCAGCTCTTTGCCGCGATGTTCGCCTTCGTCGTCGCCGGCGCGGTCGTGCTGGTCTCCTACCAGTCCTTCTTCGACCGGAACCTCGTCGCCCCCGTCGACAAGGTCTATGCCGCGACGATCAAGGCTGGCGTCGCGCCCGGCGTCGCCTGGCAGCTCTTCCTCTGGGCGATCCCCGGCGCGATCCTGCAGTTCATCGGCGGGCCGAAGCGCCAGATCGGCGTGCTCTTCGCCACCGGCCTTCTGATAAACTTCCCGATGGCAGGCTGGGCGGTGCTGGCCGGCATCCTCTGCCGGTTGGTCTGGGAGAAGCTGCGCGGCGCCAGCGGCGAAGGCGACATGGAGGTTTTCGCCGCGGGCATCATCGCCGGCGACGCGATCTTCTCCTTCTTCGACTCCGTCTCGAAGAATTTTTTCAAGCGTTGACACCGAAAGGGCCCGGGCCGTCACCGGCCCGGGCCTCTTGATTTCAGGAAGGGCGAGCCCCTCCCCCGCCTCAGATCACGCGGCGCGGATCAAGCGCGTCGCGCAGGCCGTCGCCGATGAAGTTGATCGACAGGACGGTCAGGAAGATCGCCGCACCGGGGAATAGCGCCCAGTGCGGCGCGGAGTCGAGATGGTCCTTGGCGTCGAAGAGCAGACGCCCCCAGGTCGGGATGTCCGGCGGGAAGCCGAGGCCGAGGAAGGACAGCGTCGATTCCGCGATGATCGCCGAGGAAACCTCGATCGTCGAGGCGACGATGACCGGTCCGACCGCGTTGGGCAGGATGTGCCGCGTCATCTGGCGGAACTTGGTGGCGCCCTGAGCCTTGGCGGCCTCGACGAACTCCTTCTCGCGCAGCGAGAGGAACTGCGCCCTGACCAGCCGCGCGACCGGCATCCAGCGCAGGCCGCCGATCACCACGACGATCAGGATGAAGACACCGCCCTCGACGCCGAACACCGCCTTGAGCTGCTCGCGGAACAGGTAGATCACGAGCAGCAGCAGCGGCAGCTGTGGCAGCGACAGGAAGAGGTCCGTCACCCACATCAGCACGGGGTCGGCGACCTTGCGCGACATGCCTGCCGTCGCGCCGATCACGACGCCGACAGTGGTCGCGACCACCATGGCGGCGAGGCCGACGGCGAGCGAGATGCGCCCGCCATACATCATCCGCGCCAGGATATCCTGGCCGAGATCGTCGGTGCCGAACGGATGCGCCAGCGACGGCCCCTGCAACGTCGCCGAGAAGTCGATGTCGTTGATCGGGATGGTCCAGATCCACGGGCCGACGACGACGCCGAGGATCAGCGAGGCGAGGATGACCGCGCTCGCCATGGCGAGCTTGTGGCGGCGGAAACGCCGCCAGGTTTCGCGGCCGGGCGAGACCGATACGGTCGCGGCGGCCACTGCGGCCACGGCCGGGTCAGCCGAAGGAGATGCGAGGGTCGAGCCAGCCATAGAGCAGGTCCGCAATGAGGTTGAACAGGACGACCAGGCAGGCGAAGACGAAGGTCACAGCCATGATCACGGGGGTGTCGTTGGCGAGGATCGCGTCGATCAGCAGCGAGCCGATGCCGGGGATCCGGAAGATCTGCTCGGTGACGATGGCGCCGCCGAAGACGGCAGGCATCTGCAGCGCGACCAGCGTCACGACGGGGATCAGCGCATTGCGGGTGATGTGCCGCAGCGTGACCCGCTTCTCGCTGAGGCCCTTGGCCCGCGCCGTGGTGACGTAGTCCAGCCGGATCACGTCGAGCACGGCCGAGCGGACATAGCGTGTATAGGACGCCGCCTGGAACAGGCCGAGCACGGTGATCGGCATGATCGCCTGGCGGAACATCTCCCAATACCAGCGCCAGCCGGTCGCGGCGATGTCGGAACGATAGACGAAGGGGAACCAGTCGAGCTTGATCGAGAACAGCAGGATCAGCAGCAGGCCGGTGAAAAAGGTCGGCAACGAGAAGCCGACGAAGGCAAGCGTGTTGGCGATCTGGTCAAAGACCGAATAGGGCCGCGTCGCCGCGTAGATGCCGACCGGCAGCGCGATGCACAGCGCCAGGATCTGCGAGGTGCCGACGACGAAGAGCGTGGTCGGCACGCGCTGCAGGATCAGAGTGTCGACATCGATGCGGCTGGCGAAGGAAAAGCCCCAGTCGCCCTGCGCCATGGCCGAGAGCCAGCGCAGATAGCGCACCATGATCGGGTCGTTGAGGCCGAAGCTGGCGCGCAGCGCTTCGCGCACTTCGGGCGGGACGTTGGGATTGGTCGCCATCTCCGAGAACGGATCGCCCGGAGCCAGTGCCAGGACCGTGAACAGGATCAGGCTGATGCCGAGCAGGCTCGGTATGGCGATCAGCAATCGCCGCAGAAGATAAGTCGCCATCAAGGATTCCCGTGAAGCGGGGTGTCGCTAAAGCGAACCGCGCGGGCTGATGGCGACGAGACACCACCGGGCCGAGTCGGCTCGCGCGGAAGCGGCAGGAGACCGCTCGCGGACGGGTCAACCGTCCGCGAGCGGTCTTGCTAGCCTCAGCTGCGATACCAGGCAGCCACGTTCCAGGTGTCGACGTCCCAGCCGCTATGGTCGTGCATGAGGTTGGTCACCGAAGCGGCGACGCGAGTGCGCGAGAGCAGCGGCAGGATCACATTGGCTTCACAGAAGATCTCGTTGACCTTGATCAGCAGCGCGGCGCGCTTGGCCGGGTCGAGTTCCTTCTGGGCAGCCTTGTAGGCCTTGTCGGCCTCCGGGTCGGAATAGCGCGATACGTTCCGGCCCAGCCATTTGTTCTCCTTGGTGGCGATCTCCCAGGAGACGAACTGGTTGAGGAAGCGCTCCGGATCGGGCTGCGGCTGCGTGGTCGTATACATCTCCATGTCGACATAGAGCTTGGTGTAGGTGTCGGGGTTCGCGACGTCGGAGGAGAAGAACACCGATGCCGTCACCGACTTCAGCTCAAGGTCGATGCCGGCCTTCTGGCAGGCCTGCTTGATGATCGCTTGCGTCTTCTGGCGCGGGGCGTTGATCGAGGTCTGGTAGACGTATTTGAGCTTCTTGCCGTCCTTCTCGCGGATGCCGTCAGAGCCCTTCTTGTAGCCGGCGTCGTCGAGGATCTTGTTGGCCTTCTCGATGTTGAACTCGTATTTCAGCTTCTGCGACTTGAACTGCTTGGGCTCGTTGACGAAGCTCGCCGTCGCCGTGCCGCCGCGGCCATAGATGAATTTCTGGATCGAATCGCGGTCGATCAGCAGATTGATCGCCTCGCGCACCTTGGGATCCGACAGGGTCGGGTGCTTGGTCTTGACGCTGGAGCGCTCGCCATCGACCTCGGTCCACGGGTCGGTGGTGTTGAGGATGATGAACTCGATGTCCCCGGATGCGACCGCGCTGACCTTGCCGCGGCCGCCGGTCTCCATCTTCTTCAGGACCTCGTCCTCGACCTGCAGATTCCAGGCATAGTCGAATTCGCCGGTCTGCAGCACGGCCCGCGCCGCCGAGACGGCATCGCCGCCACCCTTGACCTCGATCGTGTCGAAATGCGGCTGGTTCTTGACGTGGTAATCCTCGTTGCGCACGCCGGTGAGGATGTCGCCCGGCTTGAAGTCGGTAAACTTGTAGGGGCCGGTGCCGACCGGCTTGAGATTTGCCGGCGCCTCGCGCGACTTGGCGCCCTTGTACTCGGCGAAATGGTGCTTGGGCAGGATCTGGCCGACCACGCCGACGAAGGGATCGGCCCAGAACGGCGTCGGCTCCTTGAAGATCACCTTGACGGTGTGGTCGTCGACCTTCTCGACCTTGATGTTGGTGTAGGAGCCGGTGGTGTAGGCGGCTGTCGCCGGATCAGCGGCATATTCCCAGGTGAAGACGACGTCGTCGGCGGTGAATGGCTTGCCGTCATGCCATTTGACGCCCTGCTTCAACTTCCACGTCACCACCTTGCCGTCTTCCGAGAGGCCGCCATTGGCGCGGCTCGGAACCTCGGCGGCGAGTTGCGGGGTGAGGTTGCCCTCCTTGTCCCAGCCGGCGAGCGGCTCGAAGAAGATGCGGCCAGCGATCTGGTCCTTGGTGCCGCTGGCGAAATGCGGGTTCAGCAGCGTCGGAGCCTGCCAGAGAAGGATCTTCAGCGGCCCGCCGCCGCCGGCCTTGGTCGGCTTGTACTGCAGCGAGGCCTGCGCCATGGCGACGTCGTTCCAGGCCAGGATCTGCGAAGCGATCGGCGCCGTGATGCCGACGGCAGCCAGTCTGCGAATGAAGGAGCGGCGGGAGATCGCACCGTCCTTCACGTTCTCGATCAAGCTGCTCAGTGTACGCTCGTCCATTACAATCCCCTGTTTTAGCTGGCCTATTGTGAGGTGGCCGGTAAGGGAGCGTAATGCATGCTTGCCTCGGGGGCTATGCCCTGTTTTGGCCGCAGATCCGGCATTCCGCCTGGATAAAGGGCATAGCCTTGCGTCAGCTGGTCGCGATCTCGCGTGCGAGATTGGCAAGATGGCCGCACTTGTCGGCGGATTCGTTGTTCCACCACATTGCGCAAAGATTGTGTGCGGAGATCGGCGGATCGGCTTCGAACACCCGCAGCGCTGGCGGGCCTATACCAAGGTATCGGCCGCGATCCCATCGTCCGATTGATCGCCATCGCCTTGAGGCGCAAGAGGCGATGACTTCGCGGCGCTGACGGCGAGGCGCTTTCGCAACTGCCGGCTTTCCGTCGCAGGGACGTGGCCATGCCGACCGATCGCATGCAGCCATCGCTGCGGCGTGCGTCGTCGTGGGCGCCCGTTCGCGCGTCGGACGGCCCCACCGGGATGGAAGAGGTGGGCCATGAACAATGTCGTCGCGTTTCGGCACTCTGTAGTCTCGCGAGCGCTGGCCTCGCCGAACTTGCGCCCGAGCAACGGCACTCTCCTGCGCAGGGCTGCACAGAAGCGATCAGGGCTGGTTGCCGAATGGCGCATCAGCGCGGCGGACGGGCGCCTGGAATGCCGCTGGCGCAGCGAGGGCGGGGAGCAGCGCGACGAGGAAGGCAGTTGCCGCTCAGGGTGCAGGCGCGCCGCCTGACCAAGTCGCTCAGCCCGCAGGCCGGCCACCGGCCGCAGTCACCTCCATCCCGCCGAGGTTCCCATGGCGTTTCTGTCGAACCGCGATACGAGGTCCAGTGCGCTCGCCGCGCTGACGCGCAATCGTGTCCTGCCCAACCCCTATGATCTGGCGGCGTTCGCGCTGCTGGCCGCGCTCGCCGTCCTGGCGCTACATGGCGCAGCGGCGATGCGCGCGCCACTATCCGGCCTCGCCACCGAGCCGGTTGTGCTCGATCCGGCGCTGCTGCCGGACTATGCGCTGCGCACGACGATGCGGATGTTCGCCGCGATCATCGCCTCGCTCGCCTTCACCTTCACCATCGCGACGCTGGCGGCCAAGAGCCGGCGCGCCGAGATGGTGATCATCCCGGCGCTCGACATCCTGCAATCGGTGCCGGTGCTCGGCTTCCTGACCTTCACCGTCACCTTCTTCATGGGGCTGTTCCCGGGCAGCCAGCTCGGCGCCGAATGCGCCTCGATCTTTGCGATCTTCACCAGCCAGGCCTGGAACATGGCCTTCTCCTTCTACCAGTCGCTGCGCACGGTCCCCCGCGATCTCGACGAGGTCAGCCGCAGCTTCGGCCTGTCGTCCTGGCAGCGCTTCTGGCGGCTGGAGGCGCCCTTCGCCATGCCGGGCCTGGTCTGGAACACAATGATGTCGATGTCCGGCGGCTGGTTCTTCGTCGTCGCCTCCGAGGCGATTACCGTGGGCGATACCACCGTGCAGTTGCCGGGCTTGGGCTCCTGGCTGGCGCTCGCGATCAAGGAGCAGAATTTCGCAGCCGTGGCCTGGGCCGTGCTGGCGATGGCGATCGTGATAGGTCTCTACGACCAGCTGCTGTTTCGGCCGATCGTCGCCTGGGCCGACAAGTTCCGTTTCGAGCAGACCGCCGGCCAGCGGAAGCCGCGCTCCTGGGTGCATGGCCTCGCTCGTCGCACCCGCCTGCTCAAGCGCCTGACAGCTCCGCTCGCCTGGCTGGGCGGCCGGCTGCTGCTGGTGCGGTTCCGCAGTGCGCCGCCGCTGCGCCATGAGGTCAGCGCGGGGACCAGCAAGACGCTCGACCGGGCCTGGCTCGTCCTGATTCTCGCCATCGGTGCCTGGGCGATGTGGACCGCCATCGCTTATCTCGGGCAGAGCCTGTCCTGGTCAGATGCCTGGGATCCGCTGGCGCGCGGCCTCGTCACCCTGCTGCGCGTCACCCTGCTGATCGCCGTCGCCAGCGTGATCTGGATCCCGCTCGGCGTCTGGATCGGCCTGCGCCCGGGAATCGCCGAGCGCGTCCAGCCGGTGGCGCAGTTCCTCGCGGCCTTCCCGGCGAACGTGCTGTTCCCCTTCGCCGTCATCGCCATCGTCGCGACCGGCGCCAGCCCCGACATCTGGCTCTCGCCGCTGATGGTGCTCGGCACGCAATGGTACATCCTGTTCAACGTCATCGCCGGCGCGAGCGCCTTCCCGACCGATCTGCGCGAGGCGGCGAGCGTCTACCAGTTGCGCTCGTGGACGTGGTGGCGGCGCGTCATGCTGCCGGGGATCTTCCCCTATTACGTCACCGGCGCGCTGACCGCGTCTGGCGGCTCCTGGAACGCCAGCATCGTCGCTGAAGTCGCGAGCTGGGGCGACACCAAGCTCGAGGCGTATGGCCTTGGCGCCTACATCGCCAACGCGACCGAGGCCGGCGACTTCCCGCGCGTCGTGCTCGGCATCGCAGTCATGTCGCTCTTCGTCACGCTCTTCAACCGTCTGCTCTGGCGCCCGCTCTATGTGATGGCGGAACGCCGGATGCGCCTCGACTGACCCCTTTCGCAGGAGGATGCCGCCATGAACGAGATCATCGCGACCCGCGATTTCACGGCCGAGAAGGCCACGCCGCTCGTCAGCGCCAAAGGGGTCTGCCAGAGCTATGACAAGGGCGCGGCCGGCTCGCTGGTCGTGCTCGACAAGGTCGATGTCGATTTGCGCCCCGGCGAGATCGTCGGCCTGCTCGGCCGCTCCGGCTCGGGTAAGTCGACGCTGCTGCGGGCGATCGCCGGGCTGATCCAGCCGAGCGGCGGCACCGTCACCTTCGAGGGGCGGGCCGTGACCGGGCCGAGCTCGGGCGTCGCCGTGGTGTTCCAGAGCTTTGCGCTGTTTCCCTGGCTGAGCGTGCTGGAGAATGTCGAGCTCGGTCTGGAGGCGCAGGGCGTCGCGCCGGCCGAACGGCGCAAGCGCGCGCTCGCTGCGATCGACCTGATTGGCCTCGACGGCTTCGAAAGCGCCTATCCGAAGGAGCTCTCCGGCGGCATGCGCCAGCGTGTCGGGCTCGCCCGCGCTTTGGTCGTGCACCCCAAGGTGCTGCTGATGGACGAGCCGTTCTCGGCGCTCGACGTCCTCACCGCCGAGACGCTGCGCACCGATCTGCTCGACCTCTGGTGCGAGGGCAGGATGCCGATCGAGGCGATCCTCATGGTGACGCACAATATCGAGGAGGCCGTGCTGATGTGCGACCGCATCCTGATCTTTGGCTCCAATCCGGGCCGCGTCATCGCCGAGCTGAAGGTCGAGCTGCCGCAGCCGCGCGACCGTCTCGATCCCGCCTTCCGCACCTTGGTCGAGGACATCTATGCGCGCATGACCGCGAAGGCCGGCGCGCCGGCACGTGACGGCGTCTTCCCCGGAACCGGCATCGCCATGGCGCTGCCGCGGGTCTCGACCAATCTGATGGCCGGGCTGATCGAGACGATCGCGGGCGCGCCCTATCGGGGCGAGGCCGACCTGCCGCCGCTCGCAGCCGAACTGCACCTGGAGATCGACGATCTCTTCCCGGTGGCCGAGACGCTGCAGCTGCTGCGTTTCGCCGATCTCGAAGGCGGCGACATCAGGCTGACCGCCGCGGGCTTGCGCTTCGCCGACGCCGATGTCGACGGACGCAAGCGCCTCTTCGCCCAGCAGCTCGCGGCCTATGTGCCGCTCGCCGCCCATATCCGGCGGGTGCTGGACGAGCGCTCCAGCCACAGGGCGCCTGCGCCACGCTTCCGCGACGAGCTCGAAGACCACATGTCGGAGGACTATGCCGCGACGACGCTGAAGGCGGTGACGAACTGGGCCCGCTATGGCGAATACTTCGCCTATGACGAGGATGCCGACCTGTTCACGCTGGACAATCCGAGCTGATAGACGGGCTGGACAGAGCGCTCGGCCATCTGTCTTGTCCGATAGCTTGACTGGGTAGGCCGGTGGCGAAGGGCAGGGCATGAGGCGCGATCGCGAGCGCATGCGCATCGAAAGACCATGGCTCTGGCTCGGCCTGATCGCGTCGATGGCTGTGATCTTCGCGGCCGACACCTTCACCAATCTGGAGATCGCCGTCGCCGTCCTCTATGTCGCGGTGATCCTGATCTCGGTCAGGTTCGACCGTCCCGCCACGGTCGTCCGGTTCGGCGCGGCCAGCGCCATCCTGACGATGCTGAGCTATCTGCTGACGCCGCGCGGAATTCACGAGACCGGGCTGGTGAACAGCGCGCTCAGCCTAATCGCCATCGGGGCGACGACCTATCTCGCCTTGCGGATCGAGGCCGCCGAGGCGCGCATCCGCCAGACCCAGGCCGAGCTGGCCCATATGGCGCGCGTCACCACCATGGGCGAGCTGGCCGCCTCGATCGCGCACGAGGTCAGTCAGCCGCTGGCCGGGATCGCCGCCAGCGGCCATGCCGCCCTGCACTGGCTCGCGGCGACACCGCCCGATACCGGGGAGGCCAAGCGGGCCCTGCAGCGCGTCGTCGCCGATGCCGATCGCGCCGGCGAGGTGATCGGGCGCGTACGCAACCTCGTGGCCAAGGCTCCGCCCTCGCGCGACAGGCTCGATATGGTCGCACTGATTGAGGAGGTTCTGGCCCTGACCCGCGGCGAATTGCGCAGGCACCGCGTGATGCTCCAGACCGATCTGGCCGATGACCTGCCGCAGCCGCTTGGCGACAAGGTTCAGCTCCAGCAGGTCGTGCTCAACCTGGTGATCAACGCGGCCGAGGCGATGGGCGGCCTGGAGACAGGGCCGCGCGACCTGCTGGTCGGCGCTGCCAGCGATGGAGACAGGATCACGGTGAGTGTCCGCGATACCGGCGTCAGCCTGGCGCCGGCCGCGATCGAGCAGGTGTTCGAGGCCTTCCACTCGACCAAGCCGGGCGGGATGGGCATGGGCCTGGCGATCAGCCGCTCGATCGTCGAGGCGCATGGCGGGACGATCTATGCCGCCGCCAATCATCCGCGCGGCATGGTCTTCGGCTTCACCTTGCCGGTGGCCGGCACAGAATCGGACGAACGCCATGGATAAGCCGGCGACCGTCTTCGTCGTCGATGACGATGGCTCTGTCCGCGAGGGGCTCGACAGCCTGCTCCGCTCGGTCGGCTATGTGGTATCGGTTTTCGCATCGGTGCGGGAGTTCGCGCTGGCCCGGCGTCCCGACACGCCCTCCTGTCTCGTCCTCGACGTCAGGATGCCAGGCCCAAGCGGCATGGATTTCCAGGCCGAGCTGGCCACGCTGAACGATCCGATCCCGATCGTCTTCCTCACCGGCCATGGCGACGTGCCGATGGCGGTGCGGGCGATCAAGCTTGGGGCAGTCGAGTTCCTGCTGAAGCCGTTCCGCGAGCAGGACCTGCTGGATGCGGTGCGTGTGGCGATCGGGAAGGACGAGGCGAGGCGCCGGGACGAGGCGGCACTCGCCGAGCTGAAAGAGCGCTTCGCGACGCTGACGGTGCGGGAGAAGGAGGTTCTCGCCTTCGTCGCGCAGGGGCGCCTCAACAAACAGATTGCTGCCGATCTCGGCCTGAGCGAGGTGACCGTGAAGGTGCATCGCGGCCAGGTGATGCGGAAGATGGGCGCCGCGACGCTGGCCGAGCTGGTCCGGCTTGCCGATCTCATCGCCGGACAGGAGCGTGCGATCCGATGAGGGTGGACGTTCTCGGGCTGCAGGCCTTCGTCAGCATCGCAGAGCGCGGCAGCTTCCGCGCCGCCGCCTCGCATCTCAACCTGTCGCAGACGGCGCTCAGCCACCGCATCCGCAAGCTCGAGGAATCGCTGGGAACGCCGCTCTTCCTGCGCACGACGCGGCAGGTCTCGCTGACCGCGGCCGGCACCACCCTGCTGCCGCGGGCGCGGCGCATCTTCGAGGACCTTGGCTTCGCCATCAACGAGGTCAGGGTCGACCTGCGCGAGGGCGACGAGCAGGTCTCGCTCGGCTGCCTGCCGACGGTGGCGGCGCATTGCATGCCGGGCGTGATCGCTGCCTTCGCCGCGCGCCATCCCGGTGTCGGCGTCCGCATCCACGACAACTCGGCGTCCGAGATCGCCGACAAGGTCCAGTCGGGCGAGGCCGAGTTCGGCGTCACCATCGTTGCCGCCAATCGCTGGGACCTCGAGCTGAAGCCGGTCGTCAAGGAGCCGTTCGTGCTGGTCAGCCATCGCTCGATGCCGCTGGCGCAGGAGGTGTCGCTGACCTGGGCGCAATTGCAGGACGAGCCGCTGGTGCGGATCAGCGCCGAGACCGGCAACCGCATCCTGATCGACGATGCGCTCGGCGCCAGGCGAGAGAGCCTGACCTGGCGCTACGAGGTCCAGCGCGTCGTCACCGCGGTCAGCCTCGTGCGCTCGCGCATCGGCTACGCGGTGGTGCCGCAGCTTTCGCTCGATATCGTCGATGCCGGCGAGCTCGTCGCGATCCCGCTGCGCTCCCCGGCTGTGACCCGCACGCTCGGCATCATCACGCGCAAATCGGTGCCGCTGCGCCCGGTGACGCGTGACCTGATCACGCTCTTGAGCCAGGCGCTCAAGCGCAGCGTCGTGCCGCGGCGAGATGAAGAAAAGTAATCAATCGCTGCATTCTTATCATTTGATGGCAGAATGGCTTTGGCCGACCCTCGCGGCGGGATGAAACGCGCGAGGAGAAGCCAGCAATGGCAGGCGCCAACACGACGGCGATCGCCTTCATCGGCTTCGGCGAGGTCGGCCAGACCTTCTCGCGCGGCCTGTTGGCCAATGACGGCGTCGCTATCCGCGCCTATGACTTGCTCTTCGGCAGCGACGCCGGCGCCCGTCTTGAAGCGGCGGCGCAGGAACTCGGCGTCGTCCGTGCGCCCTCGGCGCAGGAGGCCTGCGCAGGCGCGACCTTCGTCTTCTCGGCCGTCACTGCCGACCGCGCCGAGGCGGTGGCTACCGAAGCTGCGGCCTGGCTGAAACCGGGCCAGGTCTTCGTCGATGTCAATTCGGCCGCGCCCTCGACCAAGCAGCGGGCGGCGCAGGCGGTGACCGCAAGCGGTGCCGACTATCTCGAGGCCGCTGTGATGGCGCCGGTGCTGAAGCCTGGCCTCAAGGTCGCGATCCTTTCCGGAGGGCCGCAGGCGCAGGCTGCGTCCGAGGCTCTGAATGAGCTCGGCATGAACCTGACGCCGGTCTCGGAGGTCTATGGCCGGGCCTCGGCGATGAAGCTCTGCCGCTCGATCGTGATCAAGGGGCTGGAGGCGCTGATGGTCGACTGCGCCGCCGCCTGCGAGGCCTGGGACGTCAAGGCCCCCGTCTTCGCCAGCCTCAACGCGACCTTCCCGTCGATCGACTTCCATGCGCTCGCCGCCGACATGCGCGAGCGCGTCGCCACCCACGGCGTGCGCCGCTCGGCCGAGATGCGCGAGGCGGCCGAGATGCTCGGCGTTGCCAATCTCCACCCGGGCCTCGCCCAAGCGGTTGCCGACGCCCAGCTGCGCGGGGCTCGCCGCAAGGAAGGAGCGCGGTGATGCTGGATCGTCGCTCCGTCCTTGCCGGCCTCGGGCTCGCCGGTTTCACAGGTTTGGCGCCGGCGCGGGCCCAGCCGGAGTGGCCGAGCCAGCTGATCCGGATCGTCGTGCCGTTCACGCCCGGCGGCAGCACCGACGTGCTGGCGCGACTGATCGCCAGCAAGCTCGAGCGCAGCATTCCCGGCAAGGGCTTCGTGATCGAGAACCGGCCGGGCGCCGGCGGCATGACGGCCTCGGGGCAGGTCGCCAGATCCGATCCCGATGGGCACACGCTGATGATGGGCCATATCGGCACGCTCGCCTTCGCGCCCTCGCTCTATCCGAACGTGCCCTATGACCCGGTCAAGGATTTCCAGGCGGTCGCGCTCGTCGCCATGCTGCCGAACATCCTGGCGATCAATCCGAAGCTGCCGGCCAAGACGCTCGCCGAGTTCATCGCCTACGCCAAGGCGAACCCCGGCAAGCTGAACTACTCGTCGGGCGGGCAGGGCAGCGCTGCCCATATCGCCACCGCCTATTTCTGCCATCGCGCCGGCATCGAGGCGACGCATGTGCCCTATCGCGGCACGGCGCCTTCGGTGAACGATCTCGTCGCCGGCAACATCCAGTTCACGCTGACGGGCGGGCCGGCGGTTCTGCCCTTGGCGGAAGGTGGTCAGCTCAGGGTGCTCGGCGTCGCGGCGCGCGAGCGCGTCGGCTTCGCGCCTGACCTGCCGACGCTGTCCGAGAGCGGCCTGCCGGGTTTCGAGGCGGTGCAATGGTACGGGATCGTGGCGCCGGCGCGCACGCCACGTCCCGTCGTCGAGCGGCTTAACCGCGAGATCAACGCGCTGCTCGGCCAGCCGGACTTTGCCGGGGCGCTCGCCAAGGACGGTGCCATCGCCCGGCCGGAGACACCGGAGGGTTTCGGCAAGCTGATCGGCTCGGAGCTCGAGCTCTGGCGCGAGGTCATCACCCGTTCCGGCATCAAGGCGGCGGAGTGAGCGATGGGCCAGCTCGCCATCCCCTGCATGCTGATCCGCGGCGGCACCTCCAAGGGCGCCTATTTCCTGCGTGACGATCTGCCAGCGGATGTCGCTGCCCGGGACGCCTTCCTGCTCGCGGTAATGGGCTCGCCCGACAAGCGCCAGGTCGACGGGCTCGGCGGCGCCCACCCGCTGACCAGCAAGGTCGGAATCGTCTCGCTGTCCGACGAGCCGGGATGCGACATCGACTTCCTGTTCGCGCAGGTCGGCATCGAGACGGCTTCGGTCGATACCACCCCGAATTGTGGCAATATCCTCGCCGGGATCGGTCCGTTCGCGCTGGCGCGCGGACTGGTCAAGGCGAGCGGGGCGCGTACCACGGTGCGGGTCCGCACGATCAACACCGGCACCATCGCCGATCTGACCATGGACACGCCGGACGGGCAGGCGAGCGCCGAGGGGGCAGCGCGCATCGACGGCGTGCCGGGAACCTCGGCGCCGATCGATATCGGCTTCCTCGATGCCGAGGGCTCGGTCTGCGGGGCGCTCTTGCCGACCGGCAACGTCGTCGACGTGATCAAGGGCGTGCCCTGTACGCTGATCGACAACGGCATGCCGGTGATCGTCATGCGGGCTGCCGATGTCGGGCGTACAGGCTATGAGCCGCGCGAGCAGCTCAACGAGGATGACGAGCTCAAGGCCCGGATCGAGGCCATCCGGATTGCCGCCGGGCCGCTGATGAATCTCGGCGATGTCACGAAGAAGGTCGTGCCGAAGATCGCGCTTGTCGGGCCGCCACAGGCGGGTGGGGCGATCTCGACCCGCAGCTTCATTCCGCATGAATGCCATGCCTCGATCGGCGTCTTCGCCGCGGTGACGGTTGCCACCGCCGCCGTCTTGCCGGGCTCACCTGCGGCTTCGGTCGTCGTAATGCCCGAAGGACGCGAGCGGACGCTTTCGGTCGAGCATCCCACCGGCGAGTTCACGGTGACGCTGACGGTCGGTGGAACCGCAGAGCAGCCGGTGGTCGAGCGGGCCGGGCTGCTGCGCACCGCCCGCATCCTGATGGCAGGACAGGCCTTCGTGCCGGCCGCTAGAGTGCAAGAGGAGCGCATGCCATGAGCGCCCAGAAGACAGGCCTGGTGATCACCGCCCATCCCGGCGATTTCGTCTGGCGCGCCGGCGGCGCGATCGCGCTGCATGCCAAACGCGGCATGCGCGTCAAGATCCTCTGTCTGTCCTATGGCGAGCGCGGCGAGAGCCAGTTCGCCTGGAAGAAGGCGGGCGTGCAGATGGCCGAGGTCAAGGCGCAGCGCCGCGAGGAGGCCGAAGCTGCCGCTGCCGCGCTCGGCGCCGAGATCGAGTTCATGGATGCCGGCGACTATCCGCTGCGGACAACACCGGAGATGCTCGACCGAGCGATCGACATCTTCCACGAACTCAATCCGAGCTTCGTGCTGACCCATGCGCTCGAAGACCCCTATAATGTCGACCATCCCGAGGCGACGCGCTTCGCCCAGGAGGCGCGCATCATCGCGCAGGCCGCCGGCCACAAGCCCGATCCCAATCGCGCCTATGCCGCGCCACCGGTCTTCCTGTTCGAGCCGCACCAGCCCGAGCAGTGCAATTTCAAGCCGAACGTCATCCTCAACATCGACGAGGTCTGGGAGCAGAAGCGCAAGGCGTTCGAGATTCTCGCGGCGCAGAAGCATCTCTGGGAATACTACACCCGCGTCGCGCTCAACCGCGGCATGCAGGGCGGGCGCAACTCCGGCAAGGCGATGACCTATGGCGAGGCCTATCAGCGCCTCTTCCCGGAAGCGCTGGAGACGCTGGCATGAATCCCGTCGTCATCCGCACCAGGAAGCGCGCGCCCGCCGCAGCGATGGCCGATCTCGCAGCGCTCGGCGTCTCGACCACGCATGAGGCGATGGGCCGGAGCGGCCTGCTGAAGCCTTATATGCGGCCGATCTATGCCGGCGCGCAGATCGCCGGCGGGGCGGTGACGGTGCTGGCCCAGCCCGGCGACAACTGGATGATCCATGTCGCGATCGAGCAGGTGCAGCCGGGCGATGTGCTCGTCGTCGCCTGCACTGCCGACAATACCGACGGCATGTTCGGCGACCTGCTCGCGACCTCACTCAAGGCGCGCGGCGGCATCGGCCTCGTCATCGATGCCGGTGTGCGCGATGTGCGCACCCTCACCGAAATGGGCTTTCCGGTCTGGTCGCGGGCGATTTCGGCCAAGGGCACGGTCAAGGCGACGCTGGGGAGCGTCAACGTTCCGGTGGTCTGCGCCGGGGCGCTGATCCATCCCGGCGACGTGATCGTCGCCGATGACGACGGGGTTGTTGTCGTGCCCAGGCGCGATGCCGAGGCGGTCGCTGCCGCCGGCCGCAAGCGCGAGGCCAATGAAGACGAAAAGCGTAGACGCCTGGCTGCTGGCGAACTCGGCCTGGACATGTACGCTATGCGCGACGGCCTCGCCAAAGCGGGCCTCGTCTATCGCGACGATGACGGCGAATAATCCAACGAAAGCCCCGGCAAGGGGATTGGCCAAACACTCGGGAGGAACGACATGACCATTCGCAGGACGGTTCTCAAAGGAATGCTCGGCCTGGCTCTGGCCGCCTCGGTCAGCGGCGCGGCTCTGGCGCAGGACGCGGTCAAGATCGGCCTGATCCTGCCGATGACCGGCCCCTTCGCTTCGACCGGACGACAGATCGCCGCGGCCGCCAATCTCTATGTCCAGGAGAAGGGCGCAAGCGTCGCTGGCAAGAAGGTCGAGCTGATCATCAAGGACGACACCGGCACCGCCGACGTCACCCGCCGCATCGCGCAGGAACTGATCGTCAACGACAAGGTCACCGCGATCGCCGGCTTCGGCCTGACGCCGCTGGCGCTCGCGACCGCGCCGCTGGCGACGCAGGCGAAGACGCCGATGGTGGTGATGGCGGCGGCGACCGGCATCATCACCGAGCGCTCGCCCTTCATCGTGCGCACCAGCCAGGTCGTGCCGCAGATCGGCGCGCCGTTCGGGACCTGGATCGCCAAGCAGGGCACCAAGCGCGTCATCACCATCGTCTCGGACTATGGCCCTGGCCATGACGTCGAGAGCTCGTTCTCGGAGGCGTTCAAGGCCGGCGGCGGCCAGGTCGAGAACATCCGCGTGCCCCTGCAGAACCCGGACTTCTCGCCCTTCCTGCAGCGCGTCGCCGATGCCAAGCCGGAGGCGCTGCTGGTCTTCGTGCCATCCGGCGTCGGCGCCCAGTTCATGAAGCAGTTCGTCGAGCGCGGCCTCGACAAGAGCGGCATCAAGCTGATCGGCACTGGTGACCTGACCGATGACGACATCCTCAACGGCATGGGCGACATCGCCCTCGGCGTCATCACCGCCCAGCACTATTCCGCCTCGCATGACAGCCCCGAGAACAAGGCCTTCGTCGAGGGCTTCAAGAAGGCCAATCCGGGCCTGCGCCCCAACTTCATGGCGGTCGGCGGCTATGACGGCATGCACGCGCTCTATGAGGGCCTGAAGAAGACCAAGGGCGAGGGCGGGCAGGCCCTGGTCGACGCGATGAGGGGGATGAGCTGGACAAGCCCGCGCGGACCGATCTCGATCGACCCCGAGACCCGCGACATCATCCAGAACGTCTACATCCGCAAGGTCGAGCGGGTGAACGGCGAGCTCTGGAACCAGGAGTTCGAGACAATCCCGAACGTCAAGGATCCGACCAAGGCCAAGAAGTAAGTCGGCTCAAGGCTTTCCGCCGTGCTCACGATCCTGTTCGACGGCGTCGCCTACGGCATGATCCTGTTCGTGCTGGCCTGCGGGCTGTCCGTGACCATGGGGTTGATGAACTTCGTCAACCTCGCTCACGGCGCCTTCGCCATGTTCGGCGGCTATGTCACCGTGCTGGCGATGCAGCGGCTCGGCCTGCCCTTCCTCTGGGCGCTGCCGGCGGCCTTCCTCGCCGCGGCGCTCGCAGGGCTGGTGCTGGAGCGGCTGGTCTACCGGCCGATGTACGCCAAGAGCCATCTCGACCAGGTGATGTTCTCGATCGGGCTGGTGTTCATGGCCGTCGCTGGTGCCGACTACCTGATGGGCTCGACCCAACAATTCGTGCAGCTGCCGGCCTGGCTGAGCGGGCGCTTCGATCTCGCCGGCATCGGCGTCGGCCGCTACCGGCTCTTCATCATCGTGCTGTGCGGCGCTTTGGCCTTCGCGATGCAATGGGGCTTCACCGGCACGCGCTTCGGCAGCCGGCTGCGTGCCGCCGTCGACGACGCCAGGGTGGCACGCGGGCTCGGCATCCCGGTCAACCGCCTGTTCGCGCTGACCTTTGCGTTTGGTTCCGGCCTTGCCGGCCTCGGCGGCGCGCTCGGGATCGAATTGATGGGGCTCGACCCGACCTTCCCGCTGAAGTTCATGATCTACTTCCTGATCGTCGTGACCGTCGGCGGCACCTCGACCATCTCAGGTCCGTTCTTCGCGGCGATGCTGCTCGGGGTCGCCGATGTCGCCGGCAAGTACCTGGTGCCGCAGCTCGGCGCCTTCATCATCTACGCGCTGATGGTCGTCCTGCTGATCACCCGGCCCCATGGCCTTTTCGCGCGGAGCCGGGCATGAAGGCCGAAAACCTCGAGGCGCGCGTCCAGCGCTCGCTCTATGGCGCGCGGCGCTGGCATCCGGCCGAGATCGTGTTCTGGGTCCTGGCGCTGGCGGCCTTCTTCCTGCTGCCGCGCCAGCTCCTGATCCTCAACGAGATCGCGATCCTCGGGCTGTTCGCGCTCTCGCTCGACCTGATCCTCGGCTATGCCGGCATCGTCTCGCTGGGGCATGCCGCCTTCTTCGGCTTCGGCGCCTATGCGGCCGGGCTCTTCGCCAAGCACGCGAGCGCCGATCCCCTGGCGGGGCTCGCGGTCGGCATGGGAGCCGCCGGCCTGCTCGGGCTGATCAGCAGCCCGCTGATCCTGCGCGGCAGCGACCTGACACGCCTGATGGTGACGCTCGGCGTCGCGCTGATCCTTGGGGAATTGGCCAACTCGCTCGGCTGGCTCACCGGCGGCGCCGACGGCCTGCAGGGCATCATGATGGGGCCGGTGCTCGGCCTGTTCGAGTTCGATATCTTCGGCAGCGTCGCCTATCTCTATTCGCTCGCCGTGCTGTTCGTGCTGTTCGTGCTGGCGCGGCGCATCGTCGGCTCGCCGTTCGGCCTTTCGCTGCGGGCGATCCGCGACAACCCGCTGCGCGCTTCCGCCTCGGGCGTGCCGCTGCACTGGCGGCTCGTCGCGGTCTATACGCTGGCGGCCGCCTATGCCGGGGCGGCGGGGGCGTTGCTTGCCCAGACCACGCAGTTCGTCTCGCTCGACGTGCTCGCCTTCCATCGCTCGGCCGACCTGATGCTAGTGCTGATCATCGGCGGCGCCGGCTATCTCTATGGCGGGTTGATCGGCGCCATCGCCTTCAAGCTGCTGCAGGACGTGATCGCGAGCTTCACGCCGCAATACTGGATGTTCTGGATCGGGCTGTTCCTCGTGCTGTTCGTGCTCGGCGGCCGCGAACTGATCCATGGCGGGATCAAGGCGGTGGTGAGCCGGATCACGCGCTTCGGCCAGAGGGCGCCGACATGAGCGTGGCGCTCCAGACCTTCGACCTCTGCAAGAGCTTCGGTGGCATCACCGCGACCGACCATGTCGACTTCATGCTGGCAAAGGGCGCGCGCCACGCGCTGATCGGTCCGAACGGCGCCGGCAAGACCACCTTCGTCAACCAGCTCACCGGCGTGCTGCGGCCGAGCTCCGGCCGGGTCGAGCTGATGGGCGAGGACATCACCACGCTGCCGCGCGAGGCGCGGGTCGGGCGCGGGCTAGCGCGCACCTTCCAGATCAACCAGCTCTTCGGAACGATGACGCCGGTCGAGATGATCGCGCTCGTCACCTCCGAGCGGCTCGGCCGCGGCCGGCAGCCGCTGCGGGCGCTCGACCGCGACGCCGACCTCGTCGCCGAGACGGCCGAGATACTCGCCCGCTTCAGGCTCGACGACATCATGGACGCGCGCATCGCGACCTTGCCCTATGGCAAGCAGCGGCAGATCGAGATCGCCGCCGCCTTCGCGGCGAGGCCGAGCGTGCTCCTTCTCGACGAGCCGGCGGCGGGCGTGCCCGAGGTCGAGCGGCGCGAGCTGATGGCGACGGTCGCAGGCCTGCCGGACGATGTCTCCGTCCTGCTGATCGAGCACGACATGGACCTCGTCTTCCGTTTCGCGACGCGGATCACGGTGCTGGTCAATGGCCGCCTGCTCGCCGACGGCACGCCGAGCGAGATCGCCAATGATCCGGCCGTTCGCGCTGCCTATCTCGGGGAGCATGGCCATGGCTGAGCTCCTTGAGGTCGAACGCCTCAGTGCCGGCTATGGCGAGGCCCAGGTGCTGTTCGACATCGATCTTTCGCTCGCCGAGGGGCGCTCGCTAGCGCTGCTCGGCCGCAACGGCGTCGGCAAGACCACGCTGGTCAACAGCATCATCGGCGTCACCCGCCGCCGCGGCGGCCGGATCGTGCTTGCCGGGCGCGACCTCACCACGGCCTCGCCCGAGCAGCGCGCCCATGCCGGCATCGGCTGGGTGCCGCAGGAGCGCAACATCTTCAAGTCATTGACCGTGCTGGAGAATCTGACGGCCGTGGCGACGCCGGGTGCCTGGACGACAAGCCGCGTCTTTTCGATGTTCCCGCGCCTCGCCGAGCGCAAGGGCAATCTCGGCAACCAGCTTTCCGGCGGCGAGCAGCAAATGCTGGCGATCGGCCGGGCGCTGATGCTCAATCCCAAGCTGCTGTTGCTCGACGAGCCGACCGAGGGCCTCGCGCCGATCATCGTCGAGGAATTGCTGCGCGCCCTGAAGCGGCTCGTCCGCGATGAGGGACTCTCGGCGATCGTGATCGAGCAGCACGCCCGCAAGATCCTCGAACTCACCGACGAGGCGATCGTGCTCGAGCGCGGCCGCGTCGTCCTCGCCGCGGGGAGCGCCGAGCTCCTCGCCGACCCGTCACGGCTGGAGCGCCATCTCGGCCTCGCCGCCGCCTGAACCAACGACAGAACCAGTGAAAGGAAACGCCATGAGCCAGAGACAGAAGCCGCCGTTCCGGGGCGACATGGTCGGCAGCCTGCTGCGCAGTGCGCCGGTGAAAGATGCCCGCGCCAAACATGCGGCCGGCGAGATCGGCCAGGCTGAGTTGACCGCGATCGAGGACGAAGAGATCAGGAAGCTCGTGCGCAAGCAGGAGGAGGTCGGGCTGCAGGCGGTGACCGATGGCGAGTTCCGCCGCGCCTTCTGGCATTTCGACTTCCTCGACGGCCTCTCCGGCGTCACCAGCTTCGAGACCGATTCAGGCATCCAGTTCAAGGGCGTCACCACCAAGGGCCATGCGGTCCGCGTCACCGGCAAGCTCGACTTCCCGGACGACCACCCGCATCTCGCCCATTTCAAGTTCCTGGCCTCGACGACCGATCGCGTGGCGAAGATGACGATCCCGAGCCCGTCCATGCTGCACTACCGCGGCGGCCGGAAGGCGATCGATCCGAGCGCCTATCTTCGGATCGAGGACTACTACGAGGATCTCGGCAAGGCTTACGCCAAGGCGATCAAGGCCTTCTACGACGCCGGCTGCCGCTATCTGCAGCTCGACGACACCAGCCTGTCCTATTTCTGCGATCCCGAGCAGCGCAAGATGCTGGCCGAGCGCGGCGACGACCCGGAACAGCTGGTCTTCATCTATCGCGACGTGCTCAACGCGGCGCTGAAGGCCAAGCCCGCCGACATGCAGATCACCACCCATACCTGCCGCGGCAATTTCAAGTCGACTTTCATTGCCTCGGGCGGCTACGAGCCGGTCGCCGAGATGGTCTTCAACGAGATCAATGTCGACGGCTATTTCATGGAGTGGGACGATGATCGTTCCGGCGGCTTCGAGCCGCTGCGCTTCCTGCCCAAGGGCGACAAGCAGGTCGTGCTCGGGCTGGTGACGTCGAAGTTCGGCGAGATCGAGAGCAAGGACAACCTCAAGCGCCGGATCGAGGAAGCGTCCAAGTACGCGCCCCTGGAGCAGCTTTGCCTGTCGCCGCAATGCGGCTTCGCCTCGACCGAGGAAGGCAATGTACTCGCCGAGGACGAGCAATGGGCCAAGCTCTCGCGCATCCTCGAAGTGGCGAAGGAAGTCTGGGGATGAGCAGCGAGCCCTGCTTCGACATCGCCCATCTCGGCCATGTCGAGCTCTTCACGAACAGGCCGCAGGAGAGCCTCGACTTCTTCGTCGAGATCTTCGGGCTGACGGAGAGCGGGCGCGAGGGCGACAGCGTCTACTTGCGTGCCTGGGACGACTACGAGTTCCACACGCTGAAGCTCACCGCGGCGAAGACGACCGGTGTCGGCCATATCGGCTATCGCGCCTCGAGCGAGGCGGCGCTCCTGCGCCGCGTCGCGGCGATCGAGGCGATGGGCTGCGGCATCGGCTGGAGCGAGGGCGATCTCGGCCATGGCCAGGCCTATCGCTTCCGCGATCCGGACGACCATGTCTTTGAGATCTATTTCGAAACCAATAAGTACGTCGCTCCCGAGAAGGAGCGGCCGGCGCTCAAGAACCAGGCGCAGCGCAACCATGGCCGTGGCTGTGCCGTGCGGCGGCTCGACCATCTCAACCTGCTGGCACAGGATGTCGCCAAGATCCGCGAGTTCATGCCGAAGGCGCTGGGCAGCCGGGTGACCGAGCAGATCGTGCTCGATTCAGGCGAGGTCGGCGGCTGCTGGTTCACCGTCAACAACAAGAGTTACGACATCGCTTACACCCGCGACCATACGCCGGCGCGCGGGCGCTTCCACCATGTCACCTATGCCGTCGACCAGCGCGAGCACATCCTCGAGGCGGCCGATCTCTTCCTGGAGAACGGCGTCTTCATCGAGACCGGGCCGCACAAGCACGCGGTGCAGCAGACCTTCTTCCTCTACGTCTACGAACCCGCGGGAAACCGCGTCGAGATCGCCAACGCCGGCGCGCGCCTGATCCTCGATCCGGACTGGCAGGCGGTGACTTGGACGGAAGAGGAGCGGAAGAAGGGCCAGGCCTGGGGGCTGAAGACAATCGAGAGTTTTCATACCCACGGCACGCCGCCTTCGAAGGGTTAAGGGCGCTCCACGCGCGTGCGAGCGGTGGCGCGCCTCTGCTCCATGCCGCTGATGTGATATTGTCGGGGATGAAGGCTCGGCCTTCGCCTGCGGCGTGAACGGTCGTCCATAATCGGGCTCCCTTTCGCTTGCGGTGCGGTGCGTCCTGTTGAATCGTCCGCGCGGCCAGCCATAGCGGACCGAACGCCTGGCGAGGAAATTCAGAGCTGATGGATGCGACCTCCCAGGAACGGCTCGTCATCGTGGAAGACGATCCCGTCACCCGCACGGTCATCGCGGGCTACTTCACCGACCAGGGCTTCCAGGTCGAGGAAACCGAGACCGTCGTGCAGGCGCGGCAAGCGGTCCGGCGCGTCCGGCCGGACCTGATCTTCATCGATGTCGTCCTGCCCGACGGCGACGGCTTCGAACTCGCCCGCGAGCTCCAGTCGGTCTCCGACGCCGGCATCATCTTCGTGACGCAGCGCGACGCCGACGTCGACCGCATCGTCGGCCTCGAGCTCGCTGGCGATCACTATGTCAGCAAGCCCGTCGATCTGCGCGACCTGCTGGCCCGAGCCCGTTCGCTGCTGCGCCGGCGCCGGATCGAGCGCGACATGGCGCGCCGCAACACCGTCGCCACCTTCGGGCCGTTCACCGTCGATCTGCTGCGCCGCGAGCTCGCGACGATCAATGGCGATCCCATTCGCCTGACGCGAGGCGAGTTCGACCTGCTCGCCGCCCTCGTCGAGAGTGCCGGCCATCCGCTCAGCCGCGACTATCTGATCGAGGTCGTCAGCAACCGCTTCACCGATGTCGATGCGCGCAGCGTCGATGCGTTGGTCGCGCGTCTGCGCAGGAAGCTCGGGGACACCGGCAAATCGGGCGTCATCGCGACCGTCAGCGGCATGGGTTACAAGATCGGCGTGCCTGTGGAACGCGACGTCTGAGAGCTTGGTGGCGCGGCAGGCGCTTCACCTGCCAGCTCGGTCACGGCGTCTAGCGCCTCGTCTCTCGCCTGTCCGAGCATTTCGACCGCGGCAGCGAGCGCTTCGCGACCAGTATCCCGCGCATCGCGTTCCAGCGCGCTGGCGAGAGCAAAGAGCCGTCCGAGCCCGACCGCCCCGGCCGAGCTCGCCAACTGGTGCGCCAGCCGTCTGAGCTCGGCTCGGTCGGCGGCCCGCGAAGCAGCTTGCATTCCCGTCAGGATCGTCTCCGACACGCTCGCGAACAGCGTTACGAGCTGGCGCGTGCGCGCCTCCCCGATCAGGCTGCGCTGGGCCCGAAAGAAACCCGCATCGACCGGCCCGTCGCCAGAGAGGGCGACGTTCGGACTCCGGCCGCCATGGCGCTCGCCATGGCCGATCACCTGCAACAGGGCGACGGAGGTGATCGGCTTCGACAGGATCGTGGTCAGCCCCACCGCGCGCATGCGCCGCATCGTCTGCGGCGAAACGTCCGCCGTGAGGGCAACGATCCGGGGCTGAGCGATGCCCGGCAGCCCGCGGATCGCCCGCGCGGTCTCGACTCCGTCGATTCCGCCCATGTGCATGTCGAGCAGCACGAGATCGAAGCTGCGCTTGCCGAGTGTCTTCAGAGCCGCTTCGCCGGAAGCTGCGGCCTGCACCTTGTGGCCGGCCTTGCCGACCATCAAACGCGCGACCTCGCGCGTCACCGGATCGTCGTCGACCACGAGGACACGCTGCAGCTGTCCGGCCGTGACTTCGCCCGGCCGGGCCGCGGCTCTGGCCGCCGCTATCGGCAGCTTGACCAGGAAGGTGCTGCCCTCCCCTTTCTGGCTGATCACGGAGATGGAACCGCCCATCAACTCCGCCAGCTTGGCGCAAATCGCCAGGCCAAGGCCGACGCCGCCGTTGCGCCGCCCCGTCTCCGGATCGACCTGCACGAAATCCTGGAATATCCGCGGCTGCATCGCCGGATCGATGCCGATGCCGGTATCGCGCACCTCCAATGTCAGCTCGAGCCCCTCGGGCGAGAAGACGCGCTGCAATTCAGACCCGAGCACGATCTCGCCCTGTTCGGTGAAGCTGATCGCATTGCGCAGCAGGTTGATCAGGATCCGGTGGATCTTGCCGGCATCGCCGTGGAGGCGCAGCACGGCCGGCGGCGGACGGAGCGTGAGGGCGAGCCCCTTCTGCTCCGCCTGCGGCCGCATCAGCGCCACCGCCGCGTTCAGGAGAGCGCCGAGATCGAAATCGCGCCGGTCGATACCCTCGATTCCGGCCTCGAGACGCGACAGGTCGAGGGTCGCATTGGCGAGATCGACCAGGGCTTCCCCGGAAGTCGCAGCCATGGCGATCAGACGGCGGTCGCGCTGGCTCAAGCGCCGGCGGTCGATCAGTTCGAGGACGCCGAGCACGCCGGACAGCGGCGTGCGGATGTCGTGTCCGACCACAGCCAGAAACCGGGATTTCGCCCGCGTCGCCTCTTCCGCCTTTTTTTGCCCGGCGGAGGCGAGCTGCAAGGCCTTCGCCAGGTCCGCAGTCCGCTCGGCAACCTTGTCTTCCAGGGCGGCACGGCTTTCTGCCAGGCGCGCGGCCATCACGTTGAACTGCTCGCCCAACTGCTGCAGCTCGTCGCCCGTGCGGATGTCGATCCGCGCGTCCAGCTCGCCCCGGCCGATCCGTGCGGCACCTTCGCCGAGAGTCTTGATCGGTGCGACGAGCTTCCGGCTCAGGGCGATGCCGGCCAGCACCGCGACGAGCAAAGCCAGCGCCAGCAGCACGAGCGAGCGCAGGATCGACGCATGGATCGGCGCGAACGCCTCGCTCTCCGGCAGGTCGATCACCACGTTCCAGTCGAGGTCGGGCACTGCGGCCATGACGGACAGGACCCGCCGCCCCTCGATATCGACCACCGAAAGCCCCGCTCCGGGCGCGCCGGCGGCCTCATGCGCGCCGACGAGCCCGGCGAGATTGGTGTTCCGGAGCACGAAGCGCAGATCAGGATGAGCAATCAACCGTCCCGAGCGCGTCACGATATAGGCGCGCCCCGCCTCCCCCACCTTGAGCCGCGAGACCAGTTCCCGGATGAAGACGAGATTGACGGTCGCACGCGCAACCCACTGCGGCGGCGACGCAGCTCGCCGCAGCAGCACCATATGCGGTTCTGAGCCGCGCCGGAAATCGACCTCGCCGTAATGACTGCCCCGGACAAGTGCGGCCCGGAAGCCCGGGTCGGTCGACCAATCGGTGCCGCTGCCCACGCGATCCCGCGCTGAGCGCGAGAGTGAGAGCTGCTCGCGCCCGGCCTGATCGATCTGGCGCAGTTCGAGCACGGCCGGCGCCTGCCGCATCAGCCGCAGACCGTCGAGTCGGCGCTCCTCGGGCGAGTTGGCGCTGGCGCCGCTTTGCGAGGACCAGTCGAGATGCTCCATGATGCCGGCGACGAACGCGCCGATCCTCTGGGCGGCCGCTCGCGCCTGCTCCTGCTGCACCCGGACCAGCAGCGCTCGTTGATCCGAGAACGCGAAGAATGTCGCGATCGCGGTATTGAGGCCGAGCGCGAGGCAGATCGCCACCCCGACGAAGATCGCGTATTTGCGGACGAGCTCGCTGCGCCGGCGGGGCGGCCCGCTATCCGCTGCCGTATCCGGCGCCGTCACGACAGAATCCGTTGCGCGCGGATCCGCAACGAAGCCGGCAGAGTCAAGCCTAGGGCTTCCGCAGCCTTTTCATTGATGACAAGCTCGAAGCTGCGCGAGAACTGCACCGGCAACTCGGCGACATTGGCGCCGCGCAGGATAAGATCGATATAGGAGGCGATCAGCTCGCCGGTCTCCTCCCGCGCGCCGGCATAGGACATCAAGCCGCCCTGTAGTGTGAAGGTGTCGAAAGGATAGACAGCGGGTAGAGCCAGCCGCGCTGCGGCAGCGGTGCAGAGTGCCGCGTTGCGGAAGGTGAAGCTGTCTGGAAGGAAGATCAGGCCCCCGCCGGCTCCTTTTTCGGCGAAACCGGTGATCACGCCGTCGATGGTGGAAGGCTCGGTGACGTGGAGAATCGCCAAGGTCGCCGCGCCCGCGGGCATGGCCGCTTGCAGGCGCGCAAGATAGGTCTCGCCGGCGGCAGGTGTCGTGCGCGGGTTGAAGACCACGCCGATGCGCCGCGTCCCGGGGGCGATCTCGGTCAGCAGCTCGACCCATTTCTCCGACATCACGGGATCGTTGTTGCTGAAGCCCGTCGCATTCCCGTCGGGACGTTCGAGCGAGCGCACGAAGCCACTCCCCACCGGATCGGATGCCGTTCCGAACAGGACAGGAATCTGGCGGGTTTCGGCCAGCACGGCCGCCGTTTCGGCGCTGGAGCCGACGACGATGATGTCGGGCCTGCCGCGGACGATCTCAGCTGCGGCGCGAGCCAGCTCAGCCGCGTTCGTTCCCCAGAATCGCGCGCTCAAACGCAGGTTCCGCCCATCGACCCAGCCCCGCTCGGCCAGCAACTGATGCAGTTCGGCCAGCCGCGTGCGCGCGATGGGATGGTCGAGCGGCAGCCCGACGATGATCGAAACCCGCTTCGCAGGCTCAGCCGATCCGGCCGTGCGCATCGTTGTCGCAAAACCGCATGTTGCCAGGGCAGCCAGGAGGGAGCGGCGATGCATGTCGCGAACCGAATGAAGCGGGAGGCCGGCTGCCCCTGGCGGACAGCTTGGCATGGCGCCCCGGGGCGCGTCGAGGGCGGCGATGTGCGGTAGGGCGGCCGGCCTCCCGCCTTCCTCAGAATCTGAGTTCGACTTTTCCTTTGAGGGCGCGGTCTCTTGCGCGTTCGGCGATCGCTGCGGAGTAGGTGAGCCGAGCGCGCCTATATCGGTGATCACAGCCCCCCAGCCGCCAGCACCGCCGCCACCACCCACGCCCGCGCCGCTGCCGCCATTGCCGCCGGCGCCGCCATTAGCCATGGCGACGCCAGTTGCGCCAAGCAGCCTAATGCCGAGGGTCAGGAGCGTCAGGCCGGAAGGCGCCCTCGAGGCCCCGAGCGCGCCGCGGCGCGGGAACGGAGAGCCGGCCGCAGCTCCGACGCTGAGGGCTCGACGCGACGTCAGTCTCGTGAATGAGGCCGCTGGAGCGCTTCTTGTTCCTGTGACGGCTCGACACCGGGCAATTCAAAAGGGTTAATCAATTACAAATTGAGCGATCGAACTTTCCGCAACGGAAAGCGCTTCGGAGACAATTTAGGGTTCAGCGATTTTCCGGCCATTTGGCGTGCCTGCTACATTTCGGGGCAGCGCATCGTGCCGCTCGCGCGACAGCGCCCGCCGCTCCAGCCATGACTCACGATGAGAACCGCGGCGAAATGGCCAGCAAAGTCAAAGACGTATCCGGACATCTCGCCCCTTGTCCCGCAGCGAAGACGCCAAATTGTCGCGTGGGCGACGCAATGAAAAGCCGTTCACATTCAAAAATGGCCATGCGCTGTTGCCGATCCGCTGCAGGAGCCGACAGCGTCGCGCCGGCGCGAAGCGACGATCGCCATCTCACCGTGCACGGCCACAATCGGCCAGAGCGCTATGACGATCAAAGCGGCATGGCGATGCGCTCGAATTCCCTGCCGCCACGATCAAGGGCTCAGCGGACCGCAGCGGCTCAGATCAAAAATCTAAGCCCGCCCCAGATGCCCGGAGCGCGACTGCCCGACCAGCTGGAAGGCGGCCCCAACGGGACTGGGAGCGAAGCGAACTGGCGCGAGATAAAAGAAGTGGCGGACAGGGAGGGATTTGAACCCCCGATACCCTTGCGGGTATGCCGCATTTCGAGTGCGGTGCATTCAACCACTCTGCCACCTGTCCGCGGTCGCTCTGGTCGAAGCGGGCTGGTTACTACACATTGCGTCCGCCCGGCACAAGCCTTTCCGACACGATGCGTCCACAACTCCGTCATCGCCCTGAAATCCTTCGCCGCCATGCTGCTTTTCCTTGACGGCTCGCCCCTGCGCGACTAGGAAGCGGCGTCCGGCGTGGGGAAACCCGCGCCTGATCTCTTTTGGCTGCCGCCGACCGTGCCGCTTCGATGCGGCGGATGCAGCGGCACGTGAAGAGCAAACCCGACCACGCAACCGACTGCCAAAAAGCCGTCCCGCGTGCGCCCTTTCAGGGCACATGACAGGGCGGGGCTCAACATGGAGAACACTAAGATGTTCGCAGTCATCAAGACCGGCGGCAAGCAGTTCCGCGTCGCCGCCAACGACCGCATCACCGTCGCCAAGATCGAGGGCAACCCGGGCGACACCGTCGCTTTCGGCTCCGTCCTGATGCTGACCGATGGCGAGAAGTCGACGATCGGCGCTCCCTTCCTCGGTGACATCACCGTCGCCGGCGAGATCGTCGAGCAGGCCCGCGGCGAGAAGGTCATCGCCTTCAAGAAGCGCCGCCGCCAGAATTCCAAGCGCAAGCGCGGCTTCCGCGCCGAGCTGACCGTGGTGCGCATCACCGACATCCTCACCGGCGGCAAGAAGCCGGAGATGAAGAAGGGCGAAGCCGCCCCCGTCGCGCTCAAGGCCGGCAGCGAAGCCGTCAAGGGCAAGGCTGCGCCGAAGAGCGCCAAAGCCGAAGCGAAGGCCGAGGGCCTCGACGCGTCGAACCTCTCGCTGATCTCGGGCGTCGGCCCGACCATCGAGAAGAAGTTGCGCGCCGCCGGCATCACCTCGTGGAACGACATCGCCGCCTGGACCGAGGCCGATGTCGCCAAGTGGGACGAGGAGCTCAAGCTGCGTGGCCGCGCCACCCGCGAGGAGTGGGTCGAGCAGGCCAAGGAGCTGCTCGCCGGCAAGCCGCCGCGGGCCAAGGCCGACCAGGCCGAGCTCGCTTCCGGCGAGGACTACTGACCGGCGCTGACAGGCACCGCGCAGCTTCACGCCCGGTCGGGGTGGCTTTCGCCGCCGATTCGGGTTACACGGACTGAAGAGTTTTTGAGGTAGGGCGTTATGGCTCACAAAAAGGCAGGCGGCTCGTCCCGCAACGGTCGCGACTCCGAAAGCAAGCGTCTCGGCGTGAAGCGCTTCGGCGACCAGGCGGTCGTGGCCGGCAACATCATCATTCGTCAACGCGGCACCAAATGGCACGCCGGCGTGAACGTCGGCATGGGCAAAGACCATACGCTCTTTGCCACGTCGAACGGTCGCGTCCGATTCACGACGAAGCTCGGCCGAGCTTTCGTGAACGTAGTCCCGGCCCAAGAGGCCGCAGAATAAACGGCGGATAGGGAATGTTCTCGATCCGCCGGTTCCATCGAACCGGACGGATCAAGGGAATAAGAGCCCCAAGCGGGTTTCCCGAAGGTCAAGCGAGGGGGAGATGGGACCAATGCCCAGCTCCCCCTTTCGTTTGCGCCGACGGAGAGACCAGATGTTCCCCGAATTGACGAGAGACGACGTCTTCCGGCTCGAGACCCGGCGGCTGTGGCTGCGTTGGCCGCGGATCGCCGATGCCACCGCCATCCTACGCCTCGCCGGCGAGAAGGCTGTGGCCGAGATGACCGCCTCGATTCCGCATCCCTATCCGACCCAGGCAGTCGATCCCTTCGTCTTCGCGACGCGCAAGGGCAATGCGCTCGGCGAGCACCTGGTGCTGGCGATCACCCCGCGTGAGAAGCCGAACGACCTGATCGGCATGATCGGCGCGCACAAGCAGGCGACCGGACGGCCGTTCATCGGCTACTGGCTCGGCACGCCGCACTGGAACAAGGGCTATGCCACCGAGGCGGTGCAGGCGCTGATCGACACGATGTTCTCGCTGGTCGAGATCGATGCGGTCGAGGCCGACACCCGTGTCATCAACCCGGCCTCGCGCCGGGTGCTGGAGAAGAGCGGCTTCCGGCAGGAGGGTTCCTTCCTGAAGTCGCTGCCGGCGCGTGGCGGCCTGTTCCCCTGCGAGCAGTTCCGGCTCGACCGCTCGACCTGGGCGGCGCTGAAGAGCTGGAGCGCCTCCGGCTGGGCGCCGCTGCCGGCGGCCGAGCAGCAGCAGCAGTCGGAGCGCTTCAGCGACGAGCCCTGCATGGCTTGAAGCGTCCGGTCCCGCCCTCGGGCGGGACCGGCAATTTGGTCACCGCATCAGGCCGGCTGAGCGCAGCGCATCCTCGATGATCTTGCGCACACCGGCGGCTGCAGGTGGCGCAGCCCACTTGTTGGTCTGGCGCGGCCGTTCAGGCTCCTGCCACGCCGGACCGGCAGCCATGGCCGGCGCTTGCGCCGGAGGGGAAGCGACCGTCACCCCTATATTCGCCCTGCCCTTCTCGACCTCGCCGGCAAGCAGCCCCCAAAACCCGGCGATCCGCTGTGTCGAGGAAATGCCGGCGGCCAGCATATACGGCCCCGGTCGGCCGATACCGTCGCCGGCGATCGGCGTGCCATGGCCCATTCCGGCGATGCTGTACTCCTCGACCAGATCGCGGCCGTCGGCGTCCCGCCAGACCCGGCGCCGCTGGCCGTCCACCACTTCGCTTGCCGATGGCTCGGAGCGCAAGCCGTGAACGCCGCGCCATTGCGTGATCAATGCTGCGGCATTGGCGGGACTGACGGTGCGGTCGGCGCTGCCCTGCCAGATCGAGATCGTCGGCCAAGCGCCTTCATGCCGGGAGGCGGAGCGCACCAGATCCTGCAGCCTTTTCTCCCCAGGCAGCCCATGGGCCCGCATGCGATCGAAGGCTTCGGGAATGGTACCCGCGACGCCATAGGGCAGACCTGCAATGATCGCACCACCGGCGAAGTGCTCGGGATAGGTCGCCAGCATGACGGCGGCCATGGCCCCGCCCGCCGACAGGCCGGTGATGAAGACGCGGCGCCGGTCGAGGCCGTGGCGCGTGATCATCGTTTCGATCATCTGGCTGATCGACAGCGCCTCGCCCTTGCCGCGCTGCGTGTCGCCGGGCTCGAACCAGTTGAAGCAGAGATTGGCGTTGTTGGCGCGCTGCTGCTCGGGAAACAGCAGCCCAAAGCCGTCGCGATCGGCCAGCGTCGACCAGCCGGCGCCGAGGTCGTAGCCAGAAGCGGTCTGGGTGCAGCCATGCAGCACCACGACGAGCGGCGCGCCGGGGGGAAGCTCGGGCGGAAGATGGGTTCGGGCAAGCAGCGCGCCGGGATTGCTGCCGAACTCCGGCAAGGTGCCGAGGCGGCCGGACATATCGGGGCCCGCCCCGGTCCCAAGCTGCGTACGGTAGGCCGAGAGTCGGGCGATCGTGTCGGAGAGCTTTCGCATCGTCATGGCCCTTGCTTCGTCAGCCGCGGAGTGGGGCTGGCGGATGACAACCCCCGAGATGGGCATTCGTTGCTGCACTGCAACATAATTCTGCATGAACTGCGATTCGGGGCGCCCGGAGAGGCGGGCGACGCATTGCTCTCGCGCGCTCATGCGACTACCTACTCCCTCATGAAATTCCTCGACCAAGCCAAGATCTACGTGAAGGCCGGCGACGGCGGCGCCGGGTGCGTCTCGTTCCGGCGCGAGAAGTTCATCGAGTTCGGCGGACCCAATGGCGGCGATGGCGGGCGCGGCGGCGACGTCGTGGTCGAATGCGTGCAGGGCCTGAACACGCTGATCGACTTCCGCTTCCAGCAGCACTTCAAGGCCCGGATCGGCGAGCACGGCATGGGCAAGGACCGGCACGGCGCCAATGGCCCGCCGATCGTGCTCAAGGTGCCGCCGGGCACCGAGATCCTCGACGAGGACGGCGAGACGCTGATCGCCGACCTGACCGAGCCCGGCCAGCGCTTCGTGCTGTGCAAGGGCGGCAATGGCGGCTTCGGCAACGCCTATTTCAAGACCTCGACCAACCAGGCGCCGCGCCACGCCAACCCCGGCCTGCCGGGCGAGGAGCGCTGGGTCTGGCTGCGGCTCAAGCTGATCGCCGATGCCGGCCTGGTCGGTCTGCCCAATGCCGGCAAGTCGACCTTCCTCGCCACGGTGACGGCGGCCAAACCCAAGATCGCCGACTATCCCTTCACCACGCTGCATCCCGGCCTCGGCGTGGTCCGCGTCGACGCGCGCGAGATGGTGCTCGCCGACATTCCCGGCCTGATCGAAGGGGCGCATGAGGGCCACGGCCTCGGCGACCGCTTCCTTGGCCATATCGAGCGCTGCCGCGTGCTGCTGCATCTGGTCGAGGGCACCAGCGAGCATGCCGGCAAGGCCTACAAGACCGTGCGCAAGGAACTCGCCGCCTATGGCGCCGATCTCGACGAGAAGCCGGAGATCGTCGCGCTCTCCAAGGTCGACGCGCTGACGCCCGAGGTCCGCAAGGAACAGCTCGCCCGGCTGAAGCGCGCCTGTGGCCGCACGCCGATCGCTCTGTCGGCCGCATCGGGCGAAGGCGTCGAGGCGGCACTGCGCGCCGTCTTCGCCGTGGTCGAGGAAGCGCGTGCCCAGGAGGCCAAGGACGAGACCCCGGCAGAGGACACCGGCTGGCATCCTTGACGCCACTGGCAAGCGCGAGCAGCGACACGCTCGGGCTCGCCCCGAACATGTCGCACTTCAGTGCGCGCCCGAGGGCCTTGCGTCGCGCAAGGTCGTCAACGCCACCGCGAGGCAGAAGACCATGCCGGCGATCGCGATCAGCGCGACGGCGTGGAAGCCGGTCATGAAGGCCTCGCGCGCCGCCTGCAACAGATGCGCCGACTGGTCCGGCGCCAGCCGCTCGGCCGTCGCCAGCGCTCCGCCGAGCGTCGAACGTGCCGGCGCCAGCACCGCGCCGTCCACGCCCGCGACCGACAGATCCGACATGCCCCGGCGATAGAGCGCCGTCCCGAGGCTGCCGAAAACGGCGATGCCGAGCGCGCCGCCGAGCTCGATGCTGGTCTCGGACATGGCCGAGGCTGCACCGGCCCGCTCCTGCGGCGCCGAACCGACCACGATCCCGGTCGTCAGCGCGACCACCGGCGTGAAGCCGATCGAGAACACGATCGAGGAGGCGACGATCTGGACGAGATTCGGCGCGAAGGCGAGCCAGGCGAAGCCGAGGCCCGAGAGCACCATGCCTCCGGCCATCAGCGTCGCCGGCTTGAAGCGCAGGGTCAGCGGCGTCACCGCGAACGAAGCGAGCGTGAAGGCGATTGCCGAGGGCAGTGACCAGAGGCCCGCCTCAAGCGGCGTCAGCCCGGCGACGAGCTGGAGGTACTGCGCCATGAAGATGAAGCTGCCGAACATCACCATGATACCGGCGAGGTTGATCGCCAGCGCGGCCCGGAACGCCGGAATCCCGAACAGCGTCAAATCGACCATCGGATCGGCGAGTTGCTTCTGCCGGCGGGCGAAGACGACGCCGAGCACGAGGCCGGCGACGATGAAGCCGAGCACATAGGCCGAAAGCCCGAACTCGGCCCAGTGCTTCACCCCGTAGATCACCGGCAGGATCGTCGCCAACGAGAGCAATGCGCTGACGAGGTCGAGCTTGCCGGCCTGCGGCGCCTTGTACTCCGGCAGCAGGATCGGGCCGATCACCAGCAGGATCAGCATCGGCGGCACCGCGATCAGGAAGACCGAACCCCACCAGAAATACTCGATCAGCGCGCCGCCGATCAGCGGCCCGATCACGGCGCCGGCCGAAAAGCTGGCGATCCACATCGAGATCGCGAAAGTGCGCTCGGTCTCGTCCTCGAACATCACCGCGATCAGCGAGAGCGTCGAGGGCGCCAGCGTCGCGCCGGCGATGCCGAGCAGCGCCCGCATCACGATCAGCATTTCGGTGCTGGTCGAGAAGGCGGCGACCGCCGAGGCCAGCCCGAAGGCCGCCGCTCCGATCAGCAGGAGCTTGCGCCGGCCGATGCGGTCGCCGAGCGTGCCCATGGTCATCAGGAAGCCGGCGACCATGAAGCCGTAGATGTCGATGATCCAGAGCAGCTCGCCTGCGGAAGGCTTGAGCTCACGCGTCAGCGTCGGAACCGCCAGGTTCAGCACCGTCAGGTCCATGGAATAGATCATGCAGGGGAAGGCGATCGCGATCAGGCCTAGCCATTCGCGGCGTGTGGCCTTGCGCGCCGGCACGGCGACAGTCGTCGAGGTCGTCACGGAACAATCTCTTTCAAATATTCACGTCAGCACACTGGCAGCGAACTATGGCAAGTCCTGTCAGCAGTTGCCCGCGCGCGCCGCATGCCCGCCATGCTTGCATCAGAGCCTGCTCACGATCCTCATTGCTAGACCGATCGCGGCCGCCGCAGCAGCAATGTGTCATGCCCTAGGAAGCTCACGGTTCGCTCGTTGAGGAATCCAAAGCGGAGGGCAAGACGAAGCGACGGTTCATTCTCCGGCGCGATCAGGCAAACCGAGCTGTCGTGGCCCCCCTCCCCATCGAGCCAGGCGAGTGCCGCGGCGAGCGCCTCGCTCGCAAACCCCTGACCGTGCGCCCAGCTCGCGAGTACCCAGCCCGCCTCCGGAACGCCGCGGATCGACGGCTCGATCGCCCGGTGGAAATCGGCGAAGCCAAGATCGCCAACGAAGCGCCCGCTGGCCTTCTCGGTCAGCGCCCAATAGCCGTAGCCCAGCAGCGGCCAGAGCCCGCGATAGCGCAAGAGGCGCATCCAGGCCTCCTGCGCGCTCGAGGGCTGGCCGATATGATGCACCACCGTCGCATCGGCCCACATCTCGCGCAGAGGCTCGAAATGCTCAAGGCCGTGCAGGTCGAGAATGAGGCGTTCGGTCTCCAGGCGAATCGCTCTAGCCCTCCGCGAACTGCAGCCGGTAGAGCCGCGCATAGGCGCCGTCGCGGGCGACCAATCCGTCATGGTCGCCGGTCTCGATCACCCTGCCCTCGTCGAGCACGACGATCTGGTCGGCCTCGCGCACGGTCGAGAGCCGGTGGGCGATGACGAGCGTGGTCCGCCCCTTCATCAGTTCCGCCAGCGCCTGCTGTACCAGCCGCTCGGACTGGGTGTCGAGAGCCGAGGTCGCCTCGTCGAGCAGAAGGATCGGCGCATCCTTGAGGACAGCGCGGGCTATGGCGAGGCGCTGGCGCTCGCCGCCGGAAAGCCGCGAGCCGCGCTCGCCGACCCTGGTGTCATAGCCGTCCGGCATCGCCATGATGAAGTCGTGCGCCGCCGCCGCCCTGGCCGCCGCGACGATGTCGTTCTCGCTCGCGCCGGGGCGGCCGAAGCCGATATTGGCGCGCACCGTGTCGTCGAACAGCACCACATCCTGGCTGACTACGCCGATCTGGCCGCGCAGGCTGCGCAAGGTCACGTCGCGGATATCCTGTCCATCGATCTCGACCTTGCCTTCGGTGGGATCGTAGAGCCGCGGCACCAGCGCCAGCATCGTCGATTTGCCCGAGCCGGAGCGACCGACCAGGGCCGTGGTCTTGCCGGCCTCGGCAACGAGATCGATGCCTTCGAGGCCGCGCTGGTCGTCACGATAGCGGAAGCGCAGGGCGCGAAAGGCGACCTCGCCGCCCTTCACCGCCAGCGGCCTGGCATCTGGGCGTTCGATGATGAGCGGCTTCTCGTCGATCAGCGCATAATAGCGCTTCAGCGAGGCGCCGGCCTCCTGGACGATGGCATTGAGGTTGCCGAGCGAGCGCATCGGCTGCGCCGCCAGCAGCAGCGCCGAGACATAGCCGGTGAAGTCGCCGACCGTGGAGCTGCCCGAGGTGATACGCACGCCGATCGCGGCGAGCACGCCGGCGACCGCGATACCGCCGGCGACCTCGAGCAGCGGATCGAGCCGGCCGCGAGCATTGGCCGCCTTCATCTTCAGGGATCGAATCGTCTCGAAGGCGGCGCGGGCACGGCCCTTCAGATAGGGCTCGAGCGAATCGGTCTTGGCGACGCGCGCGCCCTGCAGGCTCTCGGTGACCAGGCCCGCCATGATGCCGGTCTGCTCTTGCTGCGACGTCGCCATCCGCCGCAGCTTCTTGCCGATCCGGCCGATCGGCCGGGCGACGACCGGCGCGATCAGCAGCACGACGGCCGTCATCTTCCAGTCGATCCAGAGCATGGCGCCGACCAGCGCGATCGTCGTCATCACGTCGCGGACCGCGATGTTGACCAGCCGCGTCAGCGCCTCCTTGACGAAGGTGAAGTCGGTGGTGAAGCGCTGGGTGAGCGAGGCGGGATTTTCCCGTTGGAGCTGCGCGAGATCGGCGTCGATCAGATGATCGTAGAGCGCGCACTGCATGTCGGCCTCGATCCGGCTGACGACGCTGTTGGTCATTACCGTCTGCGACAGCAGCGAGAAACCCTTGATCGCGGTCACGATCACCACGACCACGGCGACGGCGTTGACGACGCCGATCTCGATGCCGAGTGATTTCGACACCAGGCGCTCGGCGCGGCGCACGAAGCCGGTGGCCTCGGCCGTCAGCGGATCGGCGAAGGCGTCGAACGCCGCCTTGATCAGAAGCGGATAGAAGCTCGTCGTGGCCGCGATGACCACGACGAGGGCAAGGATACCGATGAGCTGCGGCAGGTATTGCCGCCCACGCTCGCGCCAGATTCTGACGAAGAGCGCAAAGGTATCGTCGGTGACGTGGCCGATCTTCATGGGGCGCGGCCTAACATGGCCGCCATGCGAGCGCCACTGCCGGTCTTGCTCCGGACACGAAGCTGACGTCCGATAGCCTCGGAATGATTCATCAGATTCGAGAGCTCATGCCCCTTTCTCCGCCGGCCCGGCCCGGACAGTCCTTCGCCGAGATCGACACTCCCGCTCTGATCATCGATCTCGACGCCTTCGAGCGGAATCTCGTCACCATGGCGGCCTTCGCCGAGGCGAGCGGCATGCGCCTGCGTCCGCATGCCAAGACGCATAAGAGCCCGGAGATCGCGCTGCGCCAGATCGCCCATGGCGCGGTCGGGCAATGCTGCCAGAAGGTCGGCGAGGCGGAGGTTCTGGTCGCCGGCGGCGTCACCGACGTGCTCGTCACCAACGAGATCGCCGGCGCCAACAAGCTCGATCGGCTGGCGAAGCTCGCCCGCGACGCCAGGATCGGGCTGTGCGTCGACCATATCGACGGCGTACGCGAGGCGGCCGAGGCGGCAGCGCGCAACGACGTCGTCCTCGACGTTCTGGTCGAGCTCGACATCGGCGGACGGCGCTGCGGCGTCGCGCCCGGCGAAGCGGCGGTCAGGCTCGCCGAGGCGGTCGCGCGCAGCAACACCCTGCGTTTCCGTGGCGTGCAAGCCTATCACGGCTCGGCCCAGCACATGCGCTCCATCGACGAGCGCAGCGAGGCGATCGAGCGCGCCGGCCTGCTCGCCCGCAACGCGATCGAGCGCCTCGCCCAGGCTGGGCTCGCCTGCGAGACCGTCGGGGGCGCCGGCACCGGGGCCTTCGAGCTGGAGAGCCGGTCCGGCATCTGGAACGAGCTGCAATGCGGTTCCTACATCTTCATGGACGCCGACTATGCCAGGAACCGCACGGCCGACGGCTCGCCCTTCCACACCTTTCAGCACGCGCTGTTCGTGCTCGCCGGGGTGATGAGCAAGCCGGTGCCGGACCGCGCCGTTGTCGATGCCGGCCACAAGGCGGCCGCGGTCGATTCCGGCATGCCGGTGCCATGGCGGCGCGACGGCGTGATCTACACGAAGCCATCGGACGAGCACGGCATCCTCACCGGCGATCCCGTTGCCGTACCGCATCGCGGCGACCGTGTGCTGCTCGTGCCCGGCCATTGCGACCCGACCGTCAACCTGCACGACTGGTATGTCTGCGTCCGCGGCCTCAATGGTCCCGACGCCCATGTCGAGGCGGTCTGGCCGGTCGGCGCGCGCGGCGCGCTCAGCTAGCCGTGCTCGCCGAACTGGCGTTGCGGGCCCTGACGCCGGCCACGCCGTTGGCGCGCCGGTTCGGCCTGCTGCGGGAAGGGATCGCGCTCTGGTCGCGCGGGCTTCGCCAGCGCAAGTCCTGGGAGCCGCACCAGGCCCGCTGCCGCGCCATCATCGCCGACGTCGCCGCCACTCTGCCGCGGCGGCGCAAGGCGGTGGTGCTCGGCTCCGGCCCCGCCCGCGACATTCCGCTGGACCTTCTCTGCGAGAGTTTCGACGAGGTCTTGCTCGTCGACATCGTCCATCTGCCGCTGCTGCGCCTTAAGCTCTGGCGGCGACCGAAGGTCATCCTCGTCAGCCGCGATCTCACCGGCGCGATGGCCTGGCTGGCCGGCGAGGCGGAAAGCCGGCAGGACCCGCTCGCCGACCTCGCCAACGACGGCAGCGTCGATCTTGTGATCTCCGCCAACCTGCTTTCGCAGCTCGCTTGGCCGGTGGCCGAATGGCTGGAGGACAACCCAGCCCGAGCCGCCGCTTTGCCCGACGATCTCCCGGGCCGCTGCATCGCCTGGCATCTTGACGACCTCGCCCGCTTCGAGGGCCATGTCTGCCTGATCAGCGATGTCGAGATGGTTGAGCGCGACCGCGGCGGAGCGATCCATGACCGGCTCGACCTGATGTACGGGGTCGCCCTGCCGAAGGAGGATGAAAGCTGGCTCTGGCCCGTCGCGCCCTTCGGCGAGGCGCAGCGCAACCGGGAATATGTGCACAAGGTCTGCGTCTGGCGACGATATGAGGGCCGCTCGTCAGCCCTCTGACACCGTGTAGACCTTGTGGACCACACCATTCTCGATTCGGTGGGTCCGAAAGCCTCGCGCCTCGTAATAGGCAAGGCCCAGAGGATTGTCGTCGCGGATCGCGGCGTCGATCCGGCCGATGCCCGCTTCCGAAGCAGCCTGCCGCGTGACCGCGAACAGCGCCGTGCCGACGCCCTTCCGGCCAGCGCGCGGCGAGACATGCGTTCCGATGTTCCCCCAGCCATCCGGCGTCCCATAGGGATCGCCAGGCCGCGCCCGGCGCAGGGACTGGAAACCGACGACCGTTCCGGCCTCGTCGAGCGCGACCGTGCAGGCGACGCGATCGGGATGGGCGATATAGGTCGAAAGAACGAAATCGGGATCGCTGGGGCGCTCTCGCCCATATGCGGCGATGATGGCGCGCAGCACCGCGCTCATCGCTTCCGCGTCGCTGGGGACCGCAGGTCGTGTGCGCATTTTGCCAAGCTCTTCTCCAGCAGGGTTGGTCATCACGCGACAGCCAGCCGGCGCCTGACGATCTCGGCGTGAAAACGCGCGCCGTGGATCAACCCTGCGTCGTCGAAATCATAGCGCGGGTTGTGCAGTGGTGCGCTGTCACCATTGCCGACGAAGGAGAAGCAGCCCGGGACATGATCGAGGAAGCGGGCAAAATCCTCCGAGCCGGTGAAGGGCTCCGACACCACCACGACATTCTCCGCGCCGAGCACCGCCCGCGCCGCCTCCAGCGCCGCTTCGGTCTGGGCCGGCTGGTTGAGCAGCGGCACGAATTCCCGCGTATAGCTCACCGACTGCTCGACATTGTAGGCGCGGGCGATGCCTTCGCTGATGACGCGCATCTGCGCCTCGATATCGGCGCTGACCTCCGGGCGGAAGCTGCGGGCGTCGCCGAGAATGCGCGCCTGGCCCGGCAAGGCGTTGCGGGTGCCGTCGGTGATCAGCTCGGTCACAGAGACCACGGCGATCTCAGCCGGGCTAAGGCGCCGCGAGACGGTGGTCCGCAGGCTGGTGACCAAGGCGCAGGCAGCGACCAGCGTCTCGTTGCCGGCATGCGGGCGGGCGGCGTGACCGCCGACGCCGGTCAGGACGATCTCAAAATTGTCCTCCGCCGACATGATCGGCCCGCAACGCGTCTGGAACATGCCGACCGGCAGCCCCGGCGCATTGTGCAGCCCGTAGATCTCCTCGAACGGGAAGCGCTCCATCAGCCCGTCGGCGAGCATGGCGAGCGCGCCACGCCCCCATTCCTCGGCCGGCTGGAACACGAAGCGCACCGTGCCGTCGAAACCGCCCTCCTCCGTCAGCAGCTTGGCCGCGCCGAGCAGCATGGCGGTGTGCCCGTCATGGCCGCAGGCATGCATCACGCCGGGATTGCCCGAACGGTATGGCAGCTCGCTTTGCTCGGAGATGCGCAGCGCGTCCATGTCGGCCCGCAATGCGATCGCCCGGTTGCCGCTGCCGCGCGTCAGCGTGCCGACGACGCCGGTGCCCCCGATGCCCTCGGCGACATCGTCCAGCCCGAATTCGCGCAGCTTGCCAGCGACGAAGGCGCTGGTGCGCCTCTCTTCGAAGCCGAATTCCGGATGGGTATGCAGGTCGCGCCGCCAGCCCGTCATCTGTTGCGCGAGCTTGTCGAGATCGATCGTCACGGGAGGGTCCTTGCCTGCTCAGCCGCCTTGGCAGCCGGTCGAAAGGATAAACCTCCACCAGCGCAAGAGGCGCTGCAATCGACGGCCCAATTTGCAAGCTTGTTTCGTGGGAATGAATGACGCCGTCCGGCATGTCCTGTCGGAGGGCGACAAGCGCCGGTTCAACCGGTACGGTCCAGTCCGAGCAACGTTGCCGGATGCCGCATGCGGCGCCCTGGCGACGAGATCGACCGCCCGCAGGCCGTCTTCGCTGATGCCGGGCAAACCGGGGCATGACATGATCCGCAGGCTCGCTCTTGTCATCCTGGTCAGCCTGTGGCCTGCATTCACAGCCGCACAGCAGGTCCAGAAACCGGTCCTGCTCCATGCCGCCGGCAGCTTCCAGGACGCCCTGACCGAAGTCGCGCAAGCTTTCGAGACCTCGGCCGGCATCCCGGTCAAGACCAGCTTCCGCCCCTCCGGCCTGCTTCGCGAGGCTCTCGCCAGGGGCGAGCCGGCAGAGGTCTTCGCATCGGCGAACATGGAGTACCCGCTCATGCTGGCGAAGGACGGCAAGGCCGGTCCGGTCGCGCTCTTCGTCCGCAACGAGACTTGCGCCTTCGCGCGTCCGGGGCTGAACGTAACCAGCAACACGCTGCTCGCCCACATGCTCGATTCCAAGGTCAAGCTCGGCACCTCGACGCCGCGTGCCGATCCTTCCGGCGACTATGCCTGGCACATCTTCGCCAAGGCCGAGGTGCTCAAAGCCGGAGCAAAAGCGGCGCTGGAAGCCAAGGCGCTGCAGCTCGTCGGCGGCCCGAACAGCGCCCCGACCCCGCCCGGCCGCAACGCCGCCGGCCACCTGCTGGCGACCGGCGCCGCCGACCTGTTCCTCGGCTATTGCACCAATGCCGATCCGATCGCCCGCGAGCAGCCTGGCATCCGCATGGTCCGATTGCCGGCGAACCTGCTGGTCGGCGCCGATTACGGGCTGACGGTGCTGAACGGTGCCTCGCCGAACGCCTATCGGCTCGCCATGTTCATCCTCTCGCCCGACGGGCAGCGCATCCTGGCGAGGCACGGCTTCGTCGCCCCAGGCCTGCCGCGCGAGTGATGGCAGGACGGATCGAATGATGGATTGGCAAGCGACCCGGCCAGGCGAGACCGAAGCGCCTTTGCCCGACCGGGCCGACGCCCGCCTCGTCTTCATCGGCCGCATCCGCACGCCCTTCGCGACGCGTGACGATTGTCCGCGCCAGGGCCGGCAGGACGGGCCCCTCTGCCGTGTCGAGATCGACGCGTATTGGCATGCCGCGCTCAAGGGCATCGAAGACTTCGCCGAGCTCGATCTGCTCTATTGGATGCATGAGGCCAGGCGTGACCTGCTGACGCAGACGCCGCGTGGCGGCGGCACGCTCGGGACTTTCGCGCTGCGCTCTCCGGTGCGGCCGAACCCGATCGCGCTGTCCTGGGTGAAGCTGGAGAGCGTCCAGGGGGCGACCTTGCTCGTGCGCGGGCTCGATTGTCTCGACGGCACGCCGCTGCTCGACATCAAGCCGCATCGCTGCAGCCAGTCGCAGGTTCCCTCCTCTCCCTCTTGCGGGGAAGGATCGGGGATTGGTGGGCGAACAATCGGGTGAGCGATCGCCGAGCGGAACCCCTTCCGCTCAGAGGGCGGCGGCAAGCTCGCCTTACTGCCCGGCAAAACGATCTCTCGGAACCGGCGCCGATCCCGCCACAATCTCCTGATCCCGTTTACCTAAGGTCAGAACATGGCATATCATCTTTACGCCGCTGGCGGGCCCGCTTGCGGCAGCATGATCGGCCGGCCTCTGCGATGCCTAGGGGGTAGTGGATGAAGCGCATCATCAGAGCAGCGCTCCTGGTCGGCCTCGCCGCCATCTCCGGCATCTCGGACACAAGCGCCCAGCAACCCAGCCAGGCTTCGATTGAAGCGCTGCTGCCGGACTTCGAGAAACAGGTCGCCGAGGGCATGAAGGCCTTTTCGGTGCCGGGTGTCGCCGTCGGCATCGTCCATGACGACAAGCTGATCTACGCCAAGGGCTTCGGCGTCCGCGAGCTTGGCAAGCCGGACCAGGTGACGCCGGAGACGATCTTCCAGATCGGTTCGGCCACCAAGGCCTTTTTCACCACCACGCTGGCGCAGGCGGTCGATGCCGGCCGGCTCGGCTGGAATGACCCGGTCATCGACCATGTCCCGGAATTCCAGCTCGCCGATCCCTGGGTCACCCGCGACTTCCGCGTGCTCGACATCGCCGCCCAGCGCTCGGGCCTGACGCCTTACGTCAACGACGCGCTCACCATGCTGGGCTACGACAGACAGACGCTGATCCGTTCGCTGCGTATCGCGCCGCAGCTCGGGCTGTTCCGCTCCGATTTCCGCTATCTCAACATCCCGCATGTCGCCGGCGGCGAGATCGTCGCCAAGGTCAACGGTATCCCATCCTGGTTCGACTCGCTGAAGACCAGCCTGCTGACCCCGCTCGGCATGGGCGCGACGACCGCCACGGCCGAGGCGATCACTGCGGTGCCCAACCATGCGCAGGGCCATCGCTTCGCCGAGCCGCCCGTCGCCGTGCCCTTCCATCCCTCCTTCCCCTATGCGCTCGGGCCGGCCGGAGCGCTCAACTCGAACATCCCCGACATGGCGAGATGGCTACGCCTGCAACTCGGCCGCGGCCATTTCGAGGGCAAGGTCCTGGTCTGCGAGGACAATCTCGACGTCACCTGGACGCCGCGCGTCGCCATGAACGAGCGTACCAGCTACGCCATCGGCTGGGTGGTGAGCATGACGCCGCGCGGCCGGATCATCTGGCACAATGGCGGCACCGCCGGCTTCGGCGCCCATGCCGGCTTCCTGCCCGACGGCAAGACCGGCATCGTCATCCTGACCAATCTCGAGAATACCGGCATGCCGGACGCGCTGGCGATGTGGTTCTACGATCGGGTCCTCGGCAACCCCGCCGTCGACAACATCGCGCTCACGGCCGCTGCCGCGAAGAAGCGCCGGGAGGCGGCACAGGCCGAGGCAGCCGGTTTCGTACCCGGCGCGCTGTCGCCGCTCGCCGCCGGGTTTGCTGGCAGCTACGCCTCACCGGTCCTGGGCGACGCCACCGTGGCGCTCGCTGGCGGCAAGCTCGGCCTGACGCTGGAGAAGACCGAGGCGCAGCTCCTGCTGGAGCCGAACAGGGACGATCCCTACCTGTTCCAGGCGCGCCTCGCGCCGGTCGGCGCCTTCGTCGCACCGGCCGAGATGTCCGGCGGCGAGCCTTTCGTCCGTTTGCGCTTCGAGACCGACGCCGCCGGCAAGATCAGCCAGATGCGCTGGCTCAGCCCCGAGCTGCCGCATAGCTTCGCGCGCTCGGCCCAGTGACGAGGGAGAGAATCACCATGACGATCCGTATCGCCCTTCTCTCGTTCGCCGCCGCTCTTGCCATCAACTCCAGCGCCTCGGCCGCACCGGCCTTCGCGCCTTTTTCCGGGGTCGCCGCCGCGCTGCCAGTCGAGCCCGCCCGCTCGGCCCTGCGCAAATTCTTCAACACGCTCGGCGACGACGACGTCCATGACGATCACTACGACTGGAACGACTATCGCGACGCGACCTCGCGCAAGGACCGCATCCGCGACTGGCAGCGCATGCAGCTCGACGCGCAGAAGGACTATTGGCGCCAGCAGAAGGACATGCAGAAGCAGGCGATCAAGGCCCAGCGCGGCTGGTAGAGCGCCGGCGCGGCAGCCGCGTCAGGCTTTGGCAGGAAACTGCCGGAGCCCCCTTACCTTTCCCCATCGCGCTGTTGCATAGTCGCCCGGACGTGGCGTCATGACGCCGCAGGATGGGGAACGGACATGAAGACGATCACTTTCGCCGCGGCGCTCCTCGCCGCCGGCACCCTCGCCGCTTCCGCGCAGCAGCTCGCGCCCAGCCCGACGCTCGACGCCATCAAGGCGCGCGGCCATCTCGAATGCGGCGTGCATCTCGGCCTGCCCGGCTTCTCCTTCGCCAACGACAAGGGCGAATGGACCGGGCTCGATGTCGACTACTGCAAGGCGCTGGCCGCGGCCGTGCTCGGCGACGCCACCAAGGTCAAGTTCACGCCGACCTCGGTGCAGCAGCGCTGGCCGATCCTGCAATCGGGCCAGGTCGACCTGCTCTCGCGCAATTCCACCATCACCTTCTCGCGCAACGCCACGCTCGGCCTCAACTTCCAGGGCATCAACTTCTACGAGGGCCAGACCTTCATCGTCCGCAAGAAGGCCAATGTGAAATCGGCCGAGGAGCTCGACGGCGCCTCGATCTGCGTCGCCGCCGGCTCGACCGAGGAGAAGAACGCCGCCGACTGGTTCCGCGAGCGCAACCTCAAGGTCACCATCACAAACTTCCAGAAGAACGACGACGCCATCACCGCCTATGACAGCGGCCGCTGCGACGCCTACACCGCCGGCGTCGGCGCCCTCGCCGGCCAGCGCGTCAAGCTCAAGGTCCCGGACGACCACGTCATCCTGACCAAGCCGATCTCGAACGATCCGCAGGGTCCTGTGACCCGCTGGGGCGACGAGCGCTGGCAATTGATCGTGCGCTGGGTGCTGAACGGCACCATCGCCGCCGAGATGCTCGGCGTCACCTCCAAGAATGTCGACGAGATGAAGGCGAACTCGAAGAACACCGAGGTCCGCCGCCTGCTCGGCGCCGAGGGCGGCTTCGGCGCGATGATGGGCCTGCCCGACGACTGGATGTACAAGGCGATCAAGCAGGTCGGCAACTATGGCGAGAGCTATGAGCGCACCGTCGGCATGGGCTCGCCGCTGAAGCTCGAGCGCGGCCAGAACCAGCTCTGGACCAAGGGCGGCCTGCTCTTCACCCCGCCGTTCCAGTGAGACGCTCCCGTCATGGTCGGGCTTGACCCGACCATCTCGGAAACCAGCCTTCGTGTCACGAGATTCTCGGGTCGCAGCCTGGCTGGGCCCGAGAATGACGCCCCAAGCCGGACGGCCGCCCCTTGAGCAAAGCCCTCGCCTTCATCAACGACAAACGTGTCCGCGACGTATTCTACCAGGGCGCGCTGCTGATCGGGCTCGTGGCGCTGCTGGTCTATTTCATCCGCAACGCCTCGCAGAACATGGTCCAGGCCGGCATCGCCTCGGGCTTCGACTTCCTCTGGCGCACCTCGGGCATCGAGGTGCCCTTCGTCCTGACCAACTACACCCAGTCCGACAACATCCTGGCGCTGTTCTGGGCCGGCGTCGCGAACACGCTTCTGGTCACCGCGATTGCGCTGGTGCTGTCGACGCTGCTCGGCTTCCTGATCGGCATCGCCCGGCTCTCCTCGATCTGGCTGGTGCAGGCGATCGCCGGCGCCTATGTCGAGTTCGTCCGCAACATCCCGCTGCTCTTCTTCGTGCTGTTCTGGTATTTCGGCGTCATCGCCGCTTTGCCGGCGCCACGCGAGAGCCTCTCGGTCTTCGGCGTCGCCTTTCTCAATAATCGCGGCCTGACCATTCCGCTGCCCGATGCCGGCGCGAACTTCAAATACGCCTTCATCGCGATCGCGATCTCCTGCCTGCTGCACTGGCTCTTCCTGCGTTGGGCGAGGCGGCGCAAGGAGCAGACCGGGCAGGACGCGCCGATCCTGCGCGTCGGTCTCGTCCTGCTGCTGCTTGTTCCCGCCCTCGCGCTGGCCTGGGCGACGCTGGCGACGCGCTGGGACATTCCCGTCCTGCGCGGCTTCAACTATCGCGGCGGTTTCGTCGTCATCCCCGAATTCGTCGCGCTGCTCGCGGCGCTGGTCACCTACACCGCTGGCTTCATCGCCGAGATCGTGCGCGGCGGCATCCAGTCGGTGCCGCATGGCCAGATCGAGGCGTCGAGCGCGCTGGGCCTGCGCCCCGGCCCGACGCTGCGGCTCGTCACCATCCCGCAGGCGCTGCGGGTGATGACGCCGCCGATGACCAACCAATACCTCAACGTTCTCAAGAACTCGTCCTTCGGCGCCGCCATCGCCTATCCCGACGTGGTCAGCCTGTTCATGGGCTCGGCGCTCAACAACACCGGCCAGGCGATCGAGATCATCGCCATGACGCTCGCGGTCTATCTCGTCATCGGCCTCGCCGTCTCCGCCTTCATGAACTGGTACAATGCCCGCATCGCGCTGGTAACCCGATGAGCGCCGCCGCCTCCCTACCAACCAGCTGGCGAGAGCGCCTGTTCGGCTCGCCGACCATCACCGTGGTGACGCTGCTGCTCGCCGCGTTGATCGCCTGGATCGCCGTGCCGATCATCCGCTGGGCCCTGGTCGACGCGACCTGGAGCGGCCAGACCCGCGCCGACTGCGCCGGCACCGGCGCCTGCTGGGTCTTCATCAAGGCCCGCTTCGGCCAGTTCATGTACGGCTTCTATCCCATCGAGGAGCGCTGGCGGCCGAACCTTGCCGGCATCCTCTTCGCCCTCTCCGGCGCCGCGATCGTCTTCGCGCCGAAGCGGCTGAAGCTGGGCCTCGGCCTCGCTGCGCTCGTCATCCTGCCACCGCTCGGAATCTGGCTGCTCGCCGGCGGCTTCGGCCTCAGGCCGATCGAGACGCGCGAATGGGGCGGGCTGATGCTGACCGTCTTCATCTCGATCTATGCCAGCCTGATCGCGATCCCGCTCGGCATCCTGCTCGCGCTCGGCCGCCAGTCCGAGCTCAAGGTGGTCAAGCTGATCTCGGTGCTGTTCATCGAGTTCTGGCGCGGCGTTCCGATCATCGCGGTGATCTTCCTGGCCTCGCTGCTGCTGCCGCTGATCATGCCGGCCGGCATCGGCGTCGACCGGCTGGCCCGCGCCGTCATCGGCCTCGGCTTCTGCATCGCCGCCTATATGGCCGAAGCCGTGCGCGGCGGCCTGCAGGCGCTGCCGAGGGGCCAGCGCGAGGCGGCGACCGCGCTTGGCCTGTCCTACTGGAAGGCGACCTGGTTCATCATCCTGCCGCAGGCGCTGCGCATCTCGCTGCCGGCGATCACCAACGAGTTCATCGCGCTGGTCAAGAACACCACGCTGGTGCTGGTGGTCTCGATCCTCGACCTGCTCGGCATCGCCCAGGCCTCGCTCGCCGATCCCGCCTGGGTCGGCATGAACATGGAGGCCTATGTCTTCTCCGGTGGAATCTACTGGCTGATCTGCTTTGCGCTCTCGCGCTGGAGCAAGAGCCTGGAGACGAGGCGAGGGCGGTAGCATTCCGCACGCGTCATGCTCGGGCTTGACCCGAGCCTCCCAGACCGGAGTGGGCTCCGGCCAGCGCGTTCTCATCACGAGATTCTCGGGTCTGCGCTTCGCTTCGCCCGAGAATGACGGTTTCATTCCGGGGCTATGAGCCTGTACAACCCAGCCCATGCAAGAGACCGCCGGCCTCGCCCGCCTCTTCCTCCGGCTCTGGCGCCAGGCCTGGCCCGTGTTGCTGCTGCTCGCGACGCTCGGCTCGATCGCCAATGAGCTGTTGCTGCCGCTGGCAGTGAGGCTCGGCTATCTCAACAGCCTCGCGGGCTTCGCCATGCTCGCGCTGCTGGTCCTCGCCAAGCTCGTCGTCACCGTGCTGATGTTCGTCGCCCTGCGGCCCTATCTGCCGGCGGTCTCGGCCCTGCAGATCGCCGGCGCGAGCCAGCAGCCCGACACACCGCAGCCGGCCGGCGTGCGCGCCGTGATCGGCCTCGTCGCGCTCGCTCTCGTCCCCTTCTTCGCCTACTACGCCGCCTGGGGCTTTCTCGGCGACACCGTCCGCGACTATTCGGTCAGAGCGCTGTCGGAAGCCGGCTTCGGCGAGAAGGTCGATGTCCTCGCCGTGCCGCTTTCACTCTGGCTCGCGCTCGCCATCGGCCTTGCATGGCTGGTGCGCAAGCTCGCCAAGGCCGCCCAGAGCCGTCGGCCCTCGCCCTTCTGGCAGTTCCTGGTGATCGCCTGCGACGCCAACTGGATATTCGTCGGCCTTTACGCCCTGTCGCGCTGGAAGAACACTGGCTGGACTTGGCTCAAGACCGTCGCCCTACCCTATCTCCGGCTCATCCAGGACTGGACACTGTCGCTGATCGCCAAGGCCCAGGCGGCGACGCCGGAGGCGATCGACCTCGCTGCGCCGCCTTTCAGCACCAGCCTGCAGAGCCTCTTCCTCTATGCATTGCTACCGCTGGTCTGGCTGCTGATGGCCGCGACGATCTATGGCTATGACGCCAAGGACCCGTCCGCGCTCGCCCGCGACCGGCGCGCTGCCGCTGCCCTGGCGCGCTGGCAGTCGGCGCCGAAGGCCATCCGCGACTTCGCCGAGCATTTCATCGGCGGCTATCGCTCGCGATATCTGCCGGTCGTCAACAGCGTCCGTCTCGCCTTCGGCGCCAGCCTTTCGGTGCTGATCGCGCTCGTCGTCGGCTATCGCTTCATCGGCTTCGCCGCAGCCTGGCTCTGGATCGGCCTCACTCGCCTGATCGGCCCGCTCGATCTCGACAGCTGGCAGGTGATCGCCAACGCCATCGCCTTCCTGCTCGGCGGCCCCAGCGAAATCCGCGGCGGCATCCTGGTCGAGAGTCTGCGCATCTGCCTGCTGGCGGCAGTCATGGAAACCGCCGTCGCCGCGCAGAGCCGTAGCGGCGCTAGCCCGGAATCTCAAAGCGCAGATAGTGCGGCCGCCCGGCCGGCAGGCTGAGCACCGGCCTGACTTCCCGGTCCATCCCGGCCGGCAGCACGAAGCCCTCGCTGACTCTGAGCGTCGCGCCGGCGGTCGGCTTGCTCGCCAGCGCCTGCATGCAGGTCGGAATGGTCTGACCACGCCGCTCCGGCAGGCGATTGACCTCGCTCGGCGTCAGGAATTGCGGCGACCAGCGCCGTCCGTCCGGCGCTTCCAGCACCAGCCGGCAGGGCAGCACGGCGAAGGCCGCGGGATCGCGCACCACCGCTTCCATGTCGAGCAGCATGACGGCTCGGCCATCCGCTCGCTCGGCGACACGGCGCAGACCCATCAGCTTCCAGTCGGCGCCGCCAAGGCTCGCTGCGGTGCTGGCCGGGACCTCCCGCGCGAAGAGCTCTCGCGAGCGCCACCACTCCCACGCATTCTCATGGGATTGCAGGACAATGCCGAGCGCCAGCGCCATCGGCAGCGCCGAAAGACTGAGACGCCGCATCCGCGCCGCGCCCGGGGAGACGACGACCTCACTCAAAGGCGAGCTCGCTCAGGTCGATCAGCGGCGCAGGCGCGTCCAGCGTCGCGGGCAAGGCAATCTCCGCCCGCGTATCCAGCCGCGGCCAGCGCGAGGCGGCCACCAGCAGCGTCGCGCCCGCGACCGATTCGCGCGGGATCTCGAAGATGAAAAGGCCCCGCTGCGGCAGGCCGGGCTCGAGCCGGTCGGTTCCGAGCAGGCGCGGCGCGCCCTGCAAGCGCGGGCTCGCGACGAAGCGCGCGCCCTGCGCACTGCGCCAGATCGCGCTGCCGACATTGACTGAGGCGGGCTGGGCTTCGAGAGCGGCGATCACCAGCGCGAACACGCCGCCCGTATCGCGCTCGACCTCGCGGCCATAGGCCTTGAAGCGCAGTCTCTCGGCGAGCAGCACCGTGTCGGCCCGCACCGAGAAGGTCCGGCCGGTCAGCGTCTCGCCGAGACCGCCCTTGAGCGGTATCGGCCCGGTGATCTCGGCATAGCCCGGCGTATAGCGCTGCATGCCGACCAGTAGCAGCGCCGCGAGCACCAGTGCGCCGAGCTTGGCGAAAGCACCGCTCATGGCCTTATCTCGGCGCGAGCGACCGGCAGGGTCGCAGCCGCGATCGGCTTGCGGTTGAACCAGCCCGGTGCGGCGAGCAGATTGTCGCGCGGCTTGAAGGTCTCGCCATTGACGACAAGGCGCAATCGCTCCGGCGGCTTCGCGCCCGGCGCCAGCCGCCAGATCACCTGGACGCGCTCGGGCAAGCCGGGCTGCAAGGCGCTCAGCATGGCCTTGTCGCGCAACAGCCAGAAGGTCGGATTGGGCTGCAGCCCCTCGACCGGTGGATCGACGCTGAGGATGCGCGCGAAGGTATTGTCGGTTTCAGAGCTGCGATTGCCGACGTCGAGATCGAGCGCCAGGAACTGCGCGCCGTCGGGCGCAGGCGGTCCGTCCGGCCGCGACTGCGTCGTCAGCCTGGCCTCATGCAGCGCGATGCGCCAGCGGCCGGCATCGAGCGGCGCGCCGGCGGCGAGCGCCGGCAGCACCGGCGGCTCCAGCGCTTCGAGCAGGCTTTGGCCGGAGGTTATGGCGAGCGCCAGCAATCCGCCTATGCCGATGGTGAGCTTCGAGCTGACGGCCTGGCGCAAGCCCGCCAGCCAGGAGACAATCATGCGCGCACTGAAATCCTTCGCGCCCCCGGCGCGGCAAGATAGTCGGCGCAGCCGCGAGTGCAACCCGCAGTATCAGCCCTTCATGTAGTCGTGGATCTTGCGGCCAAAGGGCAGCGTCAGGTCGGCGATGAAGTGATGCGCGCCCAGCACCTTGCGCACCGGCAGATCGGCGACCGGCGCGTTGACATGCGGGATCAGGTGGAGCCGGCCCGGGCCGATCCAGGACCCCTTCACCGTGATGTCGGTGAGGTTGAGCGCGACGAGCTGGCAGATCTCCGGCTCGCCGTCGACGCCGGGAATGATCTTCAGGTTGACCTGGGTCTTGGTCAGCATCGCCGTGGTCTTCACGCCGTTGCCGGCGAGGCTTTCGTGCTTGTAGCCCATCGTGCCCATCGCGACCTGCTGGCCGGCATATTCGAGTGTGCCGGTCAGCGTGTCCTTGACCACTTCGAGCTTGGGATGGGCGTACTTCTTCGGGAAGCCCCAGATCTCGCGGCCAGCCGAGATCGGCGGCTCGATGTCGAGATACATCTGCGAGACGAAGCTGACCTCCTCGTCGCCGAAGGTGCAGGGGATGACGATGCCGGTCTCGGTATAGGTGCCGAAGCCGGAGGAATCCGGCATCTTGATCCATTCGTAATGCACGACCGGCTGCGCGATCGGCATCAGCGGCTCGGGCAGGTGGTGGCGGATCAGCTCGGGATCGGTCTCGTAGCTGATCACCATGTATTCGCGGTCGATGAAGCGGTAGGGCCCGGCCGGATAGCTCGGCCCGGCGAGCGGCATCGAGGGCAGGTCGAGGATGTCTTTGCGGTTCATGGCGATGTCCTCACTGCGCGGTCCAGCCGCCATCGACCGGCAGGATGACGCCGGTGATCGACTTTGCCGCATCGGAAGCCAGGAAGACAGCGAGCGCCGCCACCTCCTCGCTGGTGACGAACTGCTTGGTCGGCTGCGCGTGCAGCAATACGTCGTTGATGACCTGCTCCTTGGTCAGGCCCCGCGCCGCCATGGTCTCGGGGATCTGCTTCTCGACCAGTGGCGTCCAGACATAGCCCGGGCAGATCGCATTGGCGGTGACGCCGAAGGTCGCCGCTTCCAGAGCGACCGTCTTGGTCAGGCCGGCGATGCCATGCTTGGCGGCGACATAGGCCGATTTGAACGGCGAGGCGACCAGCGCATGGGCGGAAGCCGTATTGATGATCCGGCCCCATTTGCGTTGCTTCATGCCCGGCAAGGCGGCGCGAATGGCGTGGAAGGCGGCCGAGAGGTTGATCGCAATGATCGCGTCCCATTTTTCGACCGGGAAGTCCTCGACCGGTGAGACGAACTGGATGCCGGCATTGTTGACCAGGATGTCGACGCCGCCGAACTCGGCTTCGGCCTCGGCGATCATAGTAGCGATCGCGCCGCCATGGGCCATGTCGGCCGGCGAGTAGCGTGCCTGCACCCCGAAATCGGCCTCGATCCCGGCGCGCTCCTGCTCGATCGCCTCCGGCGCGCCGAAGCCGTTGATGACGATGTTGGCGCCCTCGGCCGCATAGGCGCGGGCGATGGAAAGGCCGATGCCGGAAGTCGAGCCGGTGACGACGGCGGTCTTGCCCTTGAGCATGCTCTGATCTCCCAGCCGCGAGAACGCGACGCGCTGCTTGCGTCGCAAGGTCCATGCCGCTGAGGTGGAAGAGCAAGCTGACGGTGCGATGAAGCTTGTCTGACGAGGCAATGACACCGATATCCAGAACTGCCCGCGTCACATGCCTGTCACGGCATGCCCATCAGAGATTGCCAAAATCCCGCCAGAGCGAACGGAATCCGCGCCATGAACGCCCCTTTTGCGCCGTCCTCCACCGACCGCTATCTCGGCTGGCGCCCCGAGCGCTGCGACCGCGTCGCGCTCGTGCTCCAGGGCGGCGGTGCGCTCGGCGCCTATCAGGCCGGGGTCTATCAGGCGCTGCACGAAGCCGACATCGCGCCGGACTGGGTCTCGGGCGTCTCGATCGGCGCGATCAATTCGGCGATCATCGCCGGCAATCCGCGCGAGCGCCGCATCGAACGGCTGCAGGAATTCTGGGACCGCATCACCGATCGCAAGGTCTGGTGGTTCACGCCCGAGGGTGACATCTTCCGCCAGGCCCGCAACGCGACCTCGTCCTTCCTCACCACGGTGCTCGGCCAGCCTGGCTTCTTCGAGCCGCGACGCACCAATGCCTGGCTGGCACCGGCCGGAGCCACCGACGCGACCAGCTTCTATGACACCTCACCGCTCCGCGAGACCCTGCTGGAGCTGGTCGATTTCGACCTGATCAACAGCAAGCAGACGCATTTCTCCGTCGGCGCGGTCAATGCGCTCTCCGGCAATTTCGTCTATTTCGACAACACGCTGGAAGAGATCACGCCCGAGCATGTCATGGCCTCGGGCGCGCTGCCGCCGGCCTTCCCGACCGTGCAGATCGGCACCGAGCATTATTGGGATGGTGGCATCGTCTCGAACACGCCGCTGTCGCATCTGCTCGCCCAGGACGACACGCTGAACTCGCTGATCTTCCAGGTCGACCTGTTCTCGTCGCGCGGGCCGATGCCCAGGACGATGCAGGACGTGATGGGCCGGCACAAGGACATCATGTACTCCTCGCGCACCCGCATGGTCACCGACCTGTTCCAGACCTTGCAGGGCTGGAAGAAGAAGACCCACGAGGCTCTCAGCCACATCCCCGAGGACGCCCTGAACGAAGAGGATCGCAAGCTCCGCGACGAGCTCGCCTTGATCCCCGAGCACACCATCCTGCAATTGATTTACCAGCAGAAGACCTATGAGAGCCACGCCAAGGACCACGAGTTCTCGCGCACCTCGATGACGGATCACTGGCATTCCGGCTATGAGGACACCAAGCAGACGCTGACCCGCAAGGACTGGCTGGTGATCCCGCCCGACGGCGCCGGCATCTGGACGCACGACGTCCATCGCGACTTCGAGCGGCGCTGAGCCTCAGGACGCTCGATCAACGTTCCTGCGGTGGCACGTTGCGCAGCAGTTCGGTGCGCTCGCGCCGCTGCGCCTCCGTCCATTGCGAGTGATGGCGCTTGGTCGAGGCCGGGCGGTTCGCGAGGCCGAGGCCGAGCCCGCCCCAGTCGCCGACCGGCCGGATCGGCCGCTGCACGAAGCCGCCGCCGCAGCTCGGGCAGACGTTTTCCAGCGTCTTCTCGGCGCACTCGGCGCAATAGGTGCATTCATAGCTGCAAATGCGCGCCTCCAGCGAAGCTGGCGGCAGGTCGCAGTCGCAGAGTTCGCAGTTCGGCCGCAGCTCCAGCATGGCGTCTTTCTCTCGTGACGAGGACTGGATGCCATGAGGGGGCGATGTCATAAATGACAAGATGACCTCGTTTCCTGCCATCCCTGTCACAAAGCCGATCCGCGTCGTCATCGTGTTGTTCCCGCGCACCAAGCTGCTCGACGTCACCGGACCGCTTCAGGTCTTCAATGACGCCAAGCACCCGGATGGCAGTGCGGCTTATGAGATAACCCTCGCCTCAGAGCATGGCGGCCTGGTCGTGACCGATGCCGGCGTCCCCTTGCCGAGCATCACTCTGAGCGAAGCTACATCCCAACCGATCGATACCCTGCTGGTCTCGGGTGGCCGCTCGGCGCTGGAGGCGGCCGGCTCCGCCATGTTGCTCGACTTCCTGCGCGATCAGAGCGGCAAGGTCCGCCGGCTCGGCTCGATCTGTCTCGGCGCCTTCATCCTCGCCGCCGCCGGCCTGCTCGACGGCTGCGAGGCGACGACACATTGGGAATACACCGAGCGCCTCAGCACGGCCCATCCGGCGACGACGGTCAGGCCGGACGCGATCTTCGTCAGCAATGGCCGGATCTGGACCTCGGCCGGCGTCTCCACCGGCATCGACATGGCGCTCGCCATGGTCGAGGAGGACCTGGGACGCAAGACCGCGCTCGACCTGGCCCGCGACCTCGTGCTCTACCTCAAGCGTCCCGGCGGCCAGTCGCAGTTCAGCGGCGAACTGCAGCGCCAGTCGCGCGATGCCGCCGGCCGTTTCGAGCGCTTGCACGCCCATATGCGCGAGCACGCCGCCAGCGACCTCTCAGTGCCCGAACTCGCCCGCATCATGGCGATGAGCCCGCGCCATTTCGCCCGGGTCTATGCGCAGCAGACCGGTATCAGCCCGGCCAAGGCGGTCGAGGCGGTCCGGCTCGACCTCGCACGCGACCTGCTTGAGGAAACGAATATCGGCGTCCAGCAGGTCGCGGTCCGCGCCGGCTTCCGCGACGACGAGCGCCTGCGCCGCGCCTTCCTGCGCCGCTACGGCGTCGCGCCGGGCGAATACCGGACACGGTTCGGGAAATGACCAATCCGTCATTCCGGGGCGCCGCGCAGCGGCGAGCCCGGAATCCAGAGTCGATGAGGGTCATCGACAGGACACCCCGGTCCACCTATCGCCAAACGGTATCGCTTCTGGATTCCGGGCTCAGGCCGTCGGCCTGCCCCGGAAAGACGGACGCGCTACCCCCGCCCCAATTCCACCGGCACCGAATAGGAGCGCTTCACCCGCCCGAGCGCGAAGCTCGATTCGATCGAGGCGACATTGTCGAGCCGCGTCAGCTTGTCCTTGAGAAAGCGCTCATAGGCGGCGAGGTCGCTGACGATGATGCGCAGCAGATAATCGCGCTGCCCGGTCATCAGGTAGCAGTCGGCAACTTCAGGCCAGCGCGACACCGCAGCCGCGAAACGGTCGAGCTCCTCCTCGCGCTGGCGCTCCAGCTTGATCGAGGCGAAGACCGAGACGGGCAGCCCGAGCTTCTCCTGGTTCACGATGGCGACATAGCCCTCGATGATCCCGGCCTCCTCCAGCAGGCGCACCCGCCGCGCGCAGGGGCTCGGCGAGAGCCCGACCTTGCCGGCGAGTTCCTGCACGCTGATGCGCCCGTCGGACTGCAGGGCCTGGACGATGCGGCGGTCGATCTCGTCGAGCTTGAACTCTGGCATTTTCCCTCGCCTCGCCATGACAGCTTAGCGGAAACCGCCAATTCCGTCAGCCGGCGAGGCGGTCTTTAGCTGCCTTCCCCAAGGCAATTGTGCATGATGTCCCGGCCCAAGGAGCACCGCGATGTCCGATCCCCGTCTGCCCATCCTCGCCGAGCTGGAGAAGAAGATCCTCTGGCTAGCTTCGTGGACGATCCACAACGCCAACCACATCCGCCCCAACGAGGACGGGATGAAGGTCGGCGGACACCAGGCGTCCTCGGCCTCGCTGGCGACGATCATGACGGCGCTCTACATGGCCGCGCTGAAGCCGCAGGACCGGGTCGCGGTGAAGCCGCACGCCTCGCCGATCTTCCACGCCATCAACTATCTGATGGGCCTGCAGACGCAGGAGAAGCTGGAGAACTTCCGCGGCTACAAGGGCGCGCAGAGCTATCCCTCGCGCACCAAGGACATCGACGACGTCGATTTCTCGACCGGCTCGGTCGGCCTCGGCGTGGCGCAGACGCTCTTCTCGTCCCTGGTCCAGGACTATGTGAAGGCGCATGGCTGGGGCGAGGACATCCCCGAAGGCCGTATGGTCGCGCTGATCGGCGATGCCGAGCTCGACGAGGGCAACATCTTCGAGGCCCTGATGGAGGGCTGGAAGCATGGCGTGCGCAACACCTGGTGGGTGATCGACTATAACCGCCAGTCGCTCGACGCCGTCGTCCGCGAGGGCCTATACGACCGGATCGAGCAGATGTTCCGCGCCTTTGGCTGGGAGGTCGTCACGCTGAAATACGGCTCGCTGCAGCAGGCCGCGTTCAAGGAGAAGGGCGGCGAGCGGCTGAAGGCCTGGATCGATTCCTGCCCGAACCAGCTCTATTCGGCGCTGACCTTCCAGGGCGGCGCCGCCTGGCGCAAGCGCCTGATGGACGATCTTGGCGACCAAGGTCCGGTCACCAAGCTGATCGAGAAACGCTCCGACGCCGAGCTCTCGGCGCTGATGTGCAATCTCGGTGGCCACGACCTGCCTTCGCTGCTCGAAGCCTTCGAGGGTATCGACCACGACCGGCCGGTCTGCTTCCTCGCCTACACCGTCAAGGGCTTCGGCCTGCCGCTCGCCGGCCACAAGGACAACCATGCCGGCCTGATGACCAAGGAGCAGATGGAAGGCTTCAAGGCCGCCAACAAGGTCCGCCCCGGCCATGAATGGGACCTGTTCGAAGGGCTGACCCTGCCGGAAAAGGATATCCGCGCCTTCCTCGACAAGGTGCCGTTCTTCGCCAAGGGGCGCCGGCGCCATTCGGCCCCTGCCTTGCCGGTTCCGGCCAAGCTGGAGGCCGGCATCCAGGCGACGATGTCGACGCAGATGGGCTTCGGCAAGGTGCTCGATGAACTCGCCAAGCTCGGCGGCCCGCTCGCCGACCGCATCGTGACCACGGCGCCCGACGTCACCGTCTCGACCAATCTCGGCCCCTGGGTCAACCGGCGCGGTCTGTTCGCGCGGGCCTCGATGGCCGACACCTTCAAGGATGAGCGCATCCCCTCGATGCAGAAATGGGAATTCTCGCCCAAGGGCCAGCATATCGAGCTGGGCATCGCCGAGATGAACCTGTTCATCAACCTCTCGGCGCTCGGCCTGTCGCATTCGATCTTCGGCGAGCGGCTGATCCCGATCGGCACGCTCTACGATCCCTTCATCTCGCGCGGGCTCGATGCGCTGAACTACGCCTGCTACCAGGACGCCCGCTTCATGGTCGTGGCGACGCCGGCCGGCGTGACGCTGGCGCCCGAGGGCGGCGCGCACCAGTCGATCGCGACGCCCTTGATCGGCATGAGCCAGGACGGGCTCTGCGCCTTCGAGCCGGCCTTCGTCGACGAGCTTTCCGTGATGATGCGCTGGTCGTTCGAATACCTGCAGAAGGATGGCGAGGGCGATCCGGACGAGCGCACCTGGCTGCGCGACGAGACCGGCGGCTCGGTTTACCTCCGCCTCTCCACCCGCCAGGTCGAGCAGCCCAAGCGCGCGATGACGCCGGAGCTGGAGCGCGACATCATCGACGGCGCCTATTGGCTGCGTAAGCCCGGCCCGAACGCCTCCGTCGTCATCGCCTATACCGGCGCCGTCGCGCCCGAGGCGATCGAGGCCGTCGGCCTGCTCGCCGAGGATCGGCGCGATGTCGGCCTGCTCGCGATCACCTCGGCCGACCGGCTCAATGCCGGCTGGCAGGCGGCCGAACGGGCGCGCCAGCGCGGCAACCATGCGGCGACAAGCCATGTGGAGCGCCTGCTCGGCGATCTCCAGCGCGATTGCGGCATCGTCTCGGTGCTGGACGGCCATCCGGCGACTTTGGCCTGGCTCGGCAGCGTCCATGGCCACCGGCAGAAGGCGCTCGGCGTCGAGCATTTCGGCCAGACTGGCACGGTCGCCGACCTCTACCGCCATTTCGGCATCGACGCGAACGCGATCGTCCACGCGGCGAACGCCGCGGCGCCGGGCCGGCCGGTCAGGTATCTGAAAGCGCTGCCATAGGGCCAGGGCCGTCATGCTCGGGCTTGACCCGAGCATCTCAGGCCGGAAGAGGCTCTAGTTGGTACCCACTCGTCAGGAGATTCTCGGGTCTGCGCTTCGCTTCGCCCGAGAATGACGGTTACCCGCGCTTCACCTTCACCCCGGCAATCAGCCACGCCCCGGTCAGGAAGAAGCCGATCAGCACCGCCAGGCCTGCGCGTTGGCTCGCAAAAACGGTCGTCGCCAGCGCGACCAAAGTCGGTCCCATGAACGAGGTCACCTTCCCGGCGAGCGCGAACAGGCCGAAGAACTCGCCGATCCGGGCCGGCGGCGCGATGCGCGCGAGCAGGCTGCGCGAAGAGGCCTGCAAGGGGCCGGCGACCAAGCCGATCAGGAGACCCAGCCCGAGATAGACCTTCTCCGGCAGCGAGGCGAAGAGGCCGTCACCCGGCGTTGCCGGCACGGCCTCGATCACGAAAGCGACCTGCCCCGGCCCGAGCGAGAGGATGCCGATGCAGGCGAAGAGCAGGCAGGCGATGGCGCCGAGGATCACCGTCTTGCCGCCGATCGCATCGTCGAGCTTGCCGCCGGCCCAGGCGCCGAGCGTGCCGGTGATGGTCAGCAGAATGCCGAACACGCCGAGCTCGATCGTCTGCCAGCCGAAGACGCCGGCGCCGTAGATGCCGCCGAAGGCGAACAGCGCGACGAGCCCGTCCTGGTAGATCATGTTGGCCAGGAGGAAGCGGCCGAGTCCTGGCAGCGAGGGCAGTTCGGCGATCGTCGCCTTGAGATGCGAGAAACCGCCGGCGGCCGCCTGCTTCAGCGATATGCCGGTCCGCGGCGAATCCGGCGTCAGCAGGAACATCGGCGTGACGAAGATCACGAACCAGAGCGCGGTGAGCGGCCCGGAGAAGCGGTCGCCCTCGCGCGCTGCGGCGTCGAGCCCGAACAGCGGCGACAGGCCGGCCAGCGTCTTGCCCGTATGCGGATCGGCGGCGAGGAAGCCGAGCGTCAGCGCCAGCGAGACCAGGCCACCGAGATAGCCGACGGCCCAGCCGGTGCCGGAGAGCCGCCCGAGCCGCTCCGGCGGCACCAGCCGCGTCATCATTGCATTGTTGAAGGTCGTGGCGAACTCGGCGCCGATCGTGCCGATGACGAAGCCTGCGAGCGCGATCGGCACCGCCCAGGGCGATCCCGGCTTGGCGTACCAGAGCATCGCTGAGCCCGCGACCAGCATCGCGCCGAACACCGCGATCCACGGCTTGCGCGGCCCAGTCTGGTCGGCGATGCCGCCGAGCAATGGCGACAGCAGCGCGATGGCGAGGCCGGCGAGTCCCGTCGCATAGCCCCAGAGCGCCTGCCCCTGAGCCGGGTCGCTCGCCAGCGCCGAGGCGAAGAAGGGCGCGAAGACGAAGGTGGTGACGAGCGTGAAGAAGGGCTGCGCCGCCCAGTCGAAGAAAATCCAGGCGACGACCGAGCGTCGTGGTGGATAGGTGGCGGGCGTGCTCTCCCCACCGCCGGGCTGCGTCATCGCCGCGCTCAAAGAACTGAACCTGCATCGAGAGAAAGCTGGTCGTCCCGGACAAGCCGCGCCAGCGGCGCCGATCCGGGACCTATGCCTGAACTTCTATCGGAAAAGCTCAGGCATGGGTCCCGGGTCTCCCTCCGGTCGCCCGGGACGACAATGAGAGGGAAAGCCCGCAAATCGCTCACTGCAGCGTCGTGTCCGGATCGGAGCCGCCGCGCGCCAGCTCGATCTCGGTGATCGCGACCAGCACCTCGGCCCGGCTCTTCAGGCTGGGCGCCTCCAGCAGCGCCTGCTTCTCGCGCGGCCCGAACGGGCACATCATCGAGAGCGCATTGACCAGCGCCTCGTTCGGCGCCTCGTTGACGCCCTTCCAATCGATCTTGAGCTCGTTCGCCTTGGCGAAGCTGCGCAGCGCCTTGAGCAGTCCGGCACGGTCGACCTCGTCCTCGCCGGCACGCGCCTCGAAATCGACGACGAAGTCGCCATAGGAGACACGGCCTTGGCGATAGGGCGTGGTGACCGAGAGCTCCTCCTCCAGCCGGAAGCGCGAGACCCCGGTCAGCGTGATGATGTAGCGGTCGTCGCCGGTCTCGGCGAACTGGGTGATCCGGCCGACGCAGCCGACCTGGAGGAGCCCCGGCACCTGCGGCTGGCGCCCGTTCTCTGGCTCGGGCTGGATCATGCCGATGACGCGGTGCGTGCGCAGCGCGTCATCGATCATGGAAAGATAGCGCGGCTCGAAGATGTTTAGCGGCATCTGCCCGCGCGGCAGCAGCAGAGCGCCGGCAAGCGGAAAGAGCGGGATCACGGCCGGGCAGTCGTCCGGCCCGGAATAGACCGCGTTCATGCCCATGCGCGCCCTCCCCGGCTCACGAGAACAAGAGGCCCGACAGCTTGCGCCGCCCGGCGACGCTGTGCTCGTCCATCGGCCCCCAGGCCTCGAAGAACTGCAGTAGCTGCTTGCGGGCGCCGTCATCGTTCCATGTGCGATCGGCTTTGATGATCGCGATCAGATGGTCGACCGCCTCCTCGCGCTTGTCGCGGGCGTTAAGCGCCAATGCGAGATCGAAGCGAGCCTGGTGATCCTTGGGATTAGCCGCGAGCTTCGCCTCGAGCTCGGCCGTATCGCCGAGCGAGGCGGCCTGCTCGGCAAGCTCGACCGCGGCCCTGACCGCCGCCACCGCCGGATCCTGCGCTTTCGCCTCCGGCACCATGGCAAGGAAGCCCTTCGCGCCCTCGATGTCGCCGCCGTCGAGATGCAGGCGCGCCATGCCGGCGATCGCCGCGATGTTCTCGGGCTCGGCCGCCAGCACCTCGGCATAGAGCTCGCTCGCGCCCGCGGCGTCGCCCGCCTCCAGCGCCTGCGCCGCCGCGGCCAGCACTTCCTCGACCGGCCCCGGCCCCATCGGCCCGATCAGGCGCTCGATGAAGGCCTTCACCTGGCTCTCCGGCTGCGCGCCCATGAAGCCGTCGACCGGCTGGCCGCGCTGGAAGGCGATCACCGCCGGAATCGACTGGATGCCAAGCTGGCCTGCGATCGCCGGGTGCTCGTCGATGTTCATCTTGACCAGCTTGACCTTGCCGCCGGCCTCGTTGACCACCTTCTCGATCACCGGGGTCAATTGTTTGCACGGGCCGCACCAGGGCGCCCAGAAGTCGACCAGCACCGGCTGGTTCATCGATTCGGCGATGACGTCCTGGCGGAAGCCCTGCGTCGTCGTGTCCTTGATCAGCCCCTTGGCCGGGGCCGCATCGCCATTGACCAGCATGGCTCGTCCTTCACCTAGCAATCTGTCGGTACTGAAACCTGAAACCGGATGCCCGCCGCGGCGGGCCATCCCATAGATGGGTGGCTTCAGCCGTTCTGTCCATCGTCCGGCGGCGTCGGAAGGTCAACGATCATCGGCTCATGTCCGGTGGCGCGCAGGAAGGCGAGCATGTCGTCTTTGGAGATGCCGAGCGTCGCCGTGTTGACCAGCGGATGGAAGTTCAGGCGCTCGCCATCCATCAGGGCGGCATCGAGCACCATGGTCACGTCGCCCGCATGGTCGTTGACCACGGCGAAGGCGGTGACCGAGCCCGGCGTGACGCCGAGCTTCTCCATCAGCAGCTCGGCAGAGCCGAAGGACAGGCGCCCGCTGGCGCCGAGCCGCTCGTGCAGCCGCTTCAGGTCGATGCGCGTGCTCTCCAGCGCCGAGACCAGGAAGATCCGGCCCTTCTTGTCCTTCAGAAAGAGGTTCTTCGTGTGGTGGCCGGGTACCTTGCCGCGCAACTCCTTCGATTCGGCGACGGTGAAAACGGCAACATGGTCGATACGCTCGGTCTTGATGCCGAGATCGTCGAGCCTAGCGATGAGATCATCGGGAGAGAGCGGCGTGGGCATGGGCGGCCAGCAAGGAGAGGGGAACTGCGCGATGCCTAAGGCCGCAGGCCGGCGCAGGCAAGCGAAGCAAGACAGGCAAGCGAAACAAGATGAGAAAGAGGCGTCCCGGCCCGCCCTTGCCCGGCACAGCCTCCGCGATCATGCGTCGAACGGCTTGCGCAGGACCGCGAGTTGCCGCGCAACTGCCGATTCTCGGCCGCGGCTGACCCGGCCAGGGCGATAGTGCTGGCCGCCCCCCCGAGCTCCCCCTGAAATGACGCGGTTTTCCCGGCGGTTTTTGCGGCGCTGTCACGTGACGATCAGAAAATTGCAACAAGGCGCTTGCGCTTCTCATCCGGTTGGGCAATAAACCGGCCGCGCCGCCAACGCGGCGCGACTGTCTCGGATGCGGGTGTAGCTCAGGGGTAGAGCACAACCTTGCCAAGGTTGGGGTCGAGGGTTCGAATCCCTTCGCCCGCTCCAGACAAATTCAAGAAAATCAGTGGTTTAGCAGGCGCCCTTCGGGGCGTTTTCTGCTCGCACGACATGTCACTCGCGTCGGTATAAGCGCCACAGAGCGCAGTCCCGAATATGAAAGAGTGATTTTCCGTTCGCAGAAGTCATCTGAATTATCGGTGCTTGACGGCTACTCATAGGATGAATGCGCTGGCAGATCCTGCTTCCATTGCGGGAGCGGCGAGCCTACTGAGCGCAAAGCGAGAATCGATCGCCATCACGATCTGCCACTGAACCGGCAGGCCCGGGGGTTCGGGATCAGTCGGGGCAGCGTCCATCTACCATGCGCTTCGGCCGCCGATCTGGCCTTGATGCGCGCGATTGACACGCTGCATCTGGAATAGCCCTTCTCCGGCAGCCGCATGCTGCAAGACCTGCTGCTGGCTGAGGGGCATGTCACCGGGCGCCTGCATGTCGCCACGCTGATGAAGCGCATGGGGATCGAGGCGCTCTACCGCCGCCCGAGACCTCGAAGCCGGCGCCGGGGCACAAGATCGTCCCCTATTTGCTGCGCAAGCTGGCGGTGACTCCGCTCCATCAGGTCTGGGCGATGAATATCCCTACACCCTGATGGCGCCGGTTTCGTCTACCTCACCGCCGTCGTCGACTGGTTCAGCCGCAAGGTCTTGGCCTGGCGGCTCTCGATCACCATGGATGTCAGCTTCTGCATCGAGGCGGTCGATATCAGGCCTGTTGCACCGGCCGGAGGCCTCTCTAAAGCCCGGCACGGCAGACGCCCGATCAGGCCTACTTCGATGCGCAGCAGCCAATCCCGGTTGCGGCATAACACGGGCCGACATCCACTTAGCGACAGCCCCGAAACTATTCAGACAACCGAGCCAGCTCTATGATCTATGTTCGCCGGTCAAGCTGGATACCTGAAATGGTGCAGCACGTTCTGCCTGAGATCCTCTTCGTCCAGCGCTAGCGGTTCGAATTCGGCGACAAGGCGGGCAATCCTGGCTCGTTCCCTATCCTGCGCGGAGGCGGGAATGGTGCATCTCACCTCGCTCCAAACCGCTTCGAGCGCGGCATCGGCGCGAGCGACTTCAGCGGGATCATTCAACGATGGAGATGTCATGTCGATTCCTCGAGAATTGGCGTTCGCAGGCTGCGAGCCGGTTGGCACGAGATTGCTCGACGCTCTTGGCGACGCCCAGATTTCGCACGCGCTGAACCCGACCTCCCAACGCGTCACGGCCGGGCTCGGCGGCGCGAGCGCATGGCCAGATCCTGTCGAAGCGAAAGGTGTTGGATCATTGGTCGAAGCGGCCGATCGGGCGCCGATTTCGCAAGGAGGCCGGTCGCGACTGCCTGACAATGTCCGGACAGGTGATAGGATGGCGCCACAGCAAGCGAGTTAGACGACAGCCTTGCGTCACCGTCGCCCTTTGCCATGCGGCGGTCTGAGATCCGCCGCATGGCGCGGCTCTAGCTCGCTTTCACCGCGATCTTCTTCACCTGCGACAAAGCCTCCTGTGTTTTTGGCAGTGTCACGATCAGGACGCCGTTCTTGAATTCGGCGCTGGCCTTGTCCGTGTCGATCCCCGCTGGCAGGGGGATCGAGCGATAGAACGAGCCATAAGAGCGTTCCGATAGGTGATAGCCTCTGTTGCTCTCCTCGCGATCACTCCTCTTCTCGCCTTTGATGGTGAGGGTATTGTTGGTAAGCGAAACGTCGATCTCCTTCTGGTCGATGCCCGGAAGTTCAATCGAGATCTCCAGTGCGTTCTGCGTTTCCGCAACATCGGTTCTCGGACCGTCAGAAGCCCAGTGCCCGAACTCCGCGAACGGATGATCGAACCGTTTCCAGAAGTCATCGAAGATCCGGTTCACATCGCGCTGGAGAGAAAACACAGGGTTGTCCTCCTCCCGCTTCGCGACGTCGCTTCCCTTGTTGCTACCCCACGGGATCAGGTCTCTGATTGGCATCGTCAACCTCCTTGTGGCGCGGGCCTAAGCCGTCTTCAGCTCGATCTTGCGAGCCTTGGCGGGTGCCGCCTTCGGCAGCACCAGGCGCAGGACGCCGTCCTTCTGTGACGCCTCGATGCCCTCGCGGTCGATGTCCTCAGACAACGTAAAGACGCGCTCATAATCACCTGCGCCATATTCGGCATAGATCTGGCGATAGTTTTCGCGCAGCTGATCGGTCGCGTAGCCACGGATCGCCAAGGTTCGCTTCTCGAGCGTGATATCAACCCCATCCGAGGCGACGCCGGGCATATCGATGAGAAGAACGACTTGGTCCTGCGTCTCGTAGATGTCGGCGCGGGGCACGAAAACTTGACGCGAGCGGGTTCGTTCGCTGCCATCAAGCTTGTTCGGGACCTGCCGGTCGGTTGTCTGCAGTGCTTGAGCCATGATTGCCTCCGCTTATCCCTTGATCTGGATTTTCCTGGGCCGGTCCGACTCCGGCCGGTGCAGCTCGACTTCCAGCAGCCCGTTGGCAAAACGCGCCTCCACCTGCTCGGGATCGACGCGGAACGGCAGCTGGATCGTCCGGGAGAACTGTCCGATGGGACGCTCGCGACGATGCCAGACAGATGTCTCGTCTTGCGATTTGCGGTCGCCCTTCAAGGTCAGCGTATTCTCACGCACGGTCAGATCGACATCGTCGGGTGCGATCCCAGGCAGCTCCGCGGTCAGCGCGACGCTATTCTCGCCAAGCCAAAGATTGACTGGCGGGAACTCTTGAGCGGCGCTGGTCCGCAGGCCGCCAAGGCGCTGGTTCATTTCCTGTTGCATGCGCCGCATTTCTAGAAACGGGTCGAACCCGATGCGGCCAAAGTCCGATAACATCATGTCATCCTCCATCGCATCATGACCTGGTCTGACGCCGCGCGCGCATGCGCGCTCCGGACGCGGCATCGATCAATGGCAGGCGAGATGAAGCGATCCGGGCCAAGACCAGGCTGGTCTGTCGCACGAACTCGCACGATGCGAGTAGGAGGGGTTCGAACAAACACCGGACCACATCCTCCTTACGAAGCGACATGAGCCGAACCCGGTCCACTATGCAGTCGGACCGTCGTTCCCGCGCCAGGATCCGAAAGCGGCATCCGGCGAAAACGAGTTAGGGTGGGGAAAATTGCGTTTCAAGGGGGGAACGATCGCGCGAAGGCGGCCGCGTAACCGTCACGCGCTTGCAGCCACGGGCTGGCAACCTCACATCGCTCGCCGTCGCGAATGCGGAGCCGAAAATGCAATTCTCAGCACTGGATCCGGTTGATCTTGCTCGGGCGGAGGCCGCATTGGAGACCGCGTGGCGCGCCGTCAAGCCAAGCATTCCAGACGCTTCCGTCCATGCGGAGAGAGAACGGTTGGCGCAGGTAGTGGCCGACTTGGCAGCCATCGCCGAAGATGAAGACGACTTGGCGCTCCGCGCCCTCCGTCGGTATCGGCATCCTTCATACGGGCGCGCTGAAGGGCCGGCACGAATGAGAGGTGGCTGACCCATGATCGGCATTCAAATCGGCTCCACGGGCCTCTTGAACCAGGCCGGCATATTCCCAAGTTTTCCAGCGCGAAGCTCTTCGCGCTGAAAGGAGTAATTTGGGAGAGCCTGCGATGCCTAAACCGAGTGTTCCAGTTCCGTTCGCGGCAACCGCTAGCGACGACGCGGCGATCGATCGGCTGCTGCGGCCGAGCTGCTTCTATCGCAGCCCGCGCAATGTCCTCGAGGATCGATCATTAACCCCGGGAGAGAAGCGGGCTATCCTGTCCTCCTGGGCCTCCGATGCCTGCGCGGTCACCTCATGCCCGCAGCTGAGGCATCCTGATTTCGCAGCAGACCCGGTCTCATTCGACGAGGTCATGGACGCGCTTATCGCACTCGATCGTAGTGACAGCCCAGACTGTGACGTCGTGAGCCTGTCGCGGGGCTCCGAGGCTCTGCTGGCCTGATCGGGAGGAATGGCGATGAGACCTTACTGCTGGGCCAGGAGCATCACGGATGAAGCTCGATGAGTTCAGGCGGCCGATCATCGTGCTGACCGCCTTCGGGCGACCCACGGTGATCTCGTCCGCGATGGAAGCTTGCGTCTTCTTGGCCGACTGGCCGGCGGCACGGCGTGATCCTGCCCACAGCTTTGCCATGAAGGCCTGTCAGGCGGCCCTGCGCGGCGACATCGACGCGGAGACGGCACGCGGTGTGTTCGCCGCGTTTGCCGAGAAGCAGGATATCCTGGCTCCGGATATTGCACTCATGTCCCGCGGGCGCCGAGCGGTCCCGCAGAATTTCGCCTGAGTTCGATCAGGAAGCAGCCTTGCGGGCTGCTTCCAATTCAGTGCAGGTGGAATTCGCCAGTGATCGCGCTGAGATCGGCGGGCCCGATCAGATCCTTGTGCGTCACGGTGATGCGAAAGAGCTTGCCGTCGAGCTTGGCCTGCCAGAAGGCGAGAAACTTTTTCAGCTCGGGGAAGCGCGGCGCTAGGTCGTAGTCCTGCCAGACATATTCCTGCAGGATCGAGGGGTGGTCTGGCAGGCGGTAAAGGATGCCGGCGGTGGTGAGGCCATAGCCCGCGATCTGGCGGGCGAAATCAATGGAAGCCATTCCTTTTTCAGCTCCGTGGTTACCCTGCTCATGGCAGCGCAAATCCAATGCGCTCGCAAGTCCAAAAGTTCCCCTTAGCTGTACGAATTCAATGCGTTAGCACTCATGAGAAAAAAGTGCTGCCAACCTCTTGAAGGCAAAAATAGGGCAACCTAGATTGTCGCGCGGGCACGGCGCCTCAAGGGCGCGCGGAACCTCGCCGCGAGACCCGCATAGGGCCGGCCCGCTTTGACATGTGACCGACATGGAAACTGGAGGAACTCATGAAGTTTCGGCCATTGCATGACCGCGTCGTCGTGAAGCGCATCGACGCCGAGGAGAAGACCAAGGGCGGGATCATCATCCCCGACACCGCCAAGGAAAAGCCGCAGGAGGGCGAGGTCGTCGCCGTCGGCGCCGGCGCGCGCGACGAGACCGGCAAGCTCGTGCCGCTCGACGTCAAGGTCGGCGATCGCGTGCTCTTCGGCAAATGGAGCGGCACCGAGGTCAAGATCGACGGCCAGGATCTCCTGATCATGAAGGAGTCCGACATCATGGGCGTGGTCGAGGCGACGGCGAGCCTCAAGAAGGCTGCCTGACGGGGCCTTTCATCCCATCTCATCAACCTGAAACCTCAAGTCTGAAGGAGTGAGGAATCATGGCTGCGAAGGACGTGAAGTTTTCGCAGGACGCGCGCGAGCGGATGCTGCGCGGCGTCGATACGCTGGCGAATGCGGTGAAGGTCACGCTCGGCCCCAAGGGCCGCAACGTCGTGATCGAGAAGAGTTTCGGCGCCCCGCGCATCACCAAGGACGGCGTCACCGTCGCCAAGGAGATCGAGCTCGCCGACAAGTTCGAGAACATGGGCGCCCAGATGGTGCGCGAGGTGGCCTCGAAACAGAACGACGCAGCCGGTGACGGCACCACCACCGCGACTGTCCTGGCGCAGGCGATCGTGCGAGAGGGTGCCAAGGCGGTGGCCGCCGGCATCAACCCCATGGATCTGAAGCGCGGTATCGATCTCGCCGTCGAGGCGGTGACGAAGTCGCTCGGCGAGCACTCCAAGACGATCACCGGCTCGGAGGAGGTCGCGCAGGTCGGCACCATCTCCGCCAATGGCGACCGCACGATCGGCGAGATGATCGCCGAAGCGATGAAAAAGGTCGGCAACGAGGGTGTCATCACCGTCGAGGAGGCCAAGACCGCCGAGACCGAACTTGACGTGGTCGAGGGTATGCAGTTCGACCGCGGCTATCTCTCGCCCTACTTTGTGACCAACACCGAGAAAATGGTCGCAGAGCTGGAAGACCCCTATATCCTGATCCACGAGAAGAAGCTTTCGGGCCTCCAGACGATGCTTCCGCTGCTGGAAGCGGTGGTGCAGACCGGAAAGCCGCTGCTGATCGTCGCCGAGGACGTCGAGGGCGAGGCTCTTGCCACGCTCGTCGTCAACAAACTCCGAGGCGGCCTCAAGATCGCTGCCGTCAAGGCGCCAGGCTTCGGCGACCGCCGCAAGGCGATGCTCGAGGACATTGCGATCCTGACCGGAGGCACCGCGATCAGCGAGGATCTCGGTATCAAGCTGGAGAACGTCACCCTCGACATGCTCGGCCGCGCCAAGAAGGTCCGGATCGAGAAGGAAAACACCACCATCGTCGACGGAGCGGGCAAGAAGGCCGAGATCGAGGCCCGGGTCGCGCAGATCAAGGCGCAGATCGAGGATACCACCTCGGACTACGACCGTGAGAAGCTCCAGGAGCGTCTGGCCAAGCTCGCCGGCGGCGTCGCGGTCATCCGCGTCGGCGGTGCGACCGAGGTCGAGGTCAAAGAGAAGAAGGACCGCGTCGACGATGCCCTGAACGCAACCCGCGCCGCGGTGGAAGAAGGCATCCTGCCGGGCGGCGGCGTCGCCCTTCTGCGCGCGGTCAAGGCGCTGGAACGCCTGAAGCCGGCCAATGACGACCAGAAGACCGGCGTCGAGATCGTCCGCAAGGCGATCACCGCGCCAGCCCGCCAGATCGTCGAGAATGCCGGCGGTGACGGCGCGGTCGTGGTCGGCAAGCTGCTGGAATCTTCCGATTATGCCTGGGGCTACGATGCCCAGACCGGCGAGTACGGCGATCTGGTCAAGGCCGGCATCATCGACCCGACCAAGGTCGTGCGCACGGCGCTCCAGGATGCCGCGTCGGTCGCGGGCCTGCTGATCACCACGGAGGCGATGGTCGCCGAGCTGCCGAAGAAGGAAGCGGCTCCGGCGATGCCGGCCGGCGGTATGGATTACTGAGCATGGGAGGGCGCCGCGGCTTCCGTGGCGCCCTCTCCCCACGCGATCTCCGGGCATCCCGAGGGAAGCCATGCCCTTTTCAACGCTGACCGATCCCATCGACCTGGCCCGTGCGCAGGCAGCCCTTGAAACGGCTTGGGCAGAGATCAGGCCGGCGCTTTCTCAGGATACCTATGAGCGCGAGCGGACCCGCCTCGCTTACGCCGTCGCAGCGCTTGCGAGCCTCGCCGAGGATGAGGACGATCTGGCGCGACGCGCCGTCGAGCGCTATCGCTCCCAGTCCTGAGCTCTTTTGCTATCCACCTGCATTCCTGAAGATTTGCCCGGACACGAAACGATGACGACCGCCACAGCCGAGCATCGCAGCTTCGAAGCCGACGTCTCCCGCCTGCTGCACATGATGGTGCACTCGGTCTATTCCGACCGGGACGTGTTCCTGCGCGAGCTGATCTCGAACGCCGCCGACGCCTGCGAGAAGCTGCGCTACGAGGCGATCGGCAAGCCGGAACTGCTCGGCGACGCGCCGAAGCTCGCCATCACGATCGCCGCCGATACCGAGGCCGGCAAGCTCGTCATCGCCGATAACGGCATCGGCATGAGCCGCGACGAGATGATCGAGGCGCTCGGCACCATTGCCCGTTCCGGCACACGCAGCTTCATGGAACGTGTCGCTGCGGCCGAGGGCAAGGAAGGCGCCCAGCTCATCGGCCAGTTCGGCGTCGGCTTTTACTCTGCCTTCATGGTCGCCGGCGAGGTCGAGGTCGTCAGCCGCCGCGCCGGCAGCGACGAGGCCTGGGCCTGGTCCTCGAACGGCAAAGGCGAGTTCACCGTGGCGCCGGTCGCATTGGACGAAGCTCCCGCGCGCGGCACGCGGGTGACGCTCCATCTGATGGACCATGCCAAGACCTATGCCGAGCGTTGGACGCTGGAGCGCATCGTCAGGGAGCAATCCGGCCATGTCCCGGTGCCGATCGCTCTGATCGAGAAGCCCGGAGCAGAGCCAGCCACGCTTGCCGACGGCGCCGCGCTGTGGACCCGGCCGAAGAGCGAGATCTCCAAGGCTGAGTATGTCGATTTCTATCGCAGCGTCGCCGGGCAATATGACGAGCCGGCCGCGATCATCCATTTCCATGCCGAGGGCCGGCACGAGTATAGCGCGCTCGCCTTCGTGCCGGGCGCACGCCCGTTCGATCTCTTCGACGCCGAGCGCAAGGGGCGGATCAAGCTCTATGTGAAGCGCGTTTTCATCACCGACGAAGCCGAGTTGATGCCGCGTTATTTGCGCTTCGTCCGCGGCATCGTCGACACGGCCGACCTGCCTCTGAACGTCTCCCGCGAGATGATCCAGGACAGCCCGCTGCTCGGCGCGATCAAGAAAGGCGTCACCAACCGGGTGCTCTCCGATCTTGCGAAGCTGTCTGAGCAGGATGTCGCGACTTTTTCCCTGGTCTGGGAGAATTTCGGCGCGGTGATCAAGGAAGGGCTCTACGAGGACTTCGAGCGTCGCGCCCAACTTCTCGATCTCTCCCGCTTCCGGACCACGGCTTCCGGCGAAGGCTGGCGGAGCCTGAAGGAGTATGTCGCCGCGCTGAAAGAGAACCAGACGGCGATCTACTACATCGCCGGCGACGATGCGGGCCGGATCGCGAACTCGCCGCAGCTCGAAGGCTTCCGGGCGCGTGGCATCGAGGTCCTGCTGCTGTCCGATCCGGTCGACAGCTTCTGGGTTTCGGGCATGCCGGAATTCGAGGGCAAGCCGTTCAAGTCGGTGACGCAAGGCGCGGCCGATCTCGGCCTTGTTCCCTTGCTCGATGGTGCGACATCGCCGTCAGCTGAGACGAGCCAGGAAGTCCAGACCCTGCTCTTAGCGATGAAGGACGCCTTGGCTGGTCAGGTGGCGGATGTTCGGGCCTCGGACCGGCTGACTGATAGTGCGGTCTGCCTCGTCGCGTCGGACAAGGGGCCGGATCGCCAGTTCGAGCGCCTGCTCAACGCTGCCGGCCGCCTCGACAGTGCCGCAAGGCCGATCCTGGAGGTCAACCCGCGTCATGCGGTGGTCACGGCTCTCGCCGGTGTCGAGGACGGCGCGCTACGCAGTGACGTCGCACACCTTCTCTTGGACACCGCCCGCATTTTGGACGGCGAACGCCCGACAGACGCAAATGCATTCGCCGAACGGCTCAATCGGCTCGTAACGCGAAGCTTCGGCGACAGCTGAGCGACGAAGCCTGGGAGCATATGCGCGTGCGGTTGCTGTGATGTCCCCGCCCACGCTTTGGATTCGATAGCGGCAGGAACGCCCTGCTTGGCCTCAATGTCGGCTTTCAGACCTGGGGCAAATGTGAGCGAATTGCGCATCCAGCAAGAGATGAGGCGCAGTCCGGCAGCTACTGCCGCCCACCAGTGGCGATCAGACTGACATCGATCGTCCCAGCCCTGAAACCGGCCTCGCAGTAGCAGAGATAGAACTCCCAGAGCCTGCGGAACGGCTCGTCGAAACCTTGCGCGGCGATCTGCGGCCAGCGTTCCAGGAAACGCCGTCGCCACTCCTTCAGCGTCGCGGCATAGCTTTCACCAAATGCGAAGTGTTCGATCGTGGTCAGACCGGCGAAAGCCGCAGCGTCTTCCAATGCGCGAACCGAAGGCAGGCAGCCGCCGGGGAAGATGAAGCGCTGGATGAAATCCGTGCCCTGCTGGTAGGGCTCGAACACAGCCTCGTCGATGGTGATCGCCTGCAGGACGGCATGGCCCCCGGGAGCCAGCGAGCGGCTCAAGCTGGCGAAATATGTCGGCCAATAGTCGCGCCCGACGGCCTCGATCATCTCAATCGAGACGATGCGATCGAACTGGCCCTTCAGGTCGCGGTAATCCTGCAAACGAAGCTCGACGCGATCGGCCAAGCCGGCCTCGGTGACCCGCCGCTGCGCATAGGCGAGCTGCGCCGGGGAGAGCGTGATCGCCGTGACGCGGCACCCCTCGCGAGCCAGACGCTCGGCCAGGGCGCCCCAGCCGCAGCCGATCTCGAGGACGTGCTCGCCCCCCGTGAGCGCAAGCATCTCGACGATCCTGTCGAGCTTGCGGTCCTGCGCAGCCTCGAGCGTATCCGTCGGCGCTTCGTAGATCGCCGACGAATAGGTCATGCTCTCATCGAGCCAGCACCGGTAGAAATCGTTGCCGAGATCGTAATGGGCGGTGATGTTGCGACGGCTGCCAGCCCGGCTGTTGGCATTGCGCCAGTGCCGTAGCCGGTTGAGCAGGCGCGCCGGCCATGCGCCGGAGACGAGCTGGCGCAGCGTTGCGTCGTTACGTGCCCCGAGCTCGATCAACGCCGTCAGGTCCGGCGTGGTGAAATCCCCGTCGCGATAGGCTTCGGCGAGCCCGATATCGCCATCGAGCATGAGACGACGCATGGCCCGCCATGTCTTCATGACGATTGCCGCTTGCGGGCCAGCCGCGGCCGGCCCACTCCAGAGTCGTTCCCCCTCCGGCGTGACGATGCTCAGCCGGCCGACGGCGATACGCGACAGCAGCCGGCGCAGGAACCAGCGCGAGAGACCGATTCCCCCGGGCAGAGAAAGGGACGATTCGGCCATCGGTGCCGGGCGTTCGGTGTCGGGAAGCCTCATGGCTGCGTCGATCCCTTCGGATGAGGTACTACCGCCTGCCCCATGCTGAAAGGGCGTTCCGGCGGAGCCGGGTGCGTCCACCAGGGAATGCGCTTCGCCAACAGACGCAGCGCGTGCCAGTGAATGGCCGCGGTGACCTTCAAGGTGAGCAGGGGATGGGTCGCCAGCAGGCGCAGGAGCGTGGCGTCGTCGAGCGCGTGGCGCTGGCCACTCAGCGAGGCCGTGATCAGTCTCCCGCTGTCGTCATGCCCATCGATGGCAACCGAAACGTGCTCGCCCGGCGGCTCCACCTGGAAGGCATAGCGCATGGCGAGGCCCATGAACGGCGAGACATGGAAGCGCTTCTCCGCCTCCTGCCGCACGGGATAAGCCTCGGCGCCGGCCGGCGCGACATAGCTGTGGATCTCGCCAAAGGTGTTGTGCACCTCGTAGACAGTCGCCCGCAGGCGGCCGTCGTGGCCATAGCAGAAATAGGTGCTGAGCGGATTGAAGGCGTAGCCAAGGATGCGCGGCATGGTCAACAAGCGGATCCTGCCGCCGTCCCAGTCGATACTCGCGGCCGCCAGCGCCTCCGCCACCTGCTCCTTCAGAGGCCTGCCGCTGCGATCGCCATAGTCGGCATCGCAAAAGGCATAGAGGTTGAATCGGTTGCGCGAGAATAGGCGCAGCTGTCCGGCGACGGCGTCGATCTCGTCGAGGTCCAGCAGCATCCAGAAGACGCGATAGGACAGGGCATGCGGCCTCGGGCGGAAGCGATGGTGCCGCACCCGGCCGACATAGAGGGCGGAATGCCTGATCATGCCGCCAGCTCACGCGAAGTGGCGAGCGGAATGCGGCCGGATTCGTCGCGGACCTGCCAGGGCCGTCGCACGCCGCCGAGCGCCTCAGCCACGGCGAGCCCGGCCTGCAACCCATCCTCATGGAACCCTGAGCCGAAATAGGCGCCGCAGAACCAGCTGCGCCGGGCGCCCTGTAGAGCCCACAGCCGCTCCTGGGCTGCGAGCGCGGCCCGGTCGAAGATCGGATGCTCGTACACCTCTTCGTGGAGGATGGCTTCCTGGCGCAGCGTAGCGGGTGGATTCAAGGTGACGAAGAACGGCCGTGTCCCGGACAGGCCTTGCAGGCGGTTCATCCAATAGGTAACGGCGCAGGCGGCATCCGGCCTGCCGCGTTCGCCGATATGGTTCCAGCTTGCCCAAGCGCGGCGCCGTCTCGGCATCAGGGCCTCGTCGCCATGCAGCACGGCACGGTTGCGGCTGTAGCGGAAGGCGCCGAGCGCGGACGTTTCGAGCGGATCGGGATCGGCAAGCATGGCCAGCGTCCGGTCTGCGTGGGTCGCAAAGACGACCTCATCGAAGCGCTCGCTCCAGCCTTCGCCCAAGACGAGCACCTCGTTCGGCAAGCGCCTAACCTGGCGCACCGGAGCACCAAGCCTAACGCTCCCACCGAACTGCTGGCGCAGCCGCGCGACATAGCGGGCGCTGCCGCCACTGATGGTGCGCCAGACTGGTCGGTCAGTGAGCTGCAGGAGGCCGTGATTGTGGTGGAAGCGCAGGAACGCTTCGGCGGGATAGCCCAGGATCTCCGAGCAGGGCGCCGACCAGATCGCAGCCGCCATCGGCAGCAGATGATCGTCGCGGAAAGCGTCGCCATAGCCGCCGGCCGCAAGATAGTCGCCGAGCGTCATGTCTGCCGCGTGTCCCACCTGCGCATCGCGGGTCGCATCGCGATAGAAGCGGACGAGGCCCTGGAGCATGGCCCAGAAGCGCGGGCTCGCCAGATTGCGCCGCTGCGCGAACAGTCCGCTCAGGCTCGTGCCGCTATATTCGAGACGCCCGCTATCCAGCGACGCGGCGAAGGACATCTCGGTCGGCTGCGTCGCGACGCCCAGTTCGGCGAGCAGCGCGACGAAATTCGGGTAAGTTTTCTCGTTATAGACGATAAAGCCGGTATCGACCGCCGTCTCGCCTCCATCCCCGTCCGGCACCAAGAGCGTATTGGCATGGCCGCCGAGACGCGGCTCGGCCTCGATCAGCACGACATCGTGAGCCTGTCCCAGCAGCCACGCCGCTGACAGGCCGGAAATGCCGGCGCCGATGACGGCGATCTTCTTCGCATGTCCGTGAGCCCGCGCCATGGCCATTCCTTGCTTGGTGGAAGCTATACGCCGGGCACCTGGCTTTGGATTTGCCGCCATCCCGGGGAAATCGCGATGGACAGGGTGAGCCGATCGCCAGCGGCGAACGTAAATTGACCGAGGCAAACAGGAGGCGGATCGATGCCCGCAACGGGTCTGAAGCGACTGTCTGCGGCGGTCGGCGTCTATGCCGCCCACCCCGGACCGCGCGAGGCGGTCGCGAACACGGTTGCGCTGGTGATCGTTTCGAACCAGCCCTTCTACCCGCTCTATCTCCATTGGGCTGTATCGCCGGTGATCGGCCCGTCCCTCCTGACCTTTCTGTCGACCCCTCTTTTCGCGATGGTGCCGGCCGTGATGCGGCGGAGCTCGAAGCTTGGCCGCTCCCTGATGCTCTGCGCCGGCATCGGCAATACGCTGCTCTGCCGCTTCGTCTTTGGCGGCTCATCAGGTGTCGAAGCCTTCCTGTTTCCCTGCCTGGTGCTGGCCGTCCTGCTCTTTCGCCGCGACGAACGCCTCTATGCCGCCGGTTTCACGGCGCTGGGCTTCGGCGCCTATCTTTTGCCCGTCGATGCCATCGCAGGACCGCTGCATCTCTATGAGCAGCAGGAATACGCCTCGCTCCAGCGTCTGAACTTTTTGAGCGCGGCCTCGCTGACGGTGCTGATTGGCTGGCTTTTCGTCCAACGATCTCCCCATATCGCTGCGGACGATGAAACCGAAAGGAGCCAATGAACGTAGAAGAGGCGCAACCTGCGGAAAGGACATCGCATGAGACGCCTTCTGCTCGCTCTGATCATTGCCTCACCGTCCGCCGCCAGCGCGACCTCCCTGGACGGCACCTGGCTGCGCGACGATGGCAAAGCCCGTGTCCGTATCGCGCCCTGCGGTGACAAGATCTGCGCCACCAATCTCTGGATCGGCGATACCAGCCAGGGCGAGGCGGCCGGCGACAAGCTGGTGATGACGCTGACGCGCCAGGCCGACGGCAGCTTCTCCGGGACCGCCTACGATCCGAAGCGTGACTCGACTTACTCATTGACCGTCAGGACGGGAGCTGGCGAGCTGACCACCCGTGGCTGCATTCTTGGCCGCCTGATCTGCCGCGACGTCGGCTGGAAGGCGGCCGACTAGTGCTCAGCCCGGCGGTGATCTGTTCTCGGTCCGCCGCCGTATTTTGGATATGGCTGCCGCATTCGCCTTGACTGTCGAAGACATGCGCGGGGCGTCAGCTGCGCAGGGAGACCGGTTTTTCGCCTTGTTCGACCCTAATGCCTTGATCGCTGCCATTGCGCGCTCGGGTGACCGGGACGCTTTTGCAGAACTGTTCGACCATTTCGCGCCGCGCGTGAAAGGATTGCTGATGCGCGGCGGGGCTTCGGCTGAGCTGGCAGAGGAGATCGCGCAGGAGACGCTGCTCTCGGTCTGGCGCAAGGCCGCGATGTTCGATCCCGACAAGGCGAGCGCTTCGACCTGGATCGCCACCATCGCCCGCAACCGGCGCATCGATATCGCCCGGCGTGAGACTCGCTCGCGGCTTTCACAAGTTTACGAGATTCTGGATGAAGAAGGCCCTCAACAACCTGACGAGACGATCTCGGGAGCTGAGCGCGACGCGCGGGTCAGGGCAGCGATGACCGGCTTGTCAACCGACCAGTATCGGGTTGTCGAGCTCGCCTTCCTGGAAGGGTTCACCCATCAGGACGTGGCGAAGCATCTGGCGATCCCGCTCGGCACCGTGAAGTCGCGGCTGCGTCTTGCTCTGTCGCATCTGCGGGGCAAGCTGGAGGATCTGCGATGAGCCCGGTCCATCGTGCTTCCGACGAGACACTCGCCGCTTTCGCCGCCGGCAGACTCGACGAAGGGTTTGCGCTCGTCGTCGCGGCGCATGTCGAACTGGACGGCCAGAGCCGGCGCCGCCTGAGCGGATTCCAGGCTATCCAGGGTGCTATGCTCGATGCCGCGGAGCCCGTGGCGATGACGGCAAGGCCACTCGACTCAGCCGAGCCGCAATCGCTGCCGGAGGCTGTGATAGCGCCCCGCCCGGCTGAAGCAGGCCTCCCTCGTGCGCTGAGTCCCTATGCTTTAGGGCCGTGGCGGCCGATCGGCATCCGGATCGCGATGCGGCGGGTCGACGTGCCTGGATCGGAGTCACGCGTCTTCATGCTGCGGGCTGGGCCAGGGATCGCACTGCCACACCATAAGCATACCGGCCTCGAATGGACGACGATCCTGTCCGGCGCCTACGAGCACGAATACGGTCGCTACGCCGCGGGTGATTTCGACGAGGCGGACGCTGAGCACGAGCACACTCCGCGCGTCGATCCGGTCGACGGCTGTACCTGCCTCGTCGCCATGACCGGCAATGTCCTGTTCCAGGGTTGGCTCGGCCGCCTGCTGCAGCCGCTGGTGCGGCTGTGACGCTGGCCTCCTTCGCGGCGGCATTGCTCTTTGCCGCCGTCGCGATGTCGGCCGCCATGAGCCTGGCGACCCGGATCGAACGCCGGACCGGCAATTCTGGCTGGATCGACGTGGTCTGGACCTTCGGGCTCGGCGCAACCGGCATTGCCGGCGCTCTGCTGCCGTTCGGCGAAGGGCCGCTCGCGCGCCGGCTTCTAGTGGCGGCGCTCGTCGCGTCATGGGCTCTACGGCTCGGCCTGCATATCGCCGGACGCACGACAGGGATTTCCGATGATCCTCGCTATGCCCGCATGAAGCGCGACTGGGGGTCCCAGGCACCCAGGAAAATGGCGCGGCTACTGCAGTTGCAGGCGCTTGCGAGCATTCCGCTCGCTGTCGGCGTTGTCCTGTCGGCGCATAACCCGGTGGCCTTCGGCCAGCCTCAAGATTGGCTGGGTCTGGGCCTGTTCTTTACCGGAATCATCGGCGGCGGCATCGCCGATCGGCAGCTTCGCGCTTTTGCGCGCTCCGGTCGCAGTGGCGTCTGTGACAAGGGGCTCTGGGCCTATTCGCGGCATCCCAACTATTTCTTCGAATGCGTGCTCTGGAGCGCCTACGCGGTGATCGCTTCCGCCGCGGCTTACCCCTTTGGCTGGCTCGCCTGGCTCGCACCCGCCGCGATCACCCTGCTCCTCGTGCGGGTATCCGGCATTCCGCCACTCGAGGAGCATATGCTCGCCAAGCATGGGGATGCCTATCGCGACTACCAGCTCCGGACCAGCCCCTTCATTCCACTCCCGCCCAAAGGAGCCGGGTCATGACGATCATGCAGAGGCTTTCGAGCTGGGGCGAGACCCTGCCAGTGCCCGATGCGGTCAGCCGCATGGTGATCGCCACGCTCGTCGGGCGAACGGATCGTAACCTCATGGCCAAGCCCGGCAATGCGGCCGGTTTCGCACGGGAAATGGCGGAACTGCCGATCGCGCTGCATGCCGATGCCGCCAATGCTCAGCATTACGAGGTGCCGGCCGCCTTCTTCGAGCAGGTGCTGGGGCCGAGGCGAAAATATTCCTGCTGCTACTACGCCGAACCCGGTGATACGCTGGCGGCGGCCGAAGATCGGGCGCTCGCCTTGAGCGCCGAGCATGCCGGCCTCGCAGACGGACAGGACATCCTCGAGCTCGGCTGCGGCTGGGGCTCGCTCTCGCTCTGGATGGCTCAGGCGTATCCGATGGCGCGCATCGTCTCGGTCTCGAATTCGGCCTCGCAGCGTGCCTTCATTGAAAAACAGGCGCGCGAGCACGGTTTCGGCAATCTTCGCGTCATCACCGCCGACATGAACGACTTCGCCATCGAAGAGCGCTTCGACCGCGTGGTTTCGGTCGAAATGTTCGAGCACATGGCGAACTGGCGCTCGCTGCTCGGGCGCGTCCATGGCTGGTTGAAGCCGAACGGACGCTTGTTCATCCACATCTTCGCGCATGCGCGGGGCTGCTACCGCTTCGATGTCGGCGACGATGCCGACTGGATCGCGCAGCACTTCTTCACCGGCGGGATCATGCCCAGCGCGGCACTGGCGTACGAGTTTCCCGACCTCTTCGCAGTCGAGGAGGCATGGCGCTGGGGCGGTAAGCATTATCGGCGCACCGCGGACGATTGGCTGGCGAATTTCGATCGCAACCTGCCGGCCATCGACCCCATCCTGCGCGAGGTTTACGGCGACAACGCGCCGCTCTGGCGCCGCCGCTGGCGCCTGTTCTTCCTCGCGACGAGCGGACTGTTCGGGCACTCCGGCGGCGAAGCCTGGGGCGTCAACCACTACCGGCTGCGCCCCGTCTGATCGGTCAGCGATAAAGCGGCGATAGCCCCTGCTTCAGCCGCCAACGCGGCGCGCCACCTCGTAGGCGACCCAGCTGCAGAAACCGACCACGACAGTACCGTAGATGATGTCGGCGAGCGTGATCGTCAGGGTCCAAGGCCGCAAGGTGGCATAGTTCGTCAGGTCATAGGTTGCATAGGCGAGCAGGCCGATCAGGGCGCCGTTGACGAGCGCATCGTTCGCGCCGCCGCCGCGCAGGGCCGGCATCACCGCAAAATGCAGGACGCCAAGCGGGAAGCCGAAATAGAACAGGGCCGCAGGCACATAGCGGATCGGCTCCACAATCAGGTCACCGAGCGCCGGGCGATAGAGCCTGGTCGTCATCGTGCCGAGCCATATCGCATCGCAGATGCCGAAGGCGACGAGAAAGGCGACGTAACCGACGACGAAGCGCATGACGATCTCCATTGGCCTGTGCCCACAGATACGCAGGATCTACGTTTCCGGACTACATCGAGCCGATCGACCGATCCGGGATCCAGCGCGCTCCATCCGGCGTATCCATCGCATGGCCGGCAATGCGAAGGCGCTCATGACCATCTTGAATTCCAGGCGCGCTGTCATGGCGGCGCTGTCGACCATCGTTCTCAGTGGCTGCGCCGCGCTGAGGCCCGGCGCCTTTAACCAGGGCGCGCGGGATGTCGCCTATGGTGCCCACCCACGGCAGACGATGGATATCTACCTCCCGAGCAGCGGCGGAGCCGGTCGCCCGGTCGTCTTCTTCATCTATGGCGGGTCATGGGCCAGCGGCGCCAAGGAGAGCTACGCCTTCGTCGGCGATGCCCTGGCTGCGCGCGGCTTCGTCACGGTGATCGCCGATTACCGGCTTGTGCCGGAAGTGCGCTTCCCGGTCTTCGTCGAGGATGGTGCCGCAGCGCTGCGCTTCGTGCGTGACAACATAGCCCGTTTTGGTGGCGACCCGCGCCGGATCCATCTCATGGGACATTCGGCGGGGGCCTACAACGCGATGATGCTGACACTCGACAGGGGCTATCTCGCTCGTGCTGGTCTTTCGTCGAGCATCATCCGATCGGCCGTCGGCTTATCGGGCCCTTACGACTTCCTGCCGCTCGACCTCGACGTCACCAAAGCCGCCTTCGGCAACGCGCCTAGCCTCGAGCGGACGCAACCTGTCAGTTTCGCGCGTGCGGATGTGCCGCCGATCCTGCTCGCCACCGGCGCCGACGACACAACCGTCCTGCCCCGCAACAGCCAGAGACTGGCCGCGGCGCTACGACGTGCAGGAGCGCGCTCGGTGATGCTCAAGATCTACCCGGGCCTAGGGCACGCAGGGACGGCGGCCTCGCTCGCCCGCGTTATTGCCTGGCGTGCGCCCGTTCTCGATGATGTCATCAGCTTTTTGGAAAGCGCCTGACCGCAGCCACGAGCTGCGAGCGTTAACACGGACGCTGCGTTGGCAAAGCCTTTTTCAGATCGAGACCGAATCCCTCATCTGTTGCCCGAGGGCGCGAGCGCGATGAGGGGAAGCGCACTCGATCTGCCGAGGGCGCCTTTT